>DATMFB010000070.1:0-12263 GCA_035556395.1 Microbacteriaceae bacterium
GGGTGGAGGCGGAGCTCGAGGCGGACGGCATCGACGCCGCCGGCTGGCGTTGGACGCTCACCTGGCTCGAGCGGCGCCCCATCGCCGAGCTCGACGACGGCACCGTCGTGCGCGAGGAGCACGATGGGACCGTCTCGATCCTGCCGCCCGCGGACGACTGACGCGCGCGGACCGGGCGGGATCGCGTTCTATTCGAACGACGTGATGACCGTGCGCTCCACAGCGTCGGCGCCGACCGTCGCGAAGGCGTCGTTGACGTCGCTCAGCGCGATCCGTCGGCCGACGAGGAGGTCGAGCGGGAAGCGCCCCTGACGCCAGAAGTCGAGATAGAGCGGGATGTCGTCGGCGATCACGACGAGATTGTTCTCATGCAGCAGGATCGAGGACGCGAAGCCGCTGATGTGCGAGAACGCCGTCACGCGACGCCCGCGGAGGCTGGCGCGCGCTGCGGCGCCGTCCGGCCGCTCGGTCTCCTCCACGCGGGTGCACATGTACGGGCGCCCGAGGATGCAGTCGTCGCAGTGTCCGCATCGCGCGCACCTGGAGCACCACCTCGGCGCCCTGCGGCGCATCGAGATCGACCTCGAGGAACTCCAGCGGCTCATCCGTCCTCGTCACGACCGCTGCGCGCATTCGTCATCGCCTCGGAGGCCCAATCGTATTGGCCGCGATCGCCGGCCGGTGCTGCGTTAGCGTGAGGCGGGTGAACAACCGCGGTCCGCGCCCCCCTTACGACTCGGAGCTCGAACCCGTGCTCTCTGCAGTGCTCGACACGTCCCCGGGCGATCTCTCCCCCGAGATGCTCGCGGGGATCCAGGCGGCAGCACCCGACCTCACCGCGACGAATGCCGCGCTCGCCGCGCATCCGGACGTCGAGCTCATCGACCTCGAGGCGCGAGGCCACGCAGGCGATCCCATCCCGATCGCGATCGTCCGGCGCCGCGACAGCTCGCGCACCGACCGCCCCGCGATCTACAACATCCACGGGGGCGGGATGGTGAGTGGCGACCACCGAATGTTCCTCGAACGCGTGATCGCCTGGGTCGACCGTCACGACGCGATCGGCGCGAGCATCGGCTATCGGCTCGCTCCGGCTCACCCCGATCCGATCCCGGTGGAGGACTGCTATGCGGGGCTGCGCTGGCTCGCGCAGGAAGCACCGACGCTCGGTGCGGACCCCGACCGGGTCGTCGTCGTCGGCGTCAGCGCCGGCGGCGGGCTCGCCGCGGGTGTCGCGCTCCTCGCGCGCGACCGAGGCGGCCCTCGGATTGCCGGACAGATGCTCGTATGTCCGATGCTCGACGACCGTCCGACACACGCCCACGCGCAGAACGAGCATCGAGCGATGTGGACCCGCGGGTCCAACGACACAGGATGGGACGCACTGCTCGGGGCGCGCCGCGGCACACGCGATGTCTCCCCGTACGCGGCCCCCGCGAGGGCCACCGACCTCGCTCGCCTGCCGCCGGCCTACATCGACTGCGGATCCGCCGAGGCGTTCCGGGACGAGGACGTCGCGTTCGCCGAAGCGATCTGGGCAGCAGGCGGCGACGCGGAGCTTCACGTCTGGCCCGGCGGGTGGCACGTCTTCGACAGCGTCGCACCCGACTCCTGGCTCGGCATGAGAGCGAATCGCGCCAAGGACGAGTGGATGGCCCGCCTCATCGGCTAGGTCGTCGGCTCCTCGCGAATCCACGGGTACTTCCCGTACGCCGCCGTGATGCGATCGAAGCGCTCCCGCGCCTGCGCCACATACTGCGGATGCGTCGGGGCGAGCCAGTCGTCGGACTCGATCGCGCGCACCGCGATCCGCCCGACCTCCTCGGGCCGCAACCAGTCCGACGTGTCCATCGTCTCCGCGAGCACCGCATCCTGCAGCCCTCCGACCTCGCCGTCAGGGCGATTGCGGGAACTCGTGCCGATGTTCGTGAGCACCGGACCCGGAGCGAGCAGGGTCGCCGTGACCTTGCTCCCGGCCGAGGCGAGCTCGGCGGCGAGCACTTCGGTCGTCGCCGCGACCGCGAACTTCGTCGCCGAGTACGCGCCCATCGACTCGAGAGGAGCGAACGCCGCCTGCGATGCGGTGTTCATGATGTGTCCGCCGTCGGGATTCGCCTCGAGGATCGGGAGGAACACCGCGATGCCGTGAACCACGCCGAACAGGTTCACATCGACGAGCCATCGCCAGTCCTCGACAGTGAGATCGCGGATGTAGCCGAGCGGTCCGACCCCCGCGTTGTTCACGACGATGTCGACTCGACCGAAGCGATCGAGCACGGTGTCTGCGAGCGCCTGGACGCTCTCCAGTCGACTGACGTCGACCTGGACGCCCGCGACGCCGAGCTCGGCCGCGACCGCGTCGAGCGCGTCCTGCTCGATGTCGGCGATCACGACTTGGGCGCCGGCGTCCCGCAGCGCCTCGGCGATGCCTCGGCCGATCCCCGACGCGCCTCCCGTGACCACCGCGACGCGGCCCCCGACGGCGGTCACGACTCGTCCCAGATCGGGTACTTCGCGTATGCGGCCCGGATCGCCTCGTGGCGCGCCTCGATCGGCGCCCAGAGCTCGGGGTGCGTCGGCACGTAGAGGTCATTCGCCTCGATGGCCCGCACCGTGATGCGCCCGGCAGTGATCGGATCGATCCAGCGCATCCCCGACGCGATCCCGCTCGCGACGTCCACGTCTGCGAGCCCACCCCGGAGCGAATCGGGACGGTTGCGCGACGACGCGCCGATGTTCGTCCGGACCGGACCGGGCGCGAGCAGCGAGACGTGCACCTCGGAGCCCGCGTCCGCGAGCTCGATCGCGAGGGTCTCCGCGATCGCCACCGCGCCGAACTTCGTCACGGTGTAGGAGCCGATCGTCGGCATCGACACGAAGGATGACATGGAGCCGGTGATCTCGATGTGCCCCCCGTCGGCATTCGACTCGAGCACCGGCAGGAATGCCTGAACGCCGTTGATGACTCCCCAGAGGTTGACACCGAGGATCCACTCCCAGTCCGCGCGAGTGAGATCCCGCATGAGCCCGGCCGGCCCGATGCCGGCATTCAGGCACACGATGTCGACTCGCCCGTGCTCCGCGAGCACCGCGTCGCGAAGCGCCTCGACCGAGCCCGCATCGGTGACGTCGACCTGGACGCCGGTGACCCCGAGCTCGGCGGCGGCCGCAGCGAGCGCATCGGGCTGGATGTCGGCGATGACGACCGTCGCACCCGCCTCGAGCAGCGCCTCGGCGATCCCACGTCCGATCCCGGACGCTCCACCGGTGACGACGGCGACGCGCCCGGCCACGGCCGTCATTCGGCACCCTGCTCGGCGAGCTCGCGTGCCAGCGTCGTCTCGAGACGCTCGGTCGGCCTGCCCAGGATCGCCGACAGGTCCCTCGAATCCGACTCGAGGAGACCCTCGGAGATCTGGACGTCGAGCGCCACGAGGAAGCCGACGAGGCCGTCGTCGAGGCCGAACCCGAGCAACGTCTCCCTGAGCTCGTCGGCCGTCAGCCCCGCGAACTCGACGGGGCGGCCGCCGATCGTCGACGCGACCGCCGCGAGCTCGCCGAGCGTCCAGGACTGGTCGCCCACGAGCTCGAGAGCGGCGCCATCGTGCCCGCGCTCGACGAGCACGCGTGCGCCGGCTTCCGCCAGATCCCGTCTGCTCGCGCTCGAGACCCG
Source organism: Microbacteriaceae bacterium (assembly GCA_035556395.1). GTDB lineage: Bacteria > Actinomycetota > Actinomycetes > Actinomycetales > Microbacteriaceae > 73-13. The sequence continues at coordinate 3,674 of DATMFB010000070.1, forward strand.
TCCAGAGCCGGTCGCGGCGCGCAGCACACCGGTCGCGATCGCGTCGGCCGCCGGCTGCACGTAGTTCTCCGAGTACCACCCGTGGCGCAGGAATGTGTACGGGAGCCCGGATGCCCGGATCGCCGCCTCGGTCACCTTGTGGTCGGGTGCGAGCATGAGCGGTGTGTCGTCCGCCCGGAGCACGCTCGTGTAGGCGAGGAAGCCGACTCCGGCCTCGGATGCCGCGGCGATGACGTTCTCGTGCTGCACGACTCGCGCGCCGGGGTCGGCTCCCGAGACGAGCAGGACCGAATCGACGCCAGTGAAGGCTCGGTCGAGCGCAGCTCGGTCGTCATAGTCGGCGGCCGTCGCACGAACACCGAGGTCGGTCAGCGCTGCCAGCTTGGACGCATCTCGCCCCGTCGCCACGATGTCGTCGGGCGCGACGCCCAATTCGATGAGCGCCTCGACGACCTGGCCTCCGTAGTGTCCAGTCGCTCCTGTGATCCCGAATCGCACGCGCATCTCCCAAGGTCTCTTCCGCACCACCGTGTGCGGAGCCCGTCGATCCTGACATGGGGCGGGCGTGCGCCGGAAGACAGGTACCTCAAGGTAAGCAGGTCAGGCGCTCGTCGCGAGCAGCTCCTCCTCGGTCGACCCCGCCACGATGTCCGAGGCCTTGTCGACGATCCAGCTCATCACCGGGAGCAGCAGCTGAGTGAGCTCGGCACCGAGCGGCGTGAGACGGTACTCGACCTTCGGCGGGATGACCGGGAACGCCTCACGTTCAAGCAGTCCGTCCTCCTCGAGCGTGCGCAGCGTCTGTGCCAGCATCTTCTCGCTGACGCCTTCGATCGAGCGCTTGAGCTCGCCCCAGCGTTGCGGACCGCCCGAGAGCGAGAGCAGGACGAGCACGCCCCATTTGCTGCTGACATGCCCGAGCAGCAGTCGACTCGGGCAGGCAGCTCCGTTGATGCCGTCGTAGAACCCGGGGATCTGCTCCCGCGACCAGTCGATTCCAGTTACTTCCATGGGGGTACCGTACGCGCGGAGAGCAAGGCACTCAAGTGGGCGAACGCGATCCCCGCAGAGGTAAGCACTCACAAAAAAGTGCGGTTGTTCCTTACCTTTTGGTGCGTAGCGGGCCTGCATTCCAGCTTCGTACGCTCGTATGACGAGCCGCAGCAGCGGCCGTGTGTCGAGACGAAGGAGACTCGCCGAATGCTCGTCGTCGAGCACCTGACGGCCAAGCGGGCCGACCTGCCGGTCGTCCGTGACGTGTCGTTCGCAGTCGAAGCAGGACAGGTCTGCGCGCTCCTCGGAGTCAACGGCGCCGGCAAGACCAGCCTGCTCGAGAGCCTCTCCGGGGTGCTGCCGATCGCCAAGGGCGACGTGCAGCTCGATGGCGTCCGGATCAACGGCTGGCGGCCCGACCGTCGCGCGCGCGCGGGACTCGCCCACGTCGAGGAAGGGCGATCGGTCTTTCCCGCGATGACGACCGAGCAGAACCTCCGCGTCGCCGTCGGGACCCGCGCCGACATCTCCGCCGCATATGCGCTCTTCCCCGAGCTCGTCAAGCGCCGCGATGTGCGGGCGGGCCTGCTGTCGGGCGGCGAGCAGCAGATGGTCGTCGTGGCCCGCGCGTACCTCCGCAACCCCAAGGTCTTCCTCTTCGACGAGCTGTCGCTGGGACTCGCCCCGGCGATCGTCCAGCGCCTCCTCGCGACCGTGCGATCGCTCGCCGATGACGGCCGGGCGGTCCTGCTCGTCGAGCAATTCGCAGCGCTTGCCCTCGAGGTCTCCGACCACGCGCTCGTCATGCGCCACGGCGAGATCGTGCACAGCGCACCAGCGCAGACCCTGCGAGGTCAGGAGGCCCTGCTCCAGGACCTCTACCTCGGTGGCGACGACGAGGCGGCCGCATGATGCGCGCTGCACAGTTCGACCAGTCGGTCGGCCGGATCACCGGTGGACTCATCCCCGGTCGACCGCTCGTCGTCGGCGCCGGCCTCTTCATCGTCGCGATCGCACTCGTGCCGAACCTCGTCAACTCCTACTGGCTCGGGCTGCTGACGAGCGGTCTCATCTACGTCGTCGTCTTCCAGAGCCTCGGCATCCTGACCGGTCGACTCGGCGCCCTCGCCCTGTGCCAGATCACATTCGTCGGCATCGGCGCCTGGATGACACAGTGGGCCGGCGTGAGCGGCGTCCCCGGCGGCTTCCTCGTCTGGCTGCTGCTCGGCGGCCTCGTCGCGGTGCCTGCCGGCGTCATCGTCGGCGCAGCCGCGCTGCGCTTGCGCGGCCCCATGCTGGCCGTCGCGACCTTCGCGCTCGCCACGACGAGCGCGATCTTCTGGAGCGCACAGCAGTTCCCCGGCCAGGTCGAGGGCCTCCGAGTCGCACTGCCGGAGTGGCTGCCGAACTCGAGGGCCTACTTCATCTTCATCGCCGTGCTCGTCGTGCTCGTCTTCATCCTCCTGCAGGTCATCGACCGCAGTCGCGTCGGAGCGAGCTGGATGGAGATCAAGTACTCGGAGCGTGCCGCGACCGCGCACGGCATCAGTGTCGCGGGGAGCAAACTGCTCGCGTTCGCCATCAGCGCCGGCCTCGCCGGCATCGCCGGCGGACTCATGGTCGGCCAGTACGGCTCGGTGCGCGCCGAGAGCTTCACTGCCGTCGAATCCGTCGCCGTCTTCGCGCTCGCGATCATGCTGGGCGTGAGGCACGCGGAAGCCGCACTGATGTCGGGGCTCTTCTATGTGCTCTTCCCTGTCCTGCTCGAGCTCGTCAAGATCCCGAAGGACATCGCGGGCGTGATCTTCGCAGTCCTCGCGTTCTTCGCCCTGAAGGCCGGAGGCGGCACGATGGGGCAGCACGATCTCGTTAGAGCAAGCCTCAGAGCGCGCCGCGAGAAGAAGCGCCGGCAGCGCGGGGAGCCGGCTCCGCCACGTCCCGCTGAGCTCCAGCCCCAGAGGTCATCGCTCGAGCTCTCACCCCGTCCGAGCCTCGAGACGCTCCGTAGCCGACCTGTCGTGCTGCAGGCGGACGGACTCGGAGTCACCTTCGGGACGGTCAAGGCGATCACCGATGTGCACTTCTCGCTGCACGAGGGCGAAGTCCTCGGCCTGATCGGCCCGAACGGTGCAGGCAAGTCCACGATCATCAACGCGCTGACCGGCTTCGTCCCCACGACCGGCAGCGTCCGAGTGCGAGCCGGCCTGCTCGACGGCGTGTCGGCGAACCGACGCGCCAAGCGATACGGCATCCGCCGCAGCTTCCAGCACCTGCAGGTCGCACCGGACCTCAAGGTCGGCGCGTACGTGCGACTCGTCGCCGGGCGGAGACTGACCGACGCCGAAGTCGACCAGTACCTCGCGTGGTTCGACTGCCCCAGGGCCGACGCGTATATCGAATCCGTGGACCTCGGCAGCCGTCGAATCCTCGAAGTCGCGGGACTCGCGGCCTCGGGCGCCGACGTGCTGCTCCTCGACGAGCCGGCAGCAGGGCAGGGCGCCGAGGAGTCGCATCGGCTCGGCCGGGCCATCCGGTCGATCCCCGAGCGCACCGGCAGCTCGGTGCTGCTGGTCGAGCACGACATGGCGCTCGTGCGAGACACCTGCGACTCGCTGATCGTCATGGCCGAGGGCAGCGTCCTCGCCGAGGGCACCCCAGAAGACGTGCTCGCTCTGCCGGAGGTGATCGAGGTCTACCTCGGCCAGCCCGTCGGTGCGAGTGAGCCGAACAGCAACACCCCACCCACCAATGAGTAGCAAGAGGAGACTGACGATGACGTCACGAGCACGAGCTCGAGTGGCAGTTCCGGTGGCGATCGCCGCCGCGGCCGCGCTCGCCCTCGCCGGCTGTGCCGGTGGAGACAACGGCGGCGGCAGCGGCACCGGCGAGGACGCCGGCCCCATCAAGATCGGCGCGATCATGACGAAGACGGGCACCCCGTACTCGTTCGACGCCGTCGGCATCGAGCCGACCGTGCGCTACGTCTTCGACCAGGTGAACGCCGCAGGCGGGATCCAGGGTCGACAGATCGAGTACACGGTTGTCGACGATGCGAACACCCCAGCAGGCGCGGTCCAGGCCGCGAACCAGCTCATCGACCAGGACGGCGTCGTCGCCCTCATCGGCGGCGGCAGCTACACCGCCTGCGCGGCGAACGACGCGTTCTACGTCGAGTCGGGCATCTACGACATCCAGGCGGTCGGCGACGAGAACTGCGGCAATGCGCAGAACATCACCCGTACCAACCCTGGCCCCCTCACCGTGAACACGGCGCAGATGGTCTACGCGGCCGAGGAGCTCGGGGCGCAGAACGTCTGCGCGCTGCTCATCGCCGGTCCGGGCGTGCCCGAGAACCAGCAGGCGATCGACTGGTACGAGCAGGTCACCGGAAACGAGATCGGACTGACCGACTTCACGATCCCGCCGGACACCGCTGACATGACCCCGTATCTGCTGCAGGCCAAGGATGCCGGCTGCGACGCGATCCTCATGGGCGGCAACATCGGCGACGTGGCGGCGATCGCCTCCCAGATGGCGACCCAGGGCATGCAGGACGTCATCATGCTGCCGCTCGGCGGGTACGACCCGGCGGTCGCCGAGGCGATCCAGCCGACGGGCGTCCCCGTCTACCTCGCGATCGAGTTCGCCCCCCTCGACGACACGAGCGCCGACATGGCCGCCTACCTCGCCGCCGGCGAGTCCGGCGCGTTCCCGATCAACTCGTTCACGCAGGGCGCCTGGCTCTCCGCGACCTACGCGGTCGAGGTGCTCGAGTCGATCGAGGGCCCCATCACGCGGGAGTCGGTCTCGGCCGCATTCGAGACGATGGCACCGATCACGAACTCCATCGCGGGAGGACCGTTCCTCGTCGGCACGCCGGCGGATCGCGTACCGAACACGACCGTGCGAATCGTCACCGTCGAGGACGGCGCCTGGGTGCTCGCCCAGGACGCGCCGTTCACGCTGCCGCCGCGCAGCTGACGACACCGCTCACCACCGAACCAGGAACGACCTGAAGGAAGCGACCATGTCCATCGGAACCATTCGAGAGCAGCACCTCGAGATCGACTCGGCCAGAGGCCGAGAGCTCGTCGAGGCGGCGCGCCAGCTCAGCGAGCCGGTCCGCGTCCGTGCACGGCAGGCCGAGATCAACCGGGCAGTCAGCCAGGAGATCGTCGACCTCGCCGAGCAGGCGGGCCTGCTGAGCGCGATGGTTCCGAAGGCGTTCGGTGGGGACGGGCTCGGGTTCGACGTGCTCTGCGAGGTCTCACGGGTCCTCGCAGCCGCCGACCCGTCCACCGCCTGGACGATCGCGTTCCTGATGGAGCACAACTGGCTCGTGTGCCATATGCCGATGGAGGGCCAGCGCGAGCTGTTCGCCGACCGAGACAACGTCAAGGTCGCCGGCGCGCTGGCCCCCACCGGTACGGCAGTGCCGGTCGAGGGCGGCTTCACCCTCAACGGTCACTGGAAGTACAACTCCGCGTCCGCGAACTCCGACTGGATCATCATCGGCGCGAACGTCCTGGAGCAGGGCGAGCAGATCCCCTACGCGATCCTCGTGCCCAAGGACCAGCTCACGGTCCACGACGACTGGCACATGTCCGGGATGGCGGCGACGAGCAGCGCGTCGGTCACAGCGACGGACGTCTTCGTCCCCGAGCGCTTCGCGATCGAGGTCGAGCTCTTCCACTCGGCGAAGGGCCACCCCGGCGCGGTCCACGAAGAGTCGATCTACCGCTATCCGATGCTCTTCGGACTCACCCACATGATGTGCGCGTTCGCGGTCGGCACGGCCGAGGGCGCACTCGCGATCGCGAAGGACCGCCTCGCGGGATCCAAGCCGTGGGGCAAGGCCCGCAGCGACCGCGAGGCGTCGCGGATCCGCTGGGGCATGGCGCACCAGCAGGTCCGGGCGGCGAGGCTGCTCTACGAGCACTCGCTCGCCTGGCTCATCCGCAAGTGCGACGCCGAGGAGGAGTGGTCGCTCGAGGAGCAGGGACAGCTCGCGCTCGACCAGCTCGCCGTCGCCCACATGGCGAAGGATGCGGTCCGATCGCTGCTCGACGGCCTCGGATCGAGCCCATACAACCTGGAAGACCCGCTGCAGCGCTACCTGCGTGACATCCACGTCATCGCGAACCACCTCGGCCAGGACTACGACGTCGTCGCGGAGCGGGGCAGCCGCTGGCTGCTCGGCCTCGGACGCGTCGAGACCGACCCCTTCCCCGCGCGCACGACCGAGCGCGCACCGAGGAGCTAGTCCGCCGTGCTCATTCTCTCGACCGCGATCGCGGGGCTCGCCGCGGGCGCGGCCTACGCGCTCGTCGGCATCGCGACGCTCGTGACGTATCGATTCGTCGCGGTGATGAACTTCAGCCAGACGGCGGTCGGCGCCTTCGGCGCCTTCGTCATGGTCACGCTCTACAACGGCGGACTCAATCTGGCCCTCGCGATCCTCCTCGGCATCGCCACCTCGGCTGCGCTTAACCTGCTGATCGGGCTCGCGCTCGTCTACTGGTTCCGCAATGGAAGCCCCGCGGTCAAGACCGCCGTCACGATCGTCGTCTTCACGGGACTCATCGCGCTCGGCTCGAAGCTGTTCAGCGGCTTCACGCTTCGGTCCTTCCCTGCGCCGCTGTCCGTCGGCGCGTTCGATGTCGCGGGCGTGACGGTCACCTGGCTGGTCATCGTCAGCTGCCTGCTCGCGGTCGCGCTCGCGGGGATCTGCGCGTTCGTCCTCGCCCGCACGCACACGGGCCTGCAGTTGCAGGCGATCTCCTCGCGCCCGACGACCGCGCTGCTCCAGGGTATTCCCGGTACCCGGATCGCCCTGTCGGTTTGGACGGCGACCGGTGCCCTCACTGCGCTCGCGCTCATGCTCGTCGCGCCGCAGTTCCCGAGCAACTTCGTGACATTCGCGATGCTCATCACGCCGGCATTCGCCGCAGCTCTCGTCGGCCGGTTCCACAGCTTCTGGTGGACGCTCGCGGGCGGCCTCGGGCTCGGCGTGCTCCAGGGAGCACTCAGTTCCATCACGGTCCTGCAGCAGCTGCGCGGCGCCGTCCCATTCATCGTCATTCTCGCGCTGCTCCTGTGGAGTCAGCGCCACAAGCGCTACGAGGAGCTCGCATGACCATCCGATACGAACCCTTCGATACCTCCGAGGCGAGGCTCATCGACGCCCTGTTCCGCGGCGACGGCGATGCGGCGGTCGCCGAGTTCGGCGGGACGCCGATCCTCGACGCCAACATCGCCGGTCGGATCGAAGGCGACAGCGCTCTGCGCGAACTCGCCGAGCGCTGGCACCGGATCTTCAATCTCGATCAGCCCGGACCGATCTCGTTTCGCGCCGTGAGCGCCTCGGGCAACCTCAGCATGACCGAGGTGCAGGTCCTCGTGCCCACGCCCGAAGGCTCGGCCGTCCTCCCGGTGGGAATCGTCGGGGTGTACCGGGACGAGGACCGGTCTGCAGGCACGCTTGAGCGAGCACACGTCTACTTCTACGAGAAGGTGCTGAACGGCAGCGCCGACGTGCGCCCGCCCTCCTACGACACCAGCGGCGACGACGTCCCGATCTCCGCGGACCAGCTCAACGGGATCAACGCCGCCTACTACGACGCCGTCACCCGGCTCGATCTCGAGGGCGTGCTCGCCACGTTCGCGCCCGACGCGACGATCGAGGTCGGGACCTCGGTCATCCCGCCGGACCAGGTGCGCCGGCTCTACGAGCAGTTCATCGGTGACGAGGTCGTGCTGTACTTCTCAAGCCAGATCCACGAGCCGCGCAGCTTCACCGTCGAATGGACCTCCGGCCACCTCGAGCCCGCCGCATCGGGCATGGGGATCTATCTCTTCGACGACGAGGGTCGAATCAAGTCGATCCGCATGTACGACCACTTCGATCCCGCGACCGTCGAAGGCCTGCGGCTCGAACCGATCCGAATGGGAGACCCGAACGATGACTAGACCCGACTACGCAGCAGAGGTCGTCGACCGGATCGCGATCTACGATCTCTATGCACGCTATGTGCACGCGCTCGACGACCACGACTGGGCGGCGCTCGACGAGCTCTTCGTCCCCGAGACGACGATGGACTGGACCTCCAGTGGTCACATCCGGGGTGAGTACGCGCGCGACGTGCGCCCCGAGTATGAACGCAATGCCGGCCTCTTCTTCCTCGACATCCATTACTGCACGAACATCCGGATCGACTTCGAACCGGGCCTCCAGGCCGCAAGCGTGAAGTCCAAGACGCTGAACGTCGCCGGCATGCGCACGCCCGACAATGAGGCGAAGATGGCGCAGGTCCATGGCGAGTACAGCGATCGGCTCGAGAAGCGAGACGGCGAGTGGAAGATCATCGACCGCTACTGGCACCATCAGGGCGTCACGCTCGGAGCCCAGCTCGCCGAGGGCACCGGCGGAATGCTCGGAAACTGAGGACGACCCGCGAGCGTCGGCGCCGCTCGGGCGCGGGCGCGGGCGCGGGCGCGGCGGGAGTAGCGTGAGACGGTGACGAGGGCGGGTGGCGCACGGGGGCGCGCGCTCACGGCGGTCATCGGAGCAACCGTCCTCTGGGCCGGGATCTACGTC
>DATMFB010000071.1:0-27346 GCA_035556395.1 Microbacteriaceae bacterium
ATGCGGGCGAGGAGCTCGGCACGCTCGGGGTTCGCGGCCGCCCAGGCGTCGAACGCGATCTGCCACTCGGCGTGCGCCGCGGCGCCGCGGGCGACAAGCTCGCGGGTGCGGGCGATGACCTCGGGCGCGACGACGAAGTGCGCCGCGGGGTCGAAGCCGAGCACCTGCTTGACGGCGGCGAGCTCATCGGCGCCTAGGGCGGAGCCGTGGATCTTGCCCGAGTTCTGCTTGCCCGGCGAGGGCCAGCCGATGATCGTGCGCAGGATGATGAGCGACGGCTTGTCGCCGACGCCCTTCGCCGCCTCGATCGCCGCGTACAGCTCGGCGACGTCCTCGACGTACTCGCCGGTGCGCTTCCAGTCAACGACCTGGACGTGCCAGCCGTAGGCCTCGTAGCGCGCGTGGACGTTCTCCGTGAACGCGATGTTCGTGTCGTCCTCGATCGAGATCTGGTTCGAGTCGTAGATCGCGATGAGGTTGCCGAGGCGCTGGTGGCCGGCGAGCGAGCTCGCCTCCGAGGTGACCCCCTCCTGGAGGTCGCCGTCGCCGCAGATGACGTAGGTGTAGTGATCGAACGGGCTCGTGCCGGGAGCCGCCTCCGGGTCGAACAGGCCGCGCTCGAAGCGCTGCGCGTAGGCGAAGCCAACCGCTGAGGCCAGGCCCTGGCCGAGCGGGCCCGTCGTGATCTCGACGCCCTCGGTGTGACCGTACTCGGGGTGGCCGGGGGTTAGCGAGCCCCACGTCCGCAGCGACTCGAGGTCGGACAGCTCGAGGCCGAAGCCGCCGTAGTAGAGCTGGATGTACTGCGTGAGGCTCGAGTGCCCGACACTCAGCACGAAGCGGTCGCGCCCGAGCCAGTGCGGGTCCGACGGATCGTGGCGCATGACGCGCTGGTAGAGCAGGTAGGCCGCGGGCGCGAGGCTCATGGCGGTACCCGGATGGCCGTTGCCGACCTTCTCGACGGCGTCGGCCGCAAGGATCCTGGCGGTGTCGACCGCCTTCCGGTCGAGGTCGTCCCAGGAGAGTTCGGTCACGAATCCCAATCCTAGGCCGCAGGTACAATCGAGAGGTGGCTGTGACCGAGACGAGGAGCGAATCCTCGCGACGACCCCGGCCGAGTGCCGGACAGAAGGTGCGCGGGTACATCGCGCTCACCAAGCCGCGGGTCATCGAGCTCCTGCTCGTCACGACCATCCCGGTCATGATCCTCGCGCAGGGCGGCATCCCGGATCTCTGGCTCGTGCTCGCGACGCTCGTCGGCGGGACGCTCGCCGCCGGCAGCGCGAACGCGTTCAACATGTGGTTCGACCGCGACATCGACGCCGTCATGGAGCGCACGAAGGACCGTCCGCTCGTGACCGGCGTCGTGAGCCCGCGCGAGTCGCTCGTCTTCAGCTGGGTCGTCGGCGTCGTCGCGGTCGCGTTCCTGTGGCTGACGACCAACTGGGTCGCGGCCGCCCTCGCGGCCGGGGCGATCGCGTTCTACGTCCTGCTCTACACCATGCTCCTCAAGCGCCGCACCCCGCAGAACATCGTGTGGGGCGGGATCGCCGGCTGCATGCCCGTCCTGATCGGCTGGGCCGCGGTGACGGGGTCGCTGTCCTGGGAGGCGCTCATCCTCTTCGGCGTCGTCTTCCTCTGGACGCCGCCGCACTACTGGCCGCTCTCGATGCGCTACCGCGAGGACTACCGCGCCGCCGGCGTCCCGATGCTCGCAGTCGTGCGCTCCGAGACCGTCGTGGCGCTCCAGTCGGTCCTCTACGCCTGGGCGACCGTGGCGTGCTCGCTGCTGCTCATCCCCGTCGCGCCGATGGGGATCATCTACACCGTGGTCGCGGCGGGCGCGGGCATCTGGTTCATCGTCGAGGCGCACCGCCTGTACGCGAAGGCGATCCGCGGAGCCGAGACCCGGCCCATGCGGCTCTTCCACGGCTCGATCTCGTACCTCGCGCTCGTGTTCGTCGCGGTCGGCGTCGACCCGCTGGTCTACCTGCCGCTCTGAGTCGGGGCGGGGGATCGGTCAGTCGACCGTGACCCGCACGGTCGACTCGAACTGCGCATCGCCGCGATAGGCGTACTCGACCGTGACGGTCGTCGTGCCCGCGCCGATCGCGGTGTAGTCGAACGAGTAGGTCCCGCCGCTGCCGTCAGCCCCGGGGTTGTTGAGCACCACGTCCTCCCCGTCGTACCGGAGGATCGCCGGATCGGGCGGCCCGACGACGGTCCAGCCGTCACCAACGCTCGCGTTGAACCCGTCGTCGACGATCGAGAGGTGCTGCCCGACCTGCATCGAGACCTCGAAGGTCTCCGATCCGTCGTGCGTGAGGTGAACCGCATGCGTCGTCGCGGCGGGGTCCGCGCACCCGGCGAGGAGGAACGCCGTCGCGACAGCGCCCGCGCCGAGCCGGATACCGGTGCCGAGCTTCATACCCGGACCCTATCGCGACGCGAGGTGACGTGAACGGTCGCTCAGCCGGCGCCGGAGGGACCATCCGCGCCCACTTCGCGCGCCGGGCGCTTGAGGCGGTCCACCACGAGCACGCCGAACGCGACGCTCACACCGGCGAGGACCATGTGGATCCCGACGAGGAGCGGGGGAATGCCGATGCGCGCCTGGATGACCCCGACCGCGATCTGGACGGCGACCGTGAGCATGAGCAGCACGACGGCGACGATGTAGCTCCTGGCACGCGCGACGATGCCGCCGACGAGCAGCACGACGAGCGCGGCGCAGAGCGCGTAGCCGAGCCAGGCGTGCACGTGGACGAGCGCGTCCCACGCGCTCGAGTCGCGGATGACCTCCGCGTCGCCCGAGTGCGGGCCGTTCTGCGTCGTGACGACACCGCCGAGCACGACGAGGGCGAGCAGGAGGGATGAGACGTGGGTGGCGATCGCGACCCAGCGCGGCACCGCCCGCTCACGCGGTCCCGGCTCGCGGTACGCGCGGACGAGGAACGAGGCGGTCACGCCGACGAGCACGGCCGAGACGACGTAGTGGATGCCGACGGTCGAGACGGAGAGCCGGGTGAGCACGACGATCCCGCCGATCACGGCCTGGATGACAACGCCGGCGAGAATGATCCACGCGTGGACCCACAGGTCCTTGCGGGTGTGCCGGAAGCGCCAGACGGCGACGATCGCCAGGACCGCGAAGATGCCGAGCACCCCGGACATCGTCCGGTTGCTGAACTCGATGATGCCGTGGATGCCCTCGTCGATGCCGGGCACGAGCGACGTCGTGGTGCACAGCGGCCACTGATCGCAGCCGAGGCCCGAGGCGGTCAGCCGCACCGCGCCGCCGGTCGCGATGATCACGAGGTTCCCGATGAGGTTCAGCCACGCGGCCGTCCTCACCCAATGCACGGGTACGATTGTAGGCGCGGTCGAAACCGCGGAATGCCGACACGGACCTGATAGTTCGCTTCGGTGAGAGGACAAGCCATGACTGAGGCCAGTGAGGCCACCGCACAGCTGATCGATCGTCCCGAGATCGACAGCCTCGGCCAGTACGAATTCGGCTGGCACGACAGCGACACCGCGGGAGCAGCCGCCAAACGCGGGCTCTCCGAGGACGTCGTCCGCGACATCTCGGCGCTGAAGGACGAGCCGGAGTCGATGCTCAAGCATCGCCTTCGCGGGCTCGCGCTCTTCGGCAAGAAGCCGATGCCGTCCTGGGGCGCCGACCTGTCGGGCATCGACTTCGACAACATCAAGTACTTCGTCCGCTCGACGGAACGCCAGGCGGCGACCTGGGAAGAGCTCCCCGACGAGATCAAGAACACGTACGAGAAGCTCGGCATCCCGGAGGCGGAGCGCCAGCGCCTCGTCGCGGGCGTCGCCGCGCAGTACGAGTCCGAGGTGGTCTACCACCAGATCAACGAGGAGCTCGAGAAGCAGGGTGTCATCTTCATGGACACCGACACGGCGCTGCGCGAGCACCCGGAGTTCTTCGACGAGTACTTCGGCACCGTCATCCCCTCCGGCGACAACAAGTTCGCCGCGCTCAACACGGCCGTCTGGTCGGGCGGCTCCTTCGTCTACGTCCCGCCCGGCGTCCACGTCGAGATCCCGCTGCAGGCCTATTTCCGGATCAACACGGAGAACATGGGGCAGTTCGAGCGGACGCTGATCATCGCGGACGAGGGCTCCTACGTGCACTACATCGAGGGCTGCACGGCGCCGATCTACAAGTCGGACTCGCTGCACTCGGCCGTCGTCGAGATCATCGTGAAGAAGAACGCGAGGGTCCGCTACACGACGATCCAGAACTGGTCGACGAACGTCTACAACCTCGTCACCAAGCGCGCCGTCGCCCACGAGGGCGCGACGATGGAGTGGGTCGACGGGAACATTGGGTCCAAGGTCACGATGAAGTACCCGTCCATCTACCTCGTCGGCGAGCACGCGAAGGGCGAGACGCTCTCCGTCGCGTTCGCCGGCCCCGGCCAGCACCAGGACGCGGGCGCGAAGATGATCCACCTCGCCCCGTACACGACGTCGTCGATCATCTCGAAGTCGATCGCGCGCGGCGGCGGCCGGGCCGGCTATCGCGGCGAGGTCCGTGTCGAGCCGGGCGCCCACCACTCGGCGAACACGGTGCGCTGCGACGCCCTGCTCGTCGACACGATCTCGCGATCCGACACCTATCCGGCGATCGACATCCGGGTCGACGACGCCCAGCTCGGGCATGAGGCGACCGTCTCGCGCGTCTCGGAGGAGCAGCTCTTCTACCTCCAGTCGCGCGGCGTCACGGAGGAGGAGGCCATGGCGATGATCGTGCGCGGCTTCATCGAGCCGATCGCGCGGGAACTGCCGATGGAGTACGCGATGGAGCTCAACAAGCTCATCGAGATGAACATGGAAGGCTCGGTGGGCTGAGCCCATGCAGGAGCACACGCACGGCGGGAACGCCGATGGTTGGATCACGCCCGTCCAGACGCGCTCGGAGCGCCCCTGGTCCTACGACCCCGCCGACTTCGGCGCGCCCGGCCGCGAGGACCCGCAGTGGAAGTTCTCGGACCTGACGCGCCTCGCGCCGCTCTTCGAGTCCGATGCCGCGGTGTCGGTCGCGACGGGGGACTTCCACCCCGAGGACCTCGTCTCCGCGATCGCCCTCCAGCGCGCCACCCCGCGCCACATCGTGGCCGACGGTGACGTCCGACTGACGATCGGCGGCTCCGAGGACGGCGTCGCGGCCGAGCACCTCGTCATCGAGGCGCCCGCGCACGCGGTGTCGAAGGTCGTCATCGATCACGTCGGCGGCGGCGCGCTCGCCGAGAACGTCGAGATCCGCGTCGGGGACGGCGCCGAGCTCACGCTCATCACCCTCCAGCTCTGGGACGACGACGCGATCCACTCCTCGGCGCACCAGGCGATCGTCGGCCGCGACGCGAAGCTCAAGCACATCGTCGTCTCGCTCGGCGGCGGCGTGGTCCGGCTCAACCCGACCGCGCGACTCCGGGGCGACGGCTCGAGCGCCGAGCTCCTCGGCCTCTACTTCGCGGACGCCGGCCAGCACATCGAGCACCAGGTCTTCCTCTATCACGAGGGTCGGCACACCAAGGGGCGAGTGACCTACAAGGGCGCGCTCCAGGGGCAGGGCGCCCGCACGGTCTGGATCGGCGACACGCTCATCGGCCCGAACGCGACCGGCACCGACAGCTACGAGCAGAACCGCAACCTCGTGCTCACGGAGGGCACCCGCACCGACTCGATCCCGAACCTCGAGATCGAGACGGGCGAGATCCTCGGCGCCGGGCACGCATCCGCGACGGGACGCTTCGACGACGAGCAGCTCTTCTACCTGCAGGCGCGCGGCATCCCCGAGGCGGAGGCCCGTCGGCTCGTCGTCGTCGGCTTCCTCACGGAGATCATCCAGCAGATCGGCGACGCGGAGCTCGAGGAGCGCCTGCGCGCACTCGTGGAGGCGGAGCTCGAGGTGTCCGCATGACGGCGGTCGAGGTCGCGACGCTCGACGAGCTCGCCCCGAACGAGGCGAAGCGCGTCGAGCTCGACGGCGTCGCGATCGCGATCGTCCGCGACGGCGACGGCGCGATCCATGCGATCGGCGACCGCTGCTCGCACGGCGAGGTCTCCCTCTCCGACGGCTTCGTCGAGGACTGCACGATCGAATGCTGGGCGCACGGCGCCAAGTTCGATCTGCGGACCGGCGAGCCCCTTTCCCTCCCGGCCTACGAGCCGGTCCCCGTTTTCCAGGTGGTCATCGCCGACGGCGTCGTGCTCGTCGACCCGCAGGTGACCATCGACCAGCGCGCTCACGAGGCGCAGAACGCACAGGAGGCCTGACATGGCGACGCTCGAGATCAAGGACCTGAGGGTCAGTGTCGAGACCGACCAGGGCACGAAGGAGATCCTCAAGGGGCTCGACCTGCGAGTCGCGCAGGGGGAGACCCACGCGATCATGGGGCCCAACGGCGCTGGCAAGTCGACGCTCGGCTACGCGATCGCCGGCCACCCCAAGTACTCGATCGACGGCGGCACCGTCACGCTCGACGGGGAGGACCTGCTCGCGATGAGCGTCGACGCCCGCGCCCGCGCCGGCCTCTTCCTCGCGATGCAGTACCCGGTCGAGATCCCGGGCGTCAAGGTCGCCGACTTCCTGCGCACCGCGAAGACCTCGCTCTCGGGCGAGGCGCCGCCGATCCGCAGCTGGATCAAGGACGTCCGCGGCGCGATGGAGGGCTTGCGGATGGACCGCTCCTTCGCCGAGCGCAACGTCAACGAGGGCTTCTCCGGCGGCGAGAAGAAGCGCCACGAGATCCTCCAGCTCGAGCTCCTGAAGCCGAAGTTCGCGATCCTCGACGAGACCGACTCCGGCCTCGACGTCGACGCGCTCAAGGTGGTCGCCGAGGGGGTCAACCGCGCCCGTGAGACGACTGGCCTCGGCGTCGTCCTCATCACCCACTACACGCGGATCCTGCGCTACATCCGCCCCGACTTCGTCCACGTCCTGGTCGACGGCCGCGTCGCCGAGGAGGGCGGCCCCGAGCTGGCCGACCGCCTCGAGGAGGAGGGCTACGACCGCTTCCTCGCCGCCTCCGGGGCGACCGCGGGCGAGAGCGCGTAGCCTCGAATCATGGCCACCGCGCTCGAACCGGCCCTCTTCGACGAGGTCGAGGAGGCGCTCAAGGACGTCGTCGACCCCGAGCTCGGGGTCAACATCGTCGACCTCGGCCTCATCTACGACCTGTCGCTCGGCGACGAGCAGGAGCTCATCATCTCGATGACGCTGACCTCGGCCGGCTGCCCGCTCACCGACGTGATCGAGGACGAGACGGCGCAGGCCCTCGACGGGGTCGTCACCGCGTTCCGGATCAACTGGGTGTGGATGCCGCCGTGGGGTCCGGAGCGGATCACCGAGGACGGGCGCGACATGATGCGCGCCCTCGGCTTCAGCATCTAGGCGCCGACCAGCGCTGGCGCCGCGAAGGCCTCGATCGGCGGGCAGGTGCACACCAGGTTCCGGTCGCCGTAGGCGTTGTCGACGCGTCCGACCGGCGCCCAGTACTTCCCGGCACGCAGTGACGGGAGCGGATAGACGGCCTCCTCGCGACTGTAGGGATGCGACCAGTCGTCGGCGACGGCGTTCTCCGCCGGGTGCGGCGCGCCGCGCAGGGGGTTGTCGTCGACCGGCCAGCGCCCCGCGCCGATCTCGTCGGCCTCCCGGCGGATCGCGGCCATCGCCTCGACGAATCGCGCCAGCTCGTCCGCGTCCTCGCTCTCGGTCGGCTCTATCATGAGCGTCCCGGCGACCGGGAACGACATCGTCGGCGCGTGGAAGCCGTAGTCGATGAGCCGCTTCGCGACGTCGTCGACGGTCACCCCGGTCGCGTCCCGGAGCGGGCGCAGGTCGAGGATGCACTCGTGGGCCACGAGGCCGGCCTCGCCCGCGTAGAGGATCGGATAGTCGTCCCGCAGGCGACGCGCGACCCAGTTCGCCGCGAGCACGGCCGCCCCCGTCGCCTCCGCGAGCCCATCGGCGCCCATCAGGCGGATGTACGCCCAGGTGATCGGCAGGATCGACGGCGAGCCGTAGGGCGCCGCGGAGACGGGCGACCCGTCGTGCCGCACGGTCGCGGCGGGCGCGCCGGCGAGGACGTGCTCGTCCGACTGCGCGAGCGGGTGGCCCGGCAGGTAGGGGGCGAGGTGCGCCTTCGCGGCGACCGGTCCGACCCCGGGACCGCCGCCGCCGTGCGGGATGCAGAACGTCTTGTGCAGGTTCAGGTGCGAGACATCGCCGCCGAGGTCCCCGAACCGCACGTGCCCGAGGAGCGCGTTGAGGTTCGCGCCGTCGATGTAGACCTGTCCGCCCGCGGCGTGCACGGCGTCGCAGATGGCCCGGATCCCGCCTTCGTAGACCCCGTGGGTCGAGGGATAGGTCACCATCAGGACGGCGAGCCGGTCCGCGTGCTCGGCGATCTTCGCGTGCAGGTCGTCCCGGTCGACGTCGCCCGCGTCGTCCGTCGCGACGACGACGACGCGCAGGCCCGCGAGCACCGCGGACGCGGCGTTCGTGCCGTGCGCGCTCGCGGGGATGAGGCAGACGTCGCGGTGCGAGTCGCCGCGCGCGCGATGCCAGCCGCGGACGGCGAGCAGCCCCGCGAGCTCGCCCTGGCTCCCGGCGTTCGGCTGCAGCGAGACGGTGTCATACCCGGTGAGCTCCGCGAGCCAGCGCTCGAGGTCGTCGATGATCGCGAGCATGCCCGCGACGTCCTCGACGGGCGCGAACGGGTGCAGCTCGGCGAACTCGGGCCAGGTGGTGGCGGCCATCTCGGTCGCCGCATTGAGCTTCATCGTGCAGGAGCCGAGCGGGATCATGCCGCGGTCGAGCGCGTAGTCGCGGTCGGCGAGGCGCCGCAGGTAGCGCATCATCGCGGTCTCGCTGTGGTGCGCGGAGAACGTCGGATGCGTCAGATACGGGCTGGTCCTCGTCAGGGCGCCGAGGTCCCCGCCAATGGGCGCGCGGGAGGAGCCTCCCGGCTCGTCCCCGAGCGCCGCGACGAGCTCCTCGATGAGCGGCGCCCCGGCCGCGACGTCCTCGCTCGAGGGCTCGTCGAACGCGATCCCGACCAGGTCCGGACCGGCGAGCCGGACGAGGATCCCCGCGTCTCGCGCCCGCCGCACCGCGGCGACGGCGTCCGGCGTGCGGATCGTCACGGTGTCGAAGAAGCGCTCGTGCACGACCTCGAGACCGGCGAGACGGGCGGTGTCCGCGAACGCGACCGCGGTCTCGTGCACGCGCTCGGCGATCGCCCTGATGCCGGCGGGACCGTGATAGACCGCGTACATCGACGCCACGACGGCGAGCAGCACCTGCGCGGTGCAGATGTTGCTCGTCGCCCGCTCGCGTCGGATGTGCTGCTCACGGGTCTGCAGGGCGAGTCGATATGCGGGCCGCCCGTCCGCGTCGACCGAGACGCCGACGAGCCGGCCCGGCAGCTGCCGCTCGAGGCCGCTGCGGACCGCGAGGTAGCCGGCGTGCGGGCCACCGAAGCCCATCGGGACCCCGAAGCGCTGCGAGGTGCCGACGGCGATGTCGGCGCCGAGCTCGCCCGGCGGCGTCACGAGCGCGAGCGCGAGCAGGTCGGCCGAGACGGCGGCGATGCCGCCGCCGGCCTGGACCCGCTCGATGACCGCGCTCGGGTCCCACAGCCGGCCGGAGGTCCCGGGGTACTGGACGAGCACGCCGAAGGCGGCCGGCAGGTCCGCCGGGTCCGTCCCCGCGAGGTGGACGACGACGAGGTCGATGCCGAGCGCCTCGGCCCGACCCTGCAGCACCGAGATCGTCTGGGGGAGGGCGTCGGCATCGACGAGGAAGGCGTCGGAGGTCGAGGCGGACGCGCGGCGCGCGAGCAGCATCGCCTCCGCGGCCGCGGTGGCCTCGTCGAGCATCGAGGCGTTCGCGGTCGCGAGCCCCGTCAGATCGGCCACGGCGGTCTGGAAGTTCATGAGCGCCTCGAGCCGGCCCTGCGAGATCTCCGGCTGGTAGGGCGTGTACGCGGTGTACCAGGCGGGGTTCTCGACGACGTTCCGCTGGATCACCGCGGGGGTGATCGTGCCGTGGTAGCCCTGGCCGATGAGACTGCGCCGCAGGGTGTTCCGGGCGGCGAGCGCGCGCAGCTCGGCGAGCACCGCGCGCTCGGTCGCCGCCGGCGGGATCGACGTCGTCGGCATCGGCCCGCGGAGCTCGGCCGGGATCGCTGCCGCGACGAAGTCGTCGAGCGTCGCGAAGCCGAGATCGTCGAGAAGACGAGCGCGCGACTCCCCGACGGCGCCGATGTGCCGGGAGCGGAAGGACATCGCGTCGCGGCTCACTCGCCGACCATCTCGCGGTAGGCGGCCTCGTCGAGCAGGCCGTCCGGAGCAGCGTCGAATCGCGCGCGGAAGAGCCAGCCGCCGTCGTAGGGATCCGTGTTGACGAGCTCGGGGGTGTCGAGGACGGCCTGATTGACCTCGACCACCTCGCCGTCGACGGGCGAGTAGATCTCGCTCACCGACTTGGTCGACTCGACCTCGCCGCAGACGCGTGCGGCGACGACTCGCGTGCCGACGGCCGGCAGGTCGAGGTAGACCACGTCGCCGAGCGAGTCGGCGGCGAATCGGGTCAGGCCGATCGTCGCGACGTCGCCGTCGAGGGCGATCCATTCGTGCTCCGCGGTGTACCGGAGGGTGCTCGTGTCGATCATCATGCGCCTCGCTGCTCGTCTCGTCGGAGGAAGGGGAGTGGGACGACGGTCGCCGGCAGCGGGGTGCCGCGCACGTCGATGTGGAGCTCGGGCCCCGCGCCGGGGTCGACGTAGGCCATCGCGATCGGGTGGCCGAGCGTGGGGGACAGGGCGCCACTCGTGACGACACCCACCTCGACACCGGCGGCGGTGCGCACGGGGTAGCCGTCCCGCCCGGCGCGTCGCCCCTCCGAGACGAGTCCGACGAGGACCCTGGTATTCGGATCCGGCCCCGCCTCGACCGCGGCGCGCCCGACGAAGTCGGCCCGCTTGGTCGCCAGCGGCAGGGCACGGGCGAGCCCTGCCTGCGCGGGGCGGATGTCGGGACCGAGCTCGTGCCCGTAGAGCGGCATCCCGGCCTCGAGGCGGAGCGTGTCGCGCGCGGCGAGTCCGCACGGCACGAGTCCGGGGTCGCCGCCGGCCGCGCGCAGCGCGCGCCAGAGGCCGCTCGCCGCGTCCCACGGCAGGAAGATCTCGAAGCCGTCCTCGCCCGTGTAGCCGGTCCGGGCGACGAGGACGGGAGTCCCGGCGAACTGGCCGTGGCCGCAGGCGTAGAACGCGATGCCGGACAGACCAGGCACGTCGAGCCCCTCGGTCGCGAGCAGGATGCGTTCGGCGGCCGGTCCCTGGACCGCGATGAGCGCGATCTCCTCCGTCTCGTCGGAGAGGGTCGCGTCCCGGTCGCCGAGCCGCGCGGCGAGCGCCGCGGCGACGGTCTCCCGGTTACCCGCGTTCGCGACGACGAGGAACTCGGCCGGCGCCAGGCGGTACACGATCAGGTCGTCGAGGATGCCGGCGTCGGGTGCGAGCAGCAGGGCGTACCGGGCCTTGAGCACCGGCAGCGCCGAGGCGTCGAGCGTGAGCGCCGCGTCGAGGAAGGCCGCCGCGTCGGGCCCGGCGACACGGAACTCGGCCATGTGCGAGATGTCGAAGAGGCCGGCGGCGGTGCGCACCGCGTGGTGCTCGGCGAGGTCGGACCCGTAGCGGACGGGCATCGACCAGCCGCCGAAGTCGGTGAACGCGGCGCCGAGGGATGCATGCTCAGCGTGCAGGGGCGATCGGCGGGGCGGTGCGGGTGCTTCGACAGACGGGTTCACGGAGTCCTCCCGGATTCGGGTGTTCGGACTCCCCCTCTGTCATCGGGCCTGAGAGCTTCGCCCCCCATCGCATCTGCGGGGAGGGGCTTTCACCATCGGCGGCTGACCATCGCGTTCATCAGCGCTTTCCAGAGTGGCCACGTCGTCGCGGTGCGGTACCTGAGAGTTTGGCGGGGAGTGCTTGCTCCTTCGGTGCCGGGGCTTTCGCCGGTCCGGCTCTCCCGCGACGCGTCACGGCCAGATATTCAGTTGTGCGCTCACAGTAACAGGCGCGACTACTGTCCGCGGACGCGACGCACCGCCCACCACGCGGCCGGGAGGAGCGCCCCCGCGATGAGCGCCTTGACGACGTCGCCGATCAGGAACGGCGTGAGGCCCCAGGCGATGACCTGCTCGGGCGTGCCCTGGGTGACGGCCGCGAGCCAGGGGAGCCCGACCGCGTAGATGACGACCGATCCCGCGAGGAACGCGACGACGGCTTGCCAGATCCGACGGTCCCACTTCAGCTGCGCGAGCCAGCCGACGAGGGCGGCGGCGAGGACCATGCCGATGACGTAGCCGAAGCTCGGGGCGGCGAGCCAGGCGAGGCCCGTGAGGTGTCCGCCGTCCGCCGTGGGCGCGGAGATCGGGGCGCCGAGGAGCCCGACGACCGCATAGAGCGCGATCGACGAGGCGCCGCGGATCGAGCCGAGCGAGGCGCCGACGAGCAGGGCCGCGAGCGTCTGGCCGGTGATCGGGACGGGCCACATCGGGATGACGACCTGCGCGAGCGCGGCGGTCAACGCGGCGCCGACGACGACCAGGACGACGTCGGTCGCGATCGAGCGGGGGATGACGCGGTCGACGATGACGAGGCGGGGAGACGCGGCGGCCGTGTTGGTCATGCCGGTAGACTAGTCGGCCGGTCACCCGACCCCTCATTGTGCCGAACCCACATCGTTCGAAGGAATCCACTGTGCTCGCCGTCAGCGATCTCGAGATCCGAGTCGGGGCCCGGACCCTCATGTCGGACGTCTCGTTCCGCGTCGACAAGGGGGACAAGATCGGGCTCGTCGGGCGCAACGGCGCCGGCAAGACGACGCTGACGAAGATCCTCGCGGGGGAGGGCGCCGAGACCGCGGGCACGATCCAGCGGATCGGGGAGATCGGCTACCTGCCGCAGGACCCGCGCAGCGGCGATCCGGAGCAGATCGCGCGCATGCGCATCCTCGACGCTCGCGGACTCGGCCGCATCTCGGCCGAGCTCGCCGAGACCTCCATCGAGATGGGATCGACCGACCCGGTCCTCGCGGAGCGCGCGATGCGCCGCTGGACGCGGCTCAACGACGAGTTCGAGGCGCGCGGCGGCTACGCGGCCGAGGCGGCGGCCGCGATCATCTGCTCGAACCTGAGCCTGCCCGACCGCATCCTCGACCAGCCGCTGCGCACGCTGTCCGGCGGTCAGCGGCGGCGCATCGAGCTCGCCAGGATCCTCTTCTCCGAGGCCGACACGATGATCCTCGACGAGCCGACCAACCACCTCGACGCGGACTCGGTCGTCTGGCTCCGCGAGTTCCTGAAGAACTTCGCCGGCGGTCTCATCGTCATCTCGCACGATGTCGAGCTCGTCGGCGAGACGGTCAACAAGGTGTTCTACCTCGACGCCAATCGCCAGGTCATCGACCAGTACAACATGGGCTGGAAGCACTATCTGCGCCAGCGCGAGGCGGACGCGGAGCGCCGTGCCAAGGAGCGCGCGAACGCGGAGAAGAAGGCGAGCGCGCTCCAGCAGCAGGCGGCGCGATTCGGGGCGAAGGCGACGAAGGCGGCCGCGGCGCACCAGATGGTCGCGCGCGCCGAGAAGCTGCTCGCGGGGCTCGACGAGGTGCGCACCGCCGATCGCGTCGCGAAGATCCGATTCCCGGACCCGAAGCCGGTCGGCAAGACGCCGCTGACCGCCGAGCACCTCTCGAAGTCCTACGGATCGCTCGAGATCTGGACGGCCCTCTCGCTCTCGATCGACCGCGGGTCGAAGGTCGTCGTCCTCGGCCTCAACGGCGCCGGCAAGACGACCCTGCTGCGGGTGCTGGCCGGCGTCGACAAGCCCGACACGGGGTCGATCATCCACGGGCACGGACTGCGCATCGGCTACTACGCCCAGGAGCACGAGACGCTCGACGTGAAGCGGACGATCCTCGAGAACATGCTCAGCGCGTCGCCGGAGCTCAACGCGACGCAGGCGAGGAGCATCCTCGGCTCGTTCCTGTTCACGGGCGACGACGTCGACAAGCCGGCCGGCGTGCTCTCGGGCGGGGAGAAGACCCGGCTCGCGCTCGCCACGATCGTCGCGAGCGGCGCGAACGTGCTGCTCCTCGACGAGCCGACGAACAACCTCGACCCGGCGAGCCGCATGGAGATCCTGTCCGCGCTCGCCTCGTACGCGGGCGCCGTCGTGCTGGTCTCCCACGACCCCGGCGCGGTCGAGGCGCTCGGTCCCGAGCGGGTGCTCATCCTGCCCGACGGCGTCGAGGACCTGTGGGGCCGCGACTACCAGGAGCTCGTCGAGCTCGCCTAGCGCTCGACGTCGAGAAGCGCGTCCTCCTGCGCCGAGTCGGCCTCCCCGATGCGCGGGCGCCTCGGCTTCGGCACGTAGCCCTCCTTGCGCGCGAGCCGCTCGTTGCGCACCGCCCAGATGAGCGCGGCGGCCGCGAAGAGGGCGAACAGGATCCACTGCACGGCGTACGAGAGATGTGGACCTGGATCGGGCTCGGGCCGGTTGGCGAGGGCAGGGGTCGGCACTGCCGGGTCCTCCGACGCGAGCACGCCGTACGCGCCCGTGAAGACGTCGTCCAGCCCGATCGTCGCGGCGATCAGCGGCAGCTCGATCGTGGCGACCTGCCCGTCCGGTGCCGATCGGCCCGGCACGCTCGGCTCGCCCGTCTTGAGCCGCGCGATGACCGTGACGGGACCCTCAGGCGCCGCCGGGACGAAGTCCGGCACCGCCGCCTGGGTCTCCCCGGACGGCACCCATCCGCGGTCGATGATCAGCACGCCGCCGTCCGCGAGGACGAGCGGGACGAGCACCTCGAAGCCGGGTCGTCCGTCCCTCGGCCGGCCGCGGACGAAGAGCTGGTGCTCGACGTCGTACTCCCCGACGAGCTCGACCGGCGTCCAGGTGTCGCCGGCGTCGAACGCGGCGTCCGGCGCCGGGAGGAGCGACTCGAGCGCGACGGGCGCGGCGTCCCAGTTGTCGACGACCTGGCGCACGCGCTCCTGCGCCTCGTCGTTGCGCGCGAACTGCCACCAGGCGAGCAGCCCGCAGACGGTCGAGAAGACGACCACGAGCGCCACATAGCCGAGCCAGCGCCGCGGCCCCGTGATGGCTACTCGAGCCACGAACGCGGGATCTCGAGCGGTCCGGGCGCCTCGGGCTCCTCGGCGACCTTCGTCTTCGACACGTTCGCGAGGACGACGGCGATGTAGGGGAGCACGACCGCCCCGGCGAGGCAGAGCAGCTGCCACCAGCCGGTGACGAAGAGGCAGGCGACGACGCAGACGACGCGGATCGCCATCGTCACGGTGTACGTGATGAATCGACGGCGCTGATCCTCATGAGGAGAGATCGGGAGCGCCGTGATCGCGATCGGGCGGCCCATGGCTCCAGGGTACGCTCACAATCATGACCGAGCGCAGAGTCGTCCTCGTGACCGGTGGCAACCGCGGCATCGGCCGCGCGATCGCGGAGGCGTTCGTCGCGGCGGGGCATCGCGTCGCCGTGACCGCGCGCAGCGGCGAGGGTCCGGCCGGCACGCTGACCGTCCGCGCGGACGTCACGGATCCCGCGAGCCTCGACACCGCGTTCGCCGAGATCGAGTCCCAGCTCGGCCCGGTCGAGGTGCTCATCGCGAACGCCGGCATCACCAAGGACACGCTCCTGCTGCGGATGACGGACGAGGAGTTCGACTCGGTCGTCGACACGAACCTCGGCGGCGCGTTCCGAGTCGTCAAGCGCGCCGCGAAGGGCATGATCCGGGCGCGCTGGGGGAGGGTGATCCTCATCTCCTCGGTCGTCGGCCTGCTCGGCTCGGCCGGCCAGATCAACTACGCGGCATCGAAGTCCGGCCTCATCGGCATCGCGCGATCGCTCACCCGCGAGCTCGGCTCGCGAGGCATCACGGCGAACGTCGTCGCCCCGGGCTTCATCGAGACCGACATGACGGCCGAGCTGCCCGACGAGACCCAGGCGCAGTACCGTGCGCAGATCCCCGCGGGGCGCTTCGCGACGGCGCAGGAGGTCGCGAACGTCGTCGTCTGGCTCGCGGGAGACGACGCGGCGTACATCTCGGGCGCCGTGATCCCCGTCGACGGCGGCCTCGGCATGGGCCACTAGGCCTCAGCTCAGCCCGAGCACCCCGAGCACAGTCGAGAGGTCGCGCACCTCGAGGGCGATGTCCGCCGCGGCGCGCACCCGAGGCTTCGCGTCGAACGCGATCGACAGGGCCGCCTGCGCCATCATCGCGAGGTCGTTCGCCCCGTCGCCGATCGCGACGGTACGCGTGAGCGGGACGGAGAACGCCGCCGCCCACTCCCGCAGGGCCGCCGCCTTCGCGGTCGCGTCGACGATCGGCCCGTCGACGAGGCCGGTCAGCCGGCCGTCCTGCGCGCCGAGCCGGTTCGCACGCCAGACGTCGAGCCCGAGACTTCGCCCGAGCGGGTCGAGCACCTCGTGGAATCCGCCGGAGACCGCCGCGATCATGCCGCCTGCGGCATGGACGCCCGCGATGAGCTCGGGGACGCCGGGCGTGACGCGGACCTCGCCGCGGACGTCGTCGAGGACATCCACCGGGAGGCCGCGGAGCAGGGCGACGCGTTCGTTGAGCGACCAGGAGAAATCGCGTTCTCCCGCCATCGCCTCGGTCGTGATCCGCGCGACCTCCTCGCGCACCCCGGCCCGCTCCGCGATCAGCTCGATGACCTCGTCCTCGATGAGGGTCGAGTCGACGTCGAGCACGACGAGGAAGGCAGCCACCTACGGGAATCTACCGGACCTGCTCGCCCTTGCCGACGACCGTGATGCCCTGTTCCGTCACGGTGAAGCCGCGCGCGCGGTCCTCGTCGTGATCGACGCCGACGCGTGCGCCGGGCAGCACGCGCACGTCCTTGTCGATGATCGCCCGCCGGATGACCGCGCCCGCGCCGACCGTCGTGCGCTCGAAGACGACGGCGTCCTCGACGAGCGCGCCCGAGTCGACGACGACCGAGGGACCGAGCACGGTGCGCGTCACCGTCGCACCGGAGATGACGACGCCGAGCGAGACGATCGAGTCGGTCACGAGCCCCGCATGGCCCTCCGCGTCGCGGATGAACTTCGCCGGCGGCTGGTTGACCTGCTGGCTGTGGATCGGCCACTCGCGGTTGTAGAGGTTGAAGACCGGCAGTGGGGCGATGAGGTCCTGGTGCGCCTCGAAATACGACTCGATCGTCCCGACGTCGCGCCAGTAGGAGCGGTCCCGGTCGGTCGAGCCCGGCACGGAGTTCCGGATGAAGTCGTAGACGCCCGCCTCGCCGCGCGCGACGAAGTCGGGGACGATGTCGCCGCCCATGTCGTGGAGCGAGTCGTCGCGCTCGGCGTCGCGGCTGACGGCCTCGACGAGCGCGTCGGCGTCGAAGACGTAGTTGCCCATCGAGGCGAGCACCTCGTGGGGCGAGTCCGCGAGGCCCACGGGGTCGGCCGGCTTCTCGAGGAAGCGCGCGATCCGGCCGGGGGACCCGGGGTCCTGCTCGATGACGCCGAACTGCGACGCGAGCGCGATCGGCTGCCGGATCCCGGCGACCGTGCAGGAGAGCCCCGACTCGACGTGCGCCTCGATCATCTGCGCGAAGTCCATCCGGTACACGTGGTCGGCGCCGACGACCGCGATGATGTCGGGCTTCTCGTCGTTGATGAGGTTGAGGCTCTGGTAGATCGCGTCGGCCGATCCCATGAACCAGTGCTTGCCGCGGCGCTGCTGCGCGGGGACCGAGGCGACGTAGGTGCCGAGCAGGCTCGACATCCGCCACACCTGCGAGATGTGCCGGTCGAGGCTGTGGGACTTGTACTGGGTGAGCACGACGATCTGCCGCAGTCCGGAGTTGATGAGGTTCGAGATCGCGAAGTCGATGAGCCGGTAGTCGCCCCCGAACGGGACCGCAGGCTTCGCCCGATCCTGCGTGAGCGGCAGCAGCCGCTTGCCCTCGCCGCCAGCCAGGACGATCCCGAACACGTGCCGCCGCGCCATGCTCACACGATAGCCCCGCGGATAGTCTCATGAGGTGCGAGTCGACCTGGTCACGAAGGAGTACCCGCCCGAGATCTACGGGGGCGCGGGCGTGCACGTCGCCGAGCTCGTCAAGGCCCTGCGCCGGGACATCGAGGTCGTCGTCCACGCCTTCGGCGCGCCGCGCTCGGAGGCCGGCACGCGGTCGTATCCGGTGCCGGGCGAGCTCGCATCCGCGAACCCTGCGCTCCAGACGCTCGGCGTCGACGTCGCGATCGCCGCGGACGTCGCCGGCGCCGACATCGTCCACTCGCACACCTGGTACGCGAACTTCGCGGGCCGCACGGCGCAACTGCTCCACGGCATCCCGCACGTCGTGACCGCGCACAGCCTCGAGCCGCTGCGCCCGTGGAAGGCGGAGCAGCTCGGCGGGGGCTACCGGCTGTCCTCCTGGATCGAACGCGATGCCTGTCTCTCCGCGGACGCCGTCATCGCCGTGAGCGACGGCATGCGCCGCGACATCCTGCGCTCCTATCCCGAGATCGATCCCGCGCGCGTCCACACCATCCGCAACGGGATCGACCTCGAGACCTGGCGACCGAGGCGGGATCCGGAGGTGCTCGCGCGCTTCGGCATCGACCCCGACCGGCCGACCGTCGTCTTCGTCGGCCGGATCACCCGGCAGAAGGGGCTCCCGTACCTCATCCGCGCCGCGCGGGCGCTGCCGCCGGATGTCCAGCTCGTGCTCTGCGCGGGCGCGCCCGACACTCCGGAGATCCTCGCGGAGGTCAAGGCGGGGATCGCGACGCTGCGCGAGGAGCGCACCGGCGTGGCCTGGATCGAGGAGCACCTCCCGGTCGAGGCGCTGTCCGCGATCCTCGGCCAGGCGACGGCGTTCGTCTGTCCCTCGGTCTACGAGCCGCTCGGCATCGTCAACCTCGAGGCGATGGCCTGCGAGCTCGCGGTCGTCGGCACCGCGACCGGCGGGATCCCTGAGGTCGTCGACGACGGCGTCACGGGGCGGCTCGTCCCGATCGAGCAGCTGCAGGACGGGACGGGCACGCCGGTGGACCCCGACCGCTTCGTCGCCGACCTCGCCGCGACCATCACCGAGGTGGTGTCCGACCCCGAGCGGGCCCGGGCGATGGGCCGCGCGGGTCGTGCGCGGGCCGAGCGCGAGTTCTCCTGGCCGGCGATCGCCGACGCCACGCGCGCCCTGTACGCGTCACTGCTGTCGACCCGCATAGGGTGAGAACGCCATGAACAACGTTCTCGAGTACGACGCGGCGACCGTCGTCCGCGACCAGCGCACGATCCTCGGACCGCTCACCTGGCAGGTCGACCCGACGCAGCGCTGGGTCATCCTCGGGCCGAACGGCGCCGGCAAGACGACGCTGCTGCAACTCGCCGCGACGCTCATCCACCCGAGCGGCGGCGAGGTCCGCGTCCTCGGCGAGCGGCTCGGTCGCGTCGACGTGTTCGAGCTGCGTCCCCGCATCGGCTTCGCCTCGAGCGCGATGGCCCGCCTCATCCCGGACTCCGAACGGGTGCTCGACGCGGTGATGACGGCCGCGTACTCGGTCGCGGGTCGATGGAACGAGCAGTACGAGGAGATCGACGAGCGCCGCGCACGCCGCGTGCTCGGCGAGTGGCAGCTCGGGGACCTCGAGGACCGCCGCTTCGGCACGCTGAGCGACGGCGAGCGCAAGCGCGTCCAGATCGCCCGCGCCGTCATGACCGACCCCGAGCTGCTGCTGCTCGACGAGCCGGCCGCGAGCCTCGACCTCGGGGCCCGCGAGGAGCTGCTCGAGCTCCTCGGCGGCTACGCGAGCTCGCCGAACGCCCCCGCGATCATCATGGTCACCCACCACGTCGAGGAGATCCCGCCCGGCTTCGGGCACGCGCTCCTGCTGCGCGCGGGCGAGATCGTCACGGCGGGCCCCGTCGAGGAGGTCGTCACGTCGGAGCACCTGACCGCGACCTTCGGCCGGACGCTCCAGGTCACCCGGAGCGGATCGCGCTTCGCCGCCTTCGCCGCGTGAACCCGCGCGACGAGATCTGATAGACTCGTTCGTCGGCCGCACGGCCCGAGAACTTCCAGGAGAACCCCCATGAAGACCGGCATTCACCCCGAGTACGCCGCGGTCGTCTTCCGCGACCTCGCGTCCGGCAAGGCGTTCCTCACCCGCTCCACGCTGACGAGCGAGAAGACCATCGAGTGGGAGGACGGGAACTCGTACCCCGTCGTCGACGTCGAGATCTCGAGCGAGTCGCACCCGTTCTACACGGGCAAGCAGCGCATCATGGACTCCGCCGGTCGCGTCGAGAAGTTCAACCAGCGCTTCGGCGGCAAGTTCGGCGCGCCGCAGGCCTCAGGCGAGTAGCCCTCAGCCGAGGGCCATCGCCGGCCCCGGGCCGTCGACTCGTCCGCCCGGCCACTCGGGACGATCCGAGACCCAGTTCGGGTCGACGCGATCGCGCATGTACTGCGCGAAGCTCGCCTGCTGCTCGGCCGCCCAGCCGATCTGGGCGCGGTGCAGCTCCATGACGTCCGCGGGGAGCACGTCGCGATAGCGCGCGCCGATCGCCTGCGCGATGAGGGCCGCCGCGATCGCGTCCGCGCCCGCGTCGTGCGCGTCGGTCAGCTCGACGCCGTAGTACGCGGCGGTGAGGTCGAGCGTGCGCTTGCCCTTGCGGTACCGGTCGACCTGCTTGTCGAGGATGATCGGGTCGATGATCGGCTGCGCGAGGATGCCGTCGTGGCCGTGGCGATGCGCCTCGTGCGCGAGCAGCGACAGGTCGTAGGGCGCGTTGTACACGACGAGGCCGATGCCGCGGTCGAGCACGGCACGTATCCCGCGGAGGATCGAGCCGACGCCCTCGGCGGCCCCGACGCCCTCGGCCCGCGCTCGCTCGGTGGTGATGCCGTGGATCCGAGCGGCCTGCTCGGGGATCGGCACCCCGGGGTCGAGCAGCCAGTCGGTGCGGGCGATGACCTCGCCCGACGGCCCGATCTCGGCGAGGCAGGCCGAGACGATGCGCGCGTCGCGGACATCGACCCCCGTCGTCTCGGTGTCGAAGGTCGCCAGGGTCTCGTGCCACGCCATGCGGCGAGCCTAGCCGCGACCTCCGACGTCAGCCGGCGGGGCGCTCCAGCCGCAGCCAGTAGTACCCGCGCGCGCCGAGCGTGAGCTCGAGCGTGCCGTCCTCGCGCACGCTCGGGAAGCGCCCGCCGCCGAACAGGTCGAACGCGCTCGCGCCCGCGTAGCCGTCGAGCGAGATGCGCGCCGCGACGGGGGAGTGGGCAAACGAGAAGACGCACAGGATCGTCTCCGCCGGATCGCCGAAGGCCTGCTGCGAGCCGGCGTACTCGCGCACGTAGGCGAGCACCGACTCGTGATCGGTCGGCGCCACCCGCATGCCGCCGAGCGGGAACGCCGGATGCTGCTTGCGGACGTGGATCGCCCCGCGGATCCAGCGCAGCAGCGAACGCGACTGGGCGAGCTGGGCCTCGACGTTGACGCTCTGGTACTGGTAGACGAGCGACTGGACGATCGGCAGGTAGAGCTTGCCGGGATCGGCCGCCGAGAACCCGGCGTTCCGATCCGGTGTCCACTGCATCGGCGTGCGCGAGGCGTCCCGGTCCGGCAGCCAGATGTTGTCGCCCATCCCGATCTCGTCCCCGTAGTAGAGGAACGGGCTGCCGGCGAGCGAGAGCAGCAGCGCGTGCGCGAGCTCGATCTCCTCGCGATCGTTGTCCAGGAGCGGCGCGAGCCGCCGCCGGATGCCGACGTTCGCGCGCATCCGCGGGTCGTAGGCGTACCAGCCGTACATCGCGTGCCGATACTCCTCGCTGACCATCTCGAGCGAGAGCTCGTCGTGGTTGCGCAGGAACGCGCCCCACGCGGCACCCTCGGGGACCTCGGTGTGGGCCTCGGCGAGCACCTTGACGAGCTCGCCCGCGTGCTGCGAGCGCATCGCGTAGAAGACGCGCGGCATGACCGGGAAGTCGAACGCCATGTGCGCCTCCGGCGCCTCGTCCGTCCCGAAGTAGGTCGCGACCTCGCTCGGCCATGCGTTCGCCTCGGCGAGCAGCATCCGACTCGGGTACTCCCGGTCGACCATCGCGCGCGCCTCGCGGAGGAACGCGTGCGTCGGCGGCTCGCCCTCGCCGTCGCCCTCCTCCGACTCGAAGAGGTAGGGGATCGCGTCGAGCCGCATCCCGTCGACGCCCATGTCGAACCAGTAGCGGAGCGTGTCGAGGACCTCGGCTCTGACCGCCGGATTGTCGTAGTTGAGGTCCGGCTGGTGGCTGAAGAAGCGGTGGAAGTAGAACTGCCGGCGCTCCGAGTCGAACGCCCAGTTGCTCTCCTCGGTGTCCGTGAAGATGATCCGGGTGTTCGGGTAGCCGTCGTCGGTGTCGCGCCACACGTACCAGTCGCCGTACGGGCCGCCCGGGTCGGCTCTCGACTGCTTGAACCACTCGTGCTGGTCGCTCGTGTGGTTGAGCGGGAAGTCCATGACGACGCGCATGCCGCGCGCGTGCGCCTCCGAGACGAGGCGGTGCACGTCGTCGATCGACCCGAGCTCGGGCTGCACGGCGCGGAAGTCGGCGACGTCGTACCCGCCGTCGCGCATTGGGGAGACGTAGAACGGCGGCACCCAGATCGCGTCGACCCCGAGCCACTGCAGGTAGTCGAGCTTCGCGATGAGCCCGCCGAGATCGCCGACGCCGTCCCCGTCGGAGTCGGAGAACGCCCTGACGAGGACCTCGTAGAAGACCGCGCGCCGGTACCAGCGAGGGTCGAGGGCGAGTCCTGGCAGCTGGATCGGCGCGGTGAAGGTCACCCACAGGAGCATATTCATAGACTCGGAAGGTGCTCTCAGCTCCACACGGCCTCCCGGCTCCGCACGGCGAAGCCCTCGCCCGCGTGCCCGTCACCGCCCGCACCGCCGTGGTCGCGGGCGCGGACACGCACTGGTGGGAGTACGGGCCGGAGACCGGCGGGACGGTCCTCGCGGTGCACGGCTACCGGGGCGATCACCACGGCATCGAGCCCGTCATCGCCCAGCTGCCCGAGTACCGGATCGTCAACGCCGACCTGCCCGGCTACGGGGAGTCGGGACAGTTCCCCGGTCGGCACACGCTCCAGGCCTACGTGACCTGGCTCATCGAGTTCGCCGCGCGCTTCCCCCGCCCGCTGACGATCCTCGGGCACAGCTTCGGCTCGATCATCACGGCCGCCGCACTGGAGCAGGGTCTCGCCCCCGACCGCGTCGTGCTCATGAACCCCATCGCCGGACCCGCGCTGCGCGGCTCGAAGGCGGTCGGGACGCTGCTCGCGGCGAGCTGGTACCGGCTCGCCGGCGTCATGCCGGAGCGCGCGGGACGCCGGGCGCTCGAGGCGAGGTTCATGGTCGACGGGATGAGCGCGCTCACGACGAAGACCCGCGATCCGCAGCTGCGCCAGTGGATCAAGGAGGAGCACCGGCGCTACTTCAACGGCTTCGCGACGAAGACGAGCGTCATCGAGGGCTTCGACGCCTCGGTGAGCGACCATGTCGCGGCGCACGCGGCGGCGTTCACGATGCCGACGCTGTTCATCGCGGCGCGCCAGGACCAGATCGCCTCGATCAAGGCGGTGCGCCGCCTGCAGGAGGAGATCCCCGGCAGCGAGCTGCTCGAGCTCGACGGCGTCGGCCACCTCATCCACTACGAGCGCGCCCGCGAGGCCGGGGACGCGATCCGTGCCTTCATCGGGACGCACCCGATGCCGGGAGACGCCGGGTGACCTGGCCCCGAGCGGCCCCATGGACGGACGGCGCGGTCCGCATCCTCTTCGACTGCCGGTACACGCGGCTTGAGCGCCACGACGGCATCAGTCGCTACACGGCGAAGCTCGTCGAGGAGCTCGGCCGCCGCCATCCCGTCGTGATGCTCGTGAGCGACGAACGACAGCTCGCGATGCTCCCGGACCTGCCGCACGTGATGGGCCCGCCGCCGACGAGCCTGCTCGAGCCGCTCATCGGGCCGCGGGCGCTCAACCGGCTGCGCCCCGACGTCGTCTTCAGCCCGCTCCAGACGATCGGCCCGCTCTGGCGCCGCTACAAGCTCGTCACGACGATCCACGACCTCATCTACTACGAGCACCCGGCCCCGCCGCGCGACCTCCCGTTCCTCGTCCGGGGCCTCTGGCGGGCCTACCACACGACCTATGCCTTCCAGCGCTGGCTGCTGCGGCTCGCCGACGCCCACGTGACCGTCTCCGAGACGACGGCGGGCCTCATCCGCGCGCATCGGATGACGAAGCTCCCGCTCGCCGTGATCCCGAACGGCACGGAGCACCACGATGTCACCCGCGTCCCGCCGACCGGCAGGGACGTCATCTACGCGGGCTCGTTCATGCCGTACAAGAACGTCGAGACGCTCGCGTCCGCGATGCACGGGCTGCCCGGCTGGCGGCTGCGGCTGCTCAGCCGCGCGAGCGACGAGATCCGCGCCCGCCTCGAGGCGCTCGCACCCGCGGGGACGATCGACTTCATGGGCGGCGCCTCCGACGCGGAGTACGGCGAGGCGCTCGCCTCGGCCCGCGTGCTCGCGTCGGCCTCCCGCGCCGAGGGCTTCGGACTACCCGTCCTCGAGGCGATGGCATCCGGCACCCCGGTCGCGCTCTCCGAGATCCCGATCTTCCACGAGGTCGCCGGCCCGCACGCCGAGTACTTCGACCCGGACTCGCCCGAGGACGCGGCCCGCGCGATCCGCGCCTACGACGACGACACGCTCTGGCGGCGGCGCAGCGTCGAGGGCGAGATCTGGTCGCGACGCTTCGACTGGGGTCGCGCGGGCGAGCAGCTCCTCGCGTTCTTGCTGGAGGTCGCGTCCTAAGCCGGCAGCGGCTGGTCGTGGTACAGCGCCTCGAAGACGTCGAGGGTGTGCCCGAGCGAGTGGATCTTGACGGTCGCGAGCGCCGCGCGCTGCGTCCGCTCGCGGTCCTCCGGCGACAGCCGCAGCACGCGCTCGATGCGCTCCGCGGCGGCCTCGACGTCGCCGGGCGGGAACAGCCAGCCGTTCTCGCCGTCGTGGACGAGGTGGGGGAGCGCCATCGCGTCCGCCGCGACGACGGGGAGCGCGGAGCTGAGCGCCTCGAGGGTCGCGATGGACTGGAGCTCCGCCGTCGAGGCGATCGCGAAGACGCTCGCCTGGGAGAGCAGCTCGATGATCCGCTCGTCGGTCACGGCGCCGTGCTGGACGACGCGGTCCGCGACGCCGAGCTTGACCGCGACGTCGTGGAGGTGCTTGCGGTGCTCGCCGTCGCCGACGAGGTCGAGCTTGACGTCGAGGTCGGGGGCGATGAGCGGCAGCGCGCGGATGAGCACCTCGATGTGCTTCTCGGCGTCCTGGCGGCCGACGAAGACGACGCGGTGCTCACGGCGAGGCGTGAAGTCGGGACGGTAGCGGCTCGCGTCGATCCCGCAGGAGATCGCCAGGATGTCGTGGAGCCTCGCGTTCTCCTCCAGGAACTCCGCGGCGCTCGCGGTCGGCGTGGTGACCCGCGCCACCGCGCCGTAGAGCTTGTGGAGGTCGTTCCACGCCCACTTGACGAGCAGCTTGTTGAGCGGTCCCGGCAGTCCGGTGTGGTCGAGCAGGTTCTCGGGCATCGAGTGGTTCGTGCCGATGACGCGGATGCCGCGCCGCCTCGCCTCCTTGATGAGGCCCCGGCCGACGACGTAGTGCGACTGGACATGGATCACGTCGGGCCGAACGCGGTCGAGCGTGCGCTTCGCGAGCCGGTTCGCGTTCCACGGGCCGACGATCCGCCACTTGCCGTGGAACGGCCAGCGGAACGACTTCCAGCGGTGCACCGTCATCTGGCGGCCCTCGATGACCTCGCGGTGCTCGCCCACGCCCTGCTCCGGGTGGGCCGGGACCGCCGCGTGGACCTCGTACCCGCGGTCGACGAGTCCCGCCGCGAGACGTTCGGTGAAGCGAGCGGCGCCGTTGATATCGGGCGAGAAGGTGTCGCTTCCGATGAGGATCCTGAGCGGATGCATTGCCGGATAAGCCTACGTGGTCGTCGCGCTCCGGGCGGTCAGGCATGCCGCGATCCGTCGCCTGCTCGGTTTCGTCGGGATGGTCGCCTCGGTGACGCGGCTCTCGGTCAGGACGTGGCGCCGGACGCACCGGAGAACGCCGTGGCCCGGTCCTGCGCGAGGAGCCGGTCGCGCAGCTCCACGAGCACCTCGGTCGCGCCGGCGTCGATCTTGAGGTCCGCGCGATTGTCCGCCTTCGTCTCGCCGCGGTTGACGATCACGATCGGGATCCGGCGCTTGCGGGCGAGCTCGACGATCCGGATGCCGGAGTTGACGACGAGGGACGAGCCGGCGACGAGCAGCGCCCCGGCCCCGGCCACGAGCGCGGCGCCCTCCTCGAACTTGAGCGGCGGGACGAACTCGCCGAAGAAGACGACGTCGGGCTTGAGCACCCCGCCGCAGACGCTGCAGTCGGGCACGACCGTCTCGTCGAACTCCTCGATCCGGACGTCCCCGTCCGGCGCGAGCTCGAGGGCCGCGTCCGAGTCGAGCCACGGGTTAGCCGCGGCGAGTCGCGCGGCGATCGCGCCTCGGTCGAAGGTCTGGCCGCACGTGAGGCAGCTGACCGAGTGCATCGAGCCGTGCAGGTCGACGACCCGGCGCGTGCCGGCCTTGAGATGCAGGTCGTCGACGTTCTGCGTCACGACGCCGCAGGCCAGCCCGGCCGCCTCGAGGTCCGTGATCGCGAAGTGCCCCTCGTTCGGCTTCGCCGCCTCGAACCGCCGCCAGCCGAGGTGCGATCCCGCCCAATAGCGCTGGCGGAACGGCTCGCTCGACAGGAACTGCTGGTACGACATCGGCGTGCGCACCGGCGTGCCGCGACCACGGTAGTCGGGGATCCCGGAGTCGGTGCTGATCCCCGCGCCCGTGAGCACCGCGAGCCGGCGACCGTCGAGCAGCTCGGCGGCCCGCTCGAGCGGCGAGCCGGTCGCAGCGGTGGACATGACGCCAGCGTACGGCCGGGAGTTTTCCGGCATGTTTCCGCGACCTGCGGATTTTCGAGTTGCATAGGCTGATGCCCGTGCCCGAGATCCTCCGCGCCGACGCCGCCGCGGACGACCCCCGGCTCGCCGACTACGCGAACCTCACCGACGTGGCGCTGCGCCGGAAGCTCGAGCCCGCCGGCGGCCTCTACCTCGCGGAGGGCGTCAAGGTGCTCCGGCGCGCACTCGCGGCC
>DATMFB010000072.1:0-2029 GCA_035556395.1 Microbacteriaceae bacterium
GTCTCGAAGACGCCGTCGCCGCGCGTCGCGCCCTGGTCGAGCGCGCTCAGCACCGGCGTGGCCGGGTCGACGAGCCGGAACGCGGGGGCGTTCGGCTCGTGCGCCGGAGCGTGCGCCGACGGCCGATTGAGGATGACGAGCGACTCGGGATGGTGGTCGGCCATGGATCAAGTATGCCGCCGCGCGGCAGTCCGGTTCAGTAGAGGTAGATGCGCTTCGTCGCGGTCAGCCCGTCGAGCGTGACGTGGAAGTCGAAGCTCGCGCCGTCGCCGCCGACCTGCGGCTCGGTCAGCGTGCAGTCGCCGGGGGTCGACCGAGCGCGCGGCCAGCTGACCTTCTGACTCTCCTCGGGGATGCCCGGCTTGAGCGTCACGGTCACGGGTGCGGATTCCTCGGTCGCCGCGCAGTCCGCCGTCGTCCAGTACGTCTCGTCCCCGCTGCCGCTCGGGCTCGAGAGCACGAACGTCGAGTCCGCCGCGCCGATCTGCATCGTGCACGGCTGCGACGTCTTGTTCTCGAGCGTGAACCAGAGCTGCGGGAGCTCCCCAGCGGCGTACTCCGTCTTGTCCGTGTCGGCGGTGATCGTCACGCGGCTCGGATCGCATTCGCCGCCCGCGGTCGGCGTCGGCGTCGCCAACGGACCGGTCACCTCGGAGTCGGCCGTGCTCGCGGTCGGGCCCGGGGCGGCCTCCCCGCGCGGGATGAAGATGATGACCAGCACGACGATGATCGCGACGAGAATCGCGATGACGACGAGCCGGCGGCGCCAGTACACCTTCGGCGGCAGGGGCCCCCGCGGACGCACGACACTCGACATGCCGCCAGAGTATGCGAGCCGGCGCACCGGGGACGCGCGCGCACCCGGCGTTGCGCGCGACGTCCAGTCGACTCGGAGGTGCTGGGGACTCGGCGGCGCTTGGGGCTCAGAGCCGCTTGATCATCCGGGCGTTGCCGAGCGTGTTGGGCTTGACCCGCGCGAGGTCGAGGAACTCCGCGATGCCCTCGTCGCTCGAGCGCACCAGCTCGGCGTAGGTCTCCGGGTCGACGGTCTCGTCGCCCATCTCCTCGAACCCGTGCCGAGCGAAGAACTCGACCTCGAACGTCAGGCAGAAGAGCCGCGTCAGCCCGTACTCGCGGGCGTCCTCCTCGAGCGCCTCGAGCAGATGGTGTCCCACCCCGCGACCGCGCCACTCGTCGTGGACCGCGAGGGTGCGGACCTCGCCGAGGTCGGCCCAGATGACGTGCAGGGCGCCGAAGCCCACGAGCCGCCCGTCGTCGATCGCGACGCGGAACTCGGGCACCGCGCCGTAGGACTCCACCCACTCCTTGCCGAGCAGGATGCGGCGGTCGACGAGCGGCTCGGCGATCTCGCGGATCGCCGGGATGTCGCTCGTGCGCGCGCGGCGGATGGTCAGGCCCACGAGGGACAACGCTACCGGTCGGCTACGCGCGGAACGCGACGACGAGGGTCGCGAGGATCCGCGCCCAGGTCGGCTGCGCCGCGTAGGCGGTGAGGCGTCGAGCCGTCTCGAGCGCGCTGCGCGAGGTGACGAACCACGGCGGCTTCGGGAGCAGCGAGCACTCGCCGTGGCGCAGCGAGCGGGGGAACTCGGCGAACGGGCCCGTCACGATCATCCGCTCCGGGTTCGCGATCAGGTGCGCGTTGTGGACCACGCCGATGCCGCTGCCCACCGCGTCGAGCGTGCCGCCTGGATAGGCGCCCCAGACGCCGCGCGACAGCATGAACCCCACCCCGGTCCAGGCGTTGATCGCGATCGTGCCGTAGCGCAGCTCGGCGATCGCGTCGTCGAAGGCGGCGCCCAGCGCGCGTCGATCGCCCGGCCGGATGATGACGTTCGCGCCGAGCGTGCCCTCGAGTCGGTCGTTCGAGAACGCGATGGCGGCGCGCAGGAACTCGGCGCCGGTCCCCGGCAGCTCGGTCACGACGAGGATCGGCGCGAAGCACTCGGTGCGGAAGAGATCGTCGCCGGAGTCCGCGGCGACGTCGATGACGAGCCGGCCGCCGTGG
>DATMFB010000073.1:0-3186 GCA_035556395.1 Microbacteriaceae bacterium
GACGAGCTCGCTCACGCGCACGCCGGCCGCATAGAGCAGCTCGACGATCGCGAGGTCGCGGACGGCGAGCGGATCCTCCTCGGATGCGGCCGCGCCGAGCGCGTCCAGCGTCTCGGTCGCCTGCTTCCGCGACGGGACCCGCGGCAGGCGTCGCTCGGGGCGCGGGGCGCGCAGCCTCGCGGCAGGGTCGCGGTCGATCACGCCATCGCGTTCGAGCGCGCCGAAGAATCCCCGCACGGCGGCGGCACGCCGGGCCATCGTCGCCCGTGAGGCCCCCTCGCGATCGAGCGACCACATCCAGTCGCGGAGCAGCTCGAGGTCGACCTGCTCGGGGCCTGCGGCGCCTCGGGCGTCCGCGAACCGTGCGAACCCCGCGAGATCGTTGCG
Organism: Microbacteriaceae bacterium; assembly: GCA_035556395.1. Classification (GTDB taxonomy): domain Bacteria; phylum Actinomycetota; class Actinomycetes; order Actinomycetales; family Microbacteriaceae; genus 73-13. The sequence goes on from DATMFB010000073.1 coordinate 388, forward strand.
GTAAGCGCGGAGCGTGTGCGGGCTGAGGCCCCGCTGCGCCGCGAGCCGGTCGAGCCAGCCCTCGATCGCCGGTGCCCACTCCATCCGACCATCGTCCCGCCGCAGGGCGACGGCTAGCTGGTGCCGCGCCGTTCGAGCTCTGCGGCGATGAGGGCGGCGGCCCTCGCGAGGGCGTCCGCGTCACCGCTCAGCACTTCGGCCGGGTCGAGGCCGGATGCCTTCCAGGAGAACAGCTCGTGGCGCACATCGGCGGGCAGCGCCGCCAGCTGCCCGAGCGTGGAGATCGGGAACCCCGAGACGAGCGGGCCGTCCCCGAGCGGCACCTGCGTGTGCACGAGCCGGTCCGGAAACACATGGACGGCGTCGTACGACTGGAATGCGTCGTACCCGCCGATCATCACGTCCGCCCGGGCGAGGGCCATCGTGTAGCAGCCGGCGGATGCCACGGAGACCGGGACGCCCGCGAACGTCGAATGCGATGAGAAGTGCAGGTGGCCCGCGAGGATCCCTCGGACGTCGGTCCCTCGGATCGCGTCCGCCAGGCGGTCCTGGTGGAGCAGCTCCAGGAGTTCCATCGAGATGTCCAGCGGCGAGGGCATCGGCGGGTGGTGGAGCGCGAGGAGCGTGCCATGCGGTGCCGGCACGGCGAGCTCCGCCCGCAGCCAGTCGAGCTGTGCGGGCTCGAGGTCGCCATGGTGATACCCCGGCACGCTGGTGTCGAGCGAGATGATCCGCAGGCCTCTGACGTCGTAGACGCGGTCCTGCGGCCGAACGCCGTCGAGCTCGTCGAACTCGTCGAAGAGCAGCTGCGCGTATGGGCCTCGCTCGTCGTGGTTGCCCATCACCCAGACCACTGCCGCGCCCAGGCGGGCCGCGACCGGCTCGACGAGCGCTCTCAACGTCGCATAGGCGGCCACCTCCCCGCGATCGGCGAGATCGCCCGTGAAGACGATCGCGTCCGGCTCGAGCCCGGACGCCTCGAGCTGCTCGAGCATCGCGACGAGGTGCCCGGTCGAATCGACCGTCCCGAACATCCGGCGGCCATCCGCGAGCAGGTGCGGATCCGACAGGTGCGCGATGACATGCGACGGCGCCGCATGCTGACCGAGCTGCATGCGATCACGCTACCGCCGCCGCTCGCCGCTGTGCGGGTCGCGTCCCGGCGCACGGCTGCCGGGGACTCGGACCCAGCCCGAGTCGACGCGACGCACGACGTCCGCGACCTCGAGCAGTGTGAGAATCCCGAGCACCTCCCCGACCGCCATGCCGCTCGATCGCGCGACGTCGTCGACCGCGCGCCCCCGGCGCACGCCGAGCGCGTCGAGCACCCGGACGACCGCGGGGTCCGCGGGCTCGTATCCGGCCACCTCGTCATGCCGATCACCGCCGGCCAGCTCGATCGCGTCATCCGCGGAGGTGATGCACACGGCGTTCTCCTCGCGCAGCAGACGATGGCACCCGGCGGACGCAGGACTCGTCACCGGGCCGGGCACCGCCCCGACCGGTCGTCCGATCGCGAGCGCGTGGTGCGCCGTGTTGAGCGACCCCGACCTGATTCCGGCCTCGACCACGACCGTCGCCGCGCTCGCGGCGGCGAGCAGCCGATTCCGACCGAGGAAGCGGAACTTCGTCGGCGGCACGCCCGGCGGCACCTCGGCGATCACGAGCCCCGTCCGCGCGACACGGGCGAGGAGGTCGGAGTTGCCCGCCGGGTAGTAGCGATCGAGACCGCCTGCCAGGAATGCCACGGTGACCCCTTCGGCGGCGAGCGTCGCCCGGTGCGCGGCGGCGTCGATCCCATAGGCGCCGCCCGAGACCACCGCGACGCCTCGCTCGGCGAGACCGCCGGCGAGCTCGGTCGCGACATACTCCCCGTACCCGGTCGAGGCACGAGCGCCGACGATCGCGATCGCTCGCGTGAGCGCCTCGAGCGCGGATCGTCCGCCCCGGAGCCAGAGCGCGATGGGCTCCGCGGGCCCGAGTGCCGCGAACCCGGCCGGCCAGCCCTCGTCTCCGGGCTGCACGACGGTGATGCCCAACCCCGCCGCCTGCTCGATGGCGCGCACGACGGGGCGGACGGCGAGGCGCGGGCGCCATCGACCGAACGCATCCGTGACGATCCGCTCGGCTCGGCGCGGGTCGACGCCCTCGGCGAGCCAGACGTCGATCGCGGGGCTCGGGTCCTGCGCGATGAGCAGCTCGAGGGAGCGGCGGGGTCCGATCGACCCCAGCAGCTGACCCGCGACCTGATCGCCCGGCTCGACGAGCACGGTCCAGGTCATGCGCGCGAACACATCGGCCGCGGAATCCGGCGCCGTCTCCGCGCGCACGGACTCGGCGAGGCGTCGCACGTCCTCGACCGGGAGATCGAAGACCCTCATGCAGCGGCCACCGTTCGATACCCGAGCGCCTCGCTGACCTCGCTGCGACTGGGCGATCCCCCGCCATCGATGTCGGCGATCGTCCATGCCGCGCGCAGCACGCGATCGTATCCGCGCATCGTGATCGCACCGCGTTCGAGGGCCCGATCGAGCACCGCCAGCGCCGCCGGCGAGGGGCGGCGCGCGCTGGCCCGCAGCCAGGACCCCGGCACGTCCGCGTTGCGTCGCCACGGCGTGCCGGAGAGCCGCTCCGCCGCGGCCGAACGAGCCGCCCGCACCGAGTCGGCGGCCACCGCAGTCGTGGTCCTCCCGCTCGGATCGCCGGACGTGCGCAGCCCCGCCGCGGTGATCCTCCGGACGGTGAGCTGGAGGTCCACCCGATCGAGGAGCGGCCCCGAGAGCCGGCCGAGGTAGCGGC
>DATMFB010000074.1:0-4270 GCA_035556395.1 Microbacteriaceae bacterium
CCGGGGGGTCCCCCTCATTGGGGACATGAAGAATCCCCACGTTCGGCGCGTCGCTCGTTAACCTTGTTGCTGGCCCCGCTTGTATCCAATCGAGGCCACACCCGAAATCTCAACCCGCCTGAACTATGGGTCAGCGGGAGCGTGCCTTCGCGCTGGAACGATCCGACGCCAAGTGCGCGCCCTCGCGTGCCCGAAAGGAAGCGCTACACCATGAACAGAAACGCCAAGGGCGCCATCGCAGTCGGCGCCGCGACCCTCCTCCTCCTCGGCGGCGGCGGCACCTTCGCCCTCTGGAACGACGCCCAGACCGTCAACGCTCAGACCGTCTCCTCCGGTGAGCTGTCGCTCGTCGATGGCACGCCCGGAGCCTGGTACGAGTACGACGACTACATCGCGGACCCGGACAACGCCACGCCGCTTGACCTTTCGCTGTACCACGTCGTCCCGGAGGCGGAGCTCATCTTCGTGGTCGAGGACTTCTCGATCACCGCCGAGGGTTCTGACCTCCACTACACCTTCCTCTCGAACGTCGATGCCGCGGCCGCCCTCACGCTCGGCTACACCGCGACGGTCGAGATCCTCGACGTCACCGCCCCTGACCTGGCACTGCCCGGTACGGCCGCAGCTGCAGCCGCTGGTCAGTACTTCGACGGGACGGCGAACGTGCCGCTCGGAACCACCGTGTACTCGTTCAACTCGGCGACGCCCGACACCGTGCAGTTCACTGCAGGCCTCAAGGTCGTCTTCGACGCCGACGGGACTGACGACTTCAACTCGGATCTCGTGCTTTCCACCCTCGAGTTCCAGCTGAAGCAGGTCGTCGAGCTCTGACCGATCGCACCGGGGCCCGCTTCGTAGCGCGCGGGCCCCGGTGCGCACCACCCTCAAGCGCTCGACCACCCGAATGGCCTCAGGGCCGCACCACGACCCACCCGAAGGGGTTCGTAGATCATGGCTGGACGGCACGCTCGCCCCACTCGCGCACAGGCGCGCGCTGGGGCTTTCGCGGTCGCTCGCCAGCCCGTCTCGGAGCGGGTGCGATCCACTCGCCGCCGGAAGGCTCGTCGCACCGCGAAGCAAGCGAGCACCGGCGCGGCCTTCGCAGCGGGCGCCATCCTGATCGGCGTCGTCGCCGGTGGCGGTACCTACGCGCTCTGGCAAGACAACTCCGCCCACGACGCAGGGGTGCTCGTCCCGGCCGACGGAGAAGCCTCGCTCCGCTTCGCGGTCGGGGACCCGGCGAGTTCGACGGCCGCGTTCTCCAACCTCCTGCCGGGCGAGTCGAAGACGATCCCGGTGCTCCTGGAGAACGACGGCGACTTCGACTTGGACATCGCCGCGACGCTCACGGCGACGACCGGCAGCGGGTACTCGCTCCGGCTCAAGCTCGACGACGCCTGCACCACCTCGGGGTTCCTCTCGAGCCCGTACCTCACCGATCCCGCCCTCGCGATCAGCACGCCGACCTCGGTCGGCACGATGGACGACGGGGCGACACGCAAGCTGTGCGTCCAGGTCACCGCTGATTCCGGCATCGTCCCGTCGTCAGCGATGACGTTCGACGTGACGATCTCGGGAGACTCGGGATCATGAGGCGCAGCCGTGTCGCGATTCTCGCGGGGACCCTCGCGTTCCTGACGGCCGCCGGGGCCGGCATGGCCTATGCGGCCGTGACGAACCCGCTCGGGCTCGGCGTCAACGCCTCGGCCGCGACGCCGGGAGTCGACGCGACGAGCGATCTCAGCGCGCTGAACTTCACCTACGACGAGGTTGAGGAGGCGTACGCGACGGCGGGCGCCGTGACCATCCAGAACACGGGTACCCGCGACGCGGCATACCGACTGACCGTGACTCCGCACGATGCGACGGCGCCGAACATGCCGGCACAGATCTCGATCTCGGTCGGCACGGTCGCCAGCACCGCCGCGTGCACCACTGCCGCGGCACTCGGCAACGCGCAGAGCGGCACGCTCGCGACGACGTTCACCTACGACAGCGCCGCCGTGCCGGTCCAGGTGGCGCCCGGGCAGAGCGTCGTGCTCTGCGTGCAGACCGAGTTCGACGACGGGACGATCGGCAGCTTCGGCGAGACGAGCGTCCAGCTGGATATCGCCGCCCAGCTCGTCTACGCGGCCGGCGCGCCCTGGACGGTGACCGATGCCGCGGCGACTGTCACGCAGGAGGTCGTGAGCGCCGACCTGTGGCTCCTCAACGCGTACCCGATCGCCCGATACTGGGTCGACCAAGTGTGGGTCGACGGCAATGACCAGCTGCAGACGTACGGCCGAGTGTGCAAGGACGGCGGCATCGCCCGCCCGGTGCGGTTCACCGGCACCAACGCCTGCGCTGACGCATGGAACAGTCAATGGCGCCTCGTCCCCGTACCCGACTCGAACGCATGGTGGATCCTCGCCGCGGTCGATAACTTCGACCAGCCATCGACGCCGCGCTGGACCTACGCCGGCAACGGCAACCCCGTCGTCAATGCCGCGCCGAACAATGCCGACCCGAACCAGCAGTGGGTGCTCAAGGGCAATGGTGACGGGACCTACCGGATCGTCTCCGTCGGCGGCAGCGCCGGTGGCGACGTCTGCCTCACCACGGGTGGTGCCGGCAACTCGGGCGGGACACTGCTCATCGTGCCGGCGACGTGCGACAGCAACTCGACGACGCAGAGCTTCACGTTCACGATGAACGGTGTCCCGCACCCGGGCGTGATCCTCGATGGGAACAACCACCAGGTCTACCCCAACGGCTACCCGTTGACCTGCGGCGGCACGGGACCCAACGACCGCGCGCTCGCCTGGCCGGCCGCCTCGAGCTACGGCGGCGAAACGCACTACCGGGTCATGCTCAACGGCGTGGAGGCCACGATCCACACCAACGGGCATTCGACGAGCATCGTGGCTGGCCAGGGGCAGTCGTGGATCCAGTCCTGGTGGGCGGCGAACGGCGGCGGCAACTTCCGCAACGACGTGACGGTCGTCATCGAGCAGAAGATCACGAGCCTGAGCTCCTGGATCCCGGTCACGGAACCCCGGACGATCACCATCCTGCACCTGGCGAACAACAACAACCGGATCTACTGCTCCGAGCCGAATCTCCTTCCGGTCAGCAGCACGCTCAACTGCCCGAACTCGAACACCGACGGCTCGTACACCCAGCTCGGGTGGGCGACCAGCTCCGAGTTCGGCTCCTGGGCCGAGTACCGGGTCATGGTCAACGGCCAGCAGCTGACCACCACAGGCAACGCCGCGCAGTTCGACTTCAACTCGGGCACCGGCTTCCTGCAGACCTGGTGGGCCGCGAACGGCGGCGGCCAGTTCCAGCCGTCCGTCACGTTCACCGTCGAGCAGCGGATCACCTCCGGGGGCTCGTGGGTGCAGATCGCGGGCCCGCGGACGATGTACTGGCAGCACTACTCCAACTCGAACAACCGGGTCGTCTGCGCCACTCCCGCCGCGGTGCTCACCGCGACTCCGGGCTTCAGCTGCACGAACGGCCCCGGCAACTTCTACAACTGGCAGCCGAGCAACGGCAACGACAACGGCCTGGTGACGTCCACTTACCGCGCGAATGCCTCCTATCGGATCAAGATGGGCGCCGATGTGTTCGGCACCAGCAACAACGGCTACAGCTACAACTTCGCACTCACCCCGCAGGCGAATCAGGCGTTCTACGCCGCGCATCAGGGCGCCCAGACGCTGACGGTCGAGTACAGCCTCGACGGCGGCGCCTCATGGAACCTCCTCGCGTCGAAGAACGTCACGGTCGCCGACCCGGGCGGCAGCCCGGCCGGCTTCCGCGTGATGTCGGGGTGCTGATCGTGCGCGGCCGCAGGATCGCGTCATTCGCCGCCGTCGCGGCGATCACCGGGGCGCTCACCCTCGGGCTCGCCGCACCGGCGAACGCGGTGACCGGCGGCATCGAGCTGAGCCTCAACGGCGTCAACTGGGGCTCGTCGCTGCAGGGATCGGTCTTCCCTGCCGGCCAGTCGCTCGTGCCGGGATCGCGCATCCACGGCACCTTCTTCGTGCGAAACGCCACCGACGAGCCCGCCTGGGTGCGCGTGGGCGTGTCGGATCTCACGGTGACCTCGATGGACTTCGCCCTCGCGATGAACATGTCGACGGTCGGCACCACGACGGACGGCGCCTCCGGCAGTTCGTCGAAGGTCGGGGCCGACGACATCGTCTGCAGCGACTTCCTCAACCGCGCGACCCCGCTGCCCTCCGGCGGCGTCGTGCGGATCGACGCCGAGATGTGGTTC
>DATMFB010000075.1:0-8929 GCA_035556395.1 Microbacteriaceae bacterium
GGCGACATGCCGCGCACTTCCCGGAGCGCGAAGGTCCGGTATCGCTCGGCCGTCTCATTCTGTGGATCGGCACTCGTGGCCACGGTGCGAGATTACGCTGGACGGGTGCCTGGAGAGAACCTCACCCGTGCCGAGGCGATCGAGCGCCGATCCGTCGTCGCCACGCAGTCCTATGCGGTCGCGCTCGACCTGACGACCGGCCCCGACGTCTTCCGCAGCTCGACCACCGTGCGCTTCACCGCGACACCCGGCGCGAGCACCTTCATCGACGCCATCACGGCCGAGGTCCACCTCGTCGTGCTCAACGGCGTGGCCCTCGATCCCGCCGAGGTCGCGGACGGGATCCGCATCCAGCTCGACGGGCTCGCGGCCGACAACGTGCTCGAGGTCGTCGCCGACTTCGCCTATTCGACATCCGGCGAGGGGCTGCACCGCTTCGTCGACCCCGTCGACGGCGAGGTCTACCTCTACTCGCAGTTCGAGGTCCCCGACTCGCGGCGGGTCTTCGCGGTCTTCGAGCAGCCCGACCTCAAGGCGACGTTCGCGTTCACCGTCACGGCGCCCGAGGCGTGGACGGTCATCTCGAACCAGCCGGAGGTCTCGAGACACCCGGCCGAACCGGGCTCCGCGACCACCGCGTTCTCCCCGACGCCCGTCATCTCCAGCTACATCACCGCGATCATCGCCGGGCCGTACGTCGACTGGCGGGACTCGCTGCAGTCGTCCAACGGCCGCACGATTCCCCTCGGCGTCTTCGCCCGCAAGTTGCTCGCGGACCACGTCGACGCCGACTACGTCTTCGACAAGACGCGCCAGGGCTTCGAGTACTACGAGGAGAAGTTCGGCGTCCCGTACCCGTTCGACAAGTACGACCAGCTCTTCGTCCCCGAGTTCAATGCGGGCGCGATGGAGAACGCCGGCGCCGTGACGTTCACCGAGACGTACGTCTTCCGGTCGAAGGTCACCGACGCGGTCAAGGAGCGCCGGGTCGTCACGATCCTCCACGAGCTCGCCCACATGTGGTTCGGCGACCTCGTGACGATGAAGTGGTGGAACGACCTCTGGCTCAACGAGTCGTTCGCCGAGTGGGCCTCGACGATCGCGACCGCCGAGGCGACCGAGTGGACCGAGGCGTGGACGACGTTCCAGGCGATGGAGAAGACCTGGGCCTACCGGCAGGATCAGCTCCCCTCGACGCACCCCGTCTCCGCGACGATCAACGACCTCAAGGACGTCCAGGTCAACTTCGACGGCATCACCTACGCGAAGGGCGGCTCGGTCCTCAAGCAGCTCGCCGCGTGGGTCGGCATCGACGCGTTCTTCGCGGGCGTCGGCAACTACTTCCGCAAGCATGCGCACGGCAACACGGAGCTGCGCGACCTGCTCGTCGAGCTCGAGGCGACCTCGGGCCGCGACTTGAGCACCTGGTCTCAGCTCTGGCTCGAGACCGCCGGGGTCAACACGCTGCGTCCCGAGCTGGCGGTCGACGCGGACGGGACCATCACCGCGTTCTCGATCCTCCAGGAGGCGCCGGCCGAGTGGCCGACGCTGCGTCCGCACCGCCTCGGCGTCGGGTTCTACGACCTCGGCGACTCGGGCGTCCTCGGCGAGCGCCTCATCCGCACGCACTACGTCGAGCTCGACGTCGACGGGCCGCGCACCGAGGTGCCCGAGCTCGTCGGCCGGAAGCGCCCCGCGCTCATCCTCGTCAACGACGAGGACCTCGCCTACGCGAAGATCCGGCTCGACCCCGTCTCACTGGAGAACGCGATCGGCCACCTCGGCACGATCGCCGACCCACTCGCCCGCGCGCTCGTCTGGGGCGCCGCCTGGGATGCGACGCGCGACGCGGAGACGCGGCCGAGCGACTACATCTCGCTCGTGCTCGGCAACATCGCCGCGGAGACCGAGTCGACGACGATCCGCACGACGCTGACCCAGCTGCTCACGACCGCGAAGAGCTACGTCGACCCCGCGAAGCGGCGCGAGACGGTCGCATCGGTCGGGACCGCACTGTGGCAGCTCGCCAGCTCGGCCGAGGCCGGGAGCGACGCGCAGTTCCAGTTCGTGAAGTTCTTCGCCGCGATCGCCTCGACCGACGCGCACGCCGCGGTGCTGCGCGACCTGCTCGACGACCGGATCACGCTCGACGGGCTGACGATCGACACCGACCTCGCCTGGGAGATCCTCGAGGGCCTCGTCGTCATCGGCGCCGCCGGCGAGGTCGAGATCTCCTCGCAGCTCGTCGCCGACCCCTCGGCGAAGGGCCAGCAGGCCGCGACCCGACTGCGGGCCGCGATCCCGACGCTCACGGCGAAGCGGGCGGCGTTCGCCTCCCTCGCGGACTCCGCCGAGCTCTCGAACGAGCTCCAGCGCAGCGTCACGCTCGGCTACCAGCACGTGAACGACCCGGCGGTCCTCGAGTCGCTCGTCGAGCCCTACTTCGCGGCCCTCGAGGACATCTGGAACTCGCGCTCCTACAAGCTCGCCGAGTTCTTCGCGATCGGCCTCTACCCCGGCGCGCTCGTCTCGCCCGAGCTCGTCGCCGCGACGCAGGCCTGGCTCGACACCCACCCGGACATCCCGGCGCTGCGGCGCCTCGTCATCGAGAACCTCGCCGGCATCGAGCGGGCGATCCGGGCGCAGGAGCGGGACCGGGCGGAGTCGTAGGCGTGGACGGAGAGGACCCGGGGATCGTCGCGACCGGCTGGGAGGCCTTCGCCGCGTGGGTCGACGAGCTGTTCGCCTCCGGATGGAGCGTGCCGCTGCGCGTCCTGCTCATCATCATCGTCGCGTTCCTCGTCCGCCTCCTGCTGCAGATCCTCATCCGACGATCCGTCGACCGCATCGTCACGGGCGTCAAGAAGCGCTACGAGGTCGATGAGACCACGCAGCTGACCGCGCAGTCCCCCGTGTCCGCGGTCCGGCGGGTGCAGCGCACCCGCTCCCTCGGGCGGGTGTTCTCCAGCGCGGTCACCTGGACGGTCGTCATCTTCGCGACGTTCCTCATCTTCTACACGCTCTTCCCCGGAGCGACGAGTGCCTTCGCGATCGTCGCCGCCGCCGTCGGCGCGGGCCTCGGCATCGGCGCGCAGGGCCTCGTCCGGGACGTCATGAACGGGATCTTCCTCGTCAGCGAGGATCAGCTCGGCATCGGCGACATCGTCGATCTCGGGCTCGCGAGCGGCGTCGTGGAGGACGTCGGCATCCGGGTCACGAAGGTCCGCGACGTGCACGGCACGCTCTGGTTCGTGCGCAACGGCGAGATCCTGCGCGTCGGCAACCAATCCCAGGGCTGGGCGCGCGCGATCATCGACCTCGCGGTGCCCTACGACGACGACATCGAGGCGATCAAGCAGGCGATCGTCGACGCGGGCAAGTCGATCACCGAGGACGCGGCCTGGCGGGCGCGCCTCCTCGGCGAGGCGGAGCTCTGGGGCATCGAGTCGATCTCGTCCGAGGCGATCGTGCTGCGCGTCGTCGTCAAGACGAGGACGAGTGCGAAGGACGACGTGAGCCGGGAGCTGCGCGCTCGGATCAAGGCGCGCCTCGACGCGCGGGCGATCCAGCTGCCGTCCGTCATGTCGATCCGCATCGACGGCGACGCGGTGACGGGGCGCACGACCTCGCACGGGAAGCCTGCCGAGGACACGAGCACGCGCAGCACACGGACGAAGCCGACGCCGAGGACCAAGCCGACGCCGAAGCAGTCTCCCGAGGGCGAAGGCGATGGCTGAGCTGTCGATCGTGCCGACGGGGCCCGACAAGACGTTCTGGGAGCGGGTCGGCGGGCGCGCGACCTTCGAGCGGCTCGTCCGGGAGTTCTACCGCGGTGTCGCCGAGGATCCTGTGCTGCATCCGATGTATCCCGAGGAGGACCTCGAGGGCGCGATCCAGCGGCTCACGGGCTTCCTCGAGCAGTACTGGGGCGGCCCGACGACCTACTCCGAGGAGCGCGGGCACCCGCGCCTGCGGATGCGCCACCAGCCCTATGCGGTGACGCCGGATGCCCGCGACCGCTGGCTCGCGCACATGCGCGTCGGCGTCGACCTCATCGTCGCGGACGGCTCGCTCTCGCCCGCCGACGAGCACCAGCTCTGGGACTACCTCGAGCGCGCCGCCCACGCGATGGTCAACTCCGCCTGACCGCGCTCGCGCGCGGCGTCTGGCACCGCCACATGCGGTTTGCGCCGCTGCACGCGGTTTGCACGGCATGCAGCGGCGCAAACCGCCTGCAAAGCGGAAATGCCCGAGCAGAATGCGGTCAGCCCGCGAGGGACCAGGAGCGGCGCTTCACGAGGACGTGGCCGCGGGCGAGCGTGAGGCGGGTCCACGGGCCGACCTCGTGGATCGTGCCCTCCTCGGCCGGCGCGCCGTCCGGCGGCAGGAAGCCGAGCGCCGCGGCCGCGAGCGCGACCCCGCTCGGCAGCGCCTCCGCCCCGGCGATCGCCTCACCCCACACCATCGACCGGACCTGGCGCACGATCGCCTCGCCGGCGTGCTCCGGGAGCGCCGCCGCGACCTCGCGGATGCCCGCCTCCGCGACCTCGGCGAGCAGCTGCGTCGACACGGGCTCGCCGATCGGCTGCCAGCCCGTCCGCGGCGGGACGACGCCCGCCCAGGTCACCGAGTACACGGGGGTCGGCACGCCGAGCTCGACGCCGCCGCTCGCGGCGGCACGGGCCCTCAGCGACGCCATCGGCACGACCGAGTCGACCACCGCCGAGGCGTCGGCGAGCGCGAACGTGCGCAGCCCCAGGATGGTCGCCGAGTCGTCGAGGAGGCCGGAGGGGAAGAGCACGGGAACGTAGACCGCGAGCACGCCATCGGCCGCGACGATGCGCGCCGAGCCGTCGTCGACTTGTACGGCGCGACCAAGAAACGTGTCGAGGTCGGCTAGCGCCTGTGGCTCGGAGAGCAGGAGACGGGAGGTCATCGCCCCTCAAGCCTAGACTTCGGGCATGGTGCTCGATGCCCCCGACGATCTCGGCGCCGACCCGGTCGGCGATCTGCTCGCGGTCCTCGATCTGACCGAGACCGGTGCCCGCACGCGCGAAGACATCTTCACCGGGCACAACCATTGGATGCCGCACGGCCGGGTGTTCGGCGGGCAGGTGCTCGCGCAGAGCGTCATCGCCGCGAGCCGGACGGTGCCCGAGGATCGGGCGATCCATTCCCTCCACGGCTACTTCCTGCGCCCGGGTGCGCTCGACCTCCCGATCACGTTCTCCGTCGACCGGATCCACGACGGCCGCTCCTTCTCGACCCGCCGCACGCAGGCCTATCAGGACGGCCTGCCCATCTTCTCGATGATCGCGTCGTTCCAGGACGACGATCCGGGGCTCGATCATCAGGCCTCGTTTCCGGCCGAACTGCCGGACCCGGACTCGCTGCCGAGCGCCCAGGAGCTCATCGGCCACCTGCCGAGGACGCTCACCGCGTTCTGGACCGCGAGCGTGTTCGACATCCGCTACGTCGGCTCGCCGATCTACCTCAACGTCTCCGACGAGCACGTCGCGCACCAGGCGGTGTGGATGCGCGCCCGCACCCCGCTCCCGGACGATCCCGTGCTTCAGCGTGCCGCCTTCGCCTACGCGAGCGACTTCACACTCCTCGAGTCGAACCTGCGCCGCCACGGCATCGCGTGGGCGACGCCGGGACTCAAGATGGCGAGCCTCGACCACGCGATGTGGTGGCACCGGCCCGGTCGCGCCGACGAGTGGTGGTGCTACGTGCAGGAAGCCCCGAACGCGATCGGCGGGAGGGGCCTGTCGATGGGCCGGATCTACTCCCGCGAGGGCGTGCTCATCGCGAGCGTCGCGCAGGAGGGCATGATCCGGGTGCCGGGCGCCTGATCCTGCCGGGCGGCGCTCATCCGGCGCCCGGGCCCCGTCCCGTTCGGGTCGGGCGGGGCCTCGGGCGACCGCTCGGGTTGTTGCTTCGAGCGTGCCATGCCGCGGGCCCGATATGCGGCAATTCCACCGCCCCAGTAGGGGGAGCACTCACGCGGGTGGCACCCTTCCGGGTGCCGTGATCACCCTCGACGGAACGCGATGGGCTCGCCGACGTATGGCTCCCACGCGGCGCGTTCGACGCGCCCGAGCCGACGCGGGCGCTGCGTCTGCGCGTCGATGAACACGATGACCGTCGCGGCGCGCGCGTAGAGCAGCCGCTCCTCACCGCTCGCCGGCGAGCGGACCTCGTAGGCGACCTCGATGCTCGAGCCGCCGAGCTTCGTGAGCCACATCTCGATCGAGATCGGCTCCGTCAGGTACGGGATCGGCAGCAGGTACTCGACCTCCTGACGCGCGATGAGCGTCAGCGAGTCGGTCCCCGGATCCGCGTCGATCACCGCGGTCTCGGGACCGTCTCCCCCGCCCCGGTTCCAGAACGCTCGGACGCGGGCCTCCTGGAGGAGCTCGAGCAGCGTCACGTTGTTGACGTGCCCATACGCGTCGAGGTCCCCCCAGCGCAGGTGGATCGGGATCGTGATCCGCGGCATCCGGGCCTCAGTCGCGCGTGAGCTTGCGGTACGCGGTGCGGTGCGGCTTCGCGGCCTCGGGGCCGAGCCGCTCGACCTTGTTCGCCTCGTACGCCTCGAAGTTGCCCTCGAACCAGTACCACTTCGCCGGATCCGTCTCGTCGCCCTCGTAGGCGAGGATGTGCGTCGCGATCCGGTCGAGGAACCACCGGTCGTGGGTGATCACGACCGCGCAGCCGGGGAACTCGAGGAGCGCGTTCTCCAGCGAGGAGAGCGTCTCGATGTCGAGGTCGTTCGTCGGCTCGTCGAGCAGGAGGACGTTGCCGCCCTGCTTGAGCGTCAACGCGAGGTTGAGCCGGTTGCGCTCGCCACCCGAGAGCACGCCGGCCTTCTTCTGCTGGTCCGGCCCCTTGAAGCCGAACTTGCTGACGTAGGCGCGCGACGGGATCTCGGTCTTGCCGACCGTCAGGATGTCGAGCCCGTCGGACACGACCTCCCAGAGCGTCTTGTTCGGGTCGATGCCCGCCCGCGACTGGTCGACGTACGAGAGCTTGACGGTCTCGCCGATCTTGAGGTCGCCGCCGTCGAGCGGCTCCAGGCCGACGATCGTCTTGAAGAGCGTCGTCTTGCCGACGCCGTTCGGTCCGATGATGCCGACGATGCCGTTCGGCGGGAGGGAGAACGTCAGGTCGTGGAAGAGCGTCCGCCCGTCGAAGCCCTTCTCGAGCCCCTTCGCCTCGATGACGATGCTGCCGAGTCGCGGGCCCGCGGGGATCTGGATCTCCTCGAAGTCGAGCTTGCGCGTCTTCTCGGCCTCCGCGGCCATCTCCTCGTACCGGGCGAGGCGCGCCTTCGACTTGACCTGGCGGCCCTTCGCATTCGAGCGCACCCACTCGAGCTCCTCGGCGAGACGCTTCGCGAGCTTCTGGTCCTTGCGGCCCTGGACCTCGAGCCGCTCGCCCTTCTTCTCGAGGTAGGTCGAGTAGTTGCCCTCGTACGGGTATAGGTGGCCGCGGTCGACCTCGGCGATCCACTGCGCGACGTTGTCCAGGAAGTAGCGATCGTGGGTGACGGCGATGACGGCACCGGGGTACTTGGCGAGGTGCTGCTCGAGCCAGAGCACGCTCTCGGCGTCGAGGTGGTTCGTGGGCTCGTCAAGCAGCAGCAGGTCCGGCTGCTCGAGGAGCAGCTTCGCGAGCGCGACCCGTCGCTTCTCGCCGCCGGAGAGGTGCTTGACGGGCGTATCGCCCGGCGGCGTGCGCAGCGCGTCCATCGCCTGCTCGAGCTGGTTGTCGATGTCCCAGCCGTTCGCCGCGTCGATCTCCTCCTGGAGCTTGCCCGCCTCGGCGGACAGCGCATCGATGTCGGCGTCCGGCTCCCCCATCGCCGCGTAGGCCGCGTTCATCCGCTCGATCTTGTCGAGCATGGGGCGCACCGCCTGCTGGACGTTCTCCAGGACGGTCTTGTCCTCGTCGAGCTCCGGCTCCTGCAGGAGGATGCCGACGGAGTAGCCGGGCGATAGCTTGGCCTCGCCGTTCGACGGCTGGTCGAGACCGGCCATGATCTTGAGGATCGTCGACTTTCCCGCGCCGTTCGGACCGACCATGCCGATCTTCGCGCCGGGGAAGAACGACATCGTCACGTCATCGAGGATGACCTTGTCGCCGACTGCCTTCCGGGCGCGGACCATCGTGTAGATGTACTCCGCCATGCCCTCAATCCTAGGAGCGCCCGCGAGGCGCGGGCGCCGGTCAGCCGATCGGGTACTGGTCGCCGACGAGGCACAGCCCGGTGCCGAGGATCGGCATGACCGCTGTCGCGTAGCGTTCGTTGCGGACGACGGCGAGCAGGCATGCGTCGCTGAATCTCGCGGACACCTCGATCGAGTCGACGCCGAGCCCGATCGCCGTGTAGTCGTAGGTGATCTCGAGGATCGCCGGGTCGAATCCGTTCGAGAGCAGCAGGTCGATCATCGTCTGCGTGCTGCCGAGCCCGAAGCGCTGCCAGTAGGAGTCGATCGTCGCGTCCCAGAACAGCTTGTTCTGCTCGGCGGTACCGCCCGGATGCAGTTCGGGGGCCGCCGTAGGCAGCACCTCGACACCCGGGGCGATCGTCGGCGGGGCCGTCGTCGGCGCCGTCGGGGTCGCCCTCGCCGGGGCCGTCGGAGCGCCGCCGGCGCAGCCGACAAGAGCGCCGACCGCGAGCAGTGCCGCAGCGATCGGGGTCACGATCCGCAGGCGCACCCGGCGATCCTATAAGCGCGACCTGGCCTGAGCCCGCGAACACCGCCCGGGGCCCGGGAGGTCCCGTCGGGCGATCCGCACGTGGCGCCGCCGGCGACCTCGCCCCGGGACCTGGCGTCGAGGCCCGCCTCAGATGGTGATCTCCCGCCATCCGCTGCGGTCACCGTAGGCGAAGTCGCAGTGGATCCCGTTCGAGATTTGATAG
>DATMFB010000076.1:0-21412 GCA_035556395.1 Microbacteriaceae bacterium
GATCTGCTCGAACGTCGACGCGTTCTTCATGCTCGCCTTCGGCTCCGTCTTCCTGCCCGGCGGCATCGTCGCGTTCCTCACCTTCGGCGCGATGGTCGACATCAAGATGGTCGCGCTCATGCGCACGACGTTCCGCACGGCCACGATCGTGCAGATCACCGCGATCGTGGGCCTGTGCTCGCTCGTCCTCGGGCTGGGGGTGAACCTCATTGCGTGACGCGTTCCTCAAGTACTGGCGGGGGATCCTGCTCACCGCGGTCGGCGCGGCCGCGACGATCTGGCTCACGCTCTCCGGCCAGCTCGGGCTCTACATCCATCCCCGCTACTTCGCGTTCACGGCGATCATGGCGGGTATCGCCGCGGTCTTCGTCATCGTCGCGCTCCTCCTGCCGCGGCAGCGCGACGACGGCCACGACCACGGCGGCGAGGGCGGGGAGAACGCCGTGCCGGCGTGGCGCGGGCGCGTCGCGGTCGTCTCGAGCGCGGTGCTCGTCGTCGCGACGACCGCGGCCCTCATCGCCCTCCCGCCGGTGACGCTCTCGACCTCGCTCGCGGACGGTCGCGACCTGGGCGCCGCCGGCATCGTCGCGGAGGACGCGGTGGAGCTCGCGCGAGCCGACCCCGCGTCGTTCACCGTGAAGGACTGGGCCGTCCTCATCGCCGACGGCGCGTCGGGGAGCGTCCTCCAGGGCGCGCAGCCGCAGATCGTCGGCTTCGTGATCGCCGATCCGGACGAGCCCGAGACGACCTTCTCGATCGCCCGCTATGTGATGACCTGCTGCGCGGTCGACGCGCAACCGGTCGGGGTGAAGGTCGAGCTGCCCGGATGGCAGGAGCGCTTCGGCGACGGGGCCTGGGTCGACGTCCAGGGCCGCTTCGTGGAGGACGGCGACGGCTGGGTGCTGCGGGCGCAGTCGGCCGAGCCCGTCGAGCAGCCGGCCGCGCCCTATGTCTACTGATCCCGTGTCGACTGATCCCCTGTCGACTGATCCCGTGTCCACCGATCCCGTGTCCACCGACCGCGCTCGGCGGCGCCGGCTCGGCTTCGGCGGTCTCGTCGGGGTCGTCGTCGGCGCGCTCGCGATCGTCGCGGGGACGCTCGCGATCGCCGGTGCGGCCGCGCCGCCGCGGATCAGCTCGACGGCGGTCGCCCCCGACGCGCTCGTCTCGCGGCCCGGCCAGCGACTCGTCGTGACGCTCAATCAGCCGATCGCCGCCGAGGGCCTGCGCCTGGTGGTCGAGCCCGAGGCGACCGCCGAGGTGTCCGCGGAGGGGGCCGTGATCACGGTGCGGTTCACCGGCATGCTCGACTACGCGACGACGTACCGGGTCGTCGTCGATGGCGTGCGCGGTACGGCGACGGGCGCGACCGGTCAGATCGAGACCGCGTTCTCGACGCCCGACGAGCACATCCTGCTCGTCGCCGCGGGCGCGCAGGGCGACCAGCTGGTCCGCGCGTCCGCGACGAGCGGTGCCGCTCCGGAGATCGTCTACGAGGCGCCGCGGATCGGCGAGTTCGTCCGAGTGGGGAGCGGCTTGGCGGTCGTGTCGGACGACGGCGCGGGGCCGGTCGTGCGTCATCTCGACGCCGCAGGCGGCGACTTCGTCCTGGGCGGACCTGAGGAGGCGTCCTACCGCGCGCTGCGCGCGGCGCCCGACGGTCGCAGCTTCGGCTACGTCATGACGAGCCCCGACGTCGGGCCCGAGCACACGGTCTACGACAGCGTGCTCTTCCTCGTTGACGCGGCGACCGACATCGCGACGGAGGTCGCCGGCTTCGACGGGACGCCGATCTCCGTCGCGGACTGGGCCTACGTGCGCGGGACGAGCTCGCTCCTCGTGCGATCGACCGACCAGCAGGGCTACCTCATCGACACGACGGGCGGCGATCCGATCCCGCTCGGCACGCTCGGGCTGCTCCGCGGTTTCGTCCCCGGCACGACGACGATCCTCAGCGACCGCTGGCCGGACACGACCGCGACCGAGCTGACGACCGGTGAGGCCGCACTCGTGACGATCCCGCCGGTGCCGGTCGCCGAGGGGGAGGTGCTCGGCGACTTCGCCGCGCTCGGGGCCGACGAGTACCTGCGCATCGTGCACGTGTTCGTCTCGGACCCGCTGCCGCGCTGGAGCACCTCGAGGCTCTCGCGGGTCGGCGCGGACGGGGTGCGGGAGCTCTTCCGTCCTCCGGCCGGCGCGATCACGGGCATGTGCGTCTCGCCGAACGCCCAGCTCGTCGCGCTCACGGTCATCGATCCGCGCGACGCCGACGCCGCCCCGCTCACCTACCTCGTCGACACTCGGACCGGCAGCACCGTGCGGACGGTCTCGGGTAGCCGTCCGGACTGGTGCGCGCTCGACTGACCCCGCCCAGCGGTGCCGCGTGCGCAATGCGCACCGCGGCATTGCGTACAGCGCACCGGAAGAGCGGGCTCAGCAGTCGGCGCAGAGGCCGAACACGTCGACGATGTGCTCGGCATCGCGGAACCCGTTGTCGGCGGCGACCGAGCGCGCCCACGCCTCGACCGGCCCCGCGCTGATCTCGACCGTCCTCCCGCACGAGCGGCAGATCAGATGGTGGTGGTGGCCGGTGCTGCCGCACGCGCGGTACAGCGACTCGCCCTCGTGCTGGAGCTGGTCGGCCGCCCCGTCGGCGGCGAGGTCCGCGAGCGCCCGGTAGACGGTCGCGAGGCCGATCGGCGAGCCCGCGTCGCGGAGCCCCGCGTGGAGCACCTGCGCCGACACGAAGCCGTCCTGCTCGCCGAGGGCGTCGCGCACCGCGTCCCGCTGCCAGGTCCGGCGCCGGGGGGTCCCGCTCATCGCGTTCTCGCTCATACCGATTCCAGTGTGCGAGCTTCCGCCGCCCGCCGGAAGCGCCGGATGTCGCGGGTCCGGCCGACATCGCGGCAGATGAGCCAGATGACGAAGGAGATCGTCGTGATGAACGGGCTGACCGGCAGCGTCGAGCCGATCGCGATGAGGATCCCGCCGAGCGCGGAGACGAGTCCGAACGCCATGCTGAGGATCGGCATGAGCGTCGCCGAGTGCGTGACCCGGCTCGCCGCGGCCGCGGGCGTCACGAGGAGCGCGAGCACGAGCAGCGCGCCGATGATCTGGACCGCGACCGCGACCATGAGGCCGAGCAGGAGCATGAAGACGAGGCTGAGCCGCCGGCCGGGGACGCCGCGCGCCGCCGCCGCCTCGGGATCGAGGCTGTCGAACGTCAGCGGGCGCCAGACGATGAGGAGCGCGACGAAGACGAGCGCGGAGACGCCGGCGAGCGACCAGAGCTGGTCCCCGCCGACCGAGACGATCTGGCCGGTGAGCAGGCCGAACTTGTTCGCGCTGCGGCCCTGGTAGAGCGCGAGGAAGAGGATGCCGAGACCGAGGCCGAACGGCATGAGGACGCCGACGATCGAGTTCCGATCCCTCGCCCGGGCGCCGAGCAGTCCGATGATCGCGGCCGCGAGGACCGAGCCGACGATCGAGCCGACGAGCACGTCGAAGCCGATGAGCAGCGCCGCGGCCGCACCCGCGAACGAGAGCTCCGAGATGCCGTGGACCGCGAACGCCATGTCCCGCTGCACGACGAACACGCCGATGAGCCCGCCGACGATCCCGAGGATCGCGCAGGCGATGACGGAGTTCGCGACGAGCCCGAGCAGATGCCCGTAGTCGCTGTAGTCGAAGAACTGGTCCCAGCTCATTCGCTGCGCTCCAACCGCTCGACCTCGTCGGCATGGTCCTCGAGGTGGTGCTCGTGGCCGTTGCCGACGCCGGCCACGAAGACGCGGTCGACGCCCGTCGCCGGGTCGGGGAAGCGCAGCACGTCGACGCGCGTGCCGTACAGCTCGGACAACGACTCGGTCGTCAGCACCTCGTCGGGGGTGCCGACCCGGTGCCGCCCCTGGGCGAGGTAGAGGATGCGGTCGACGCGGTCAAGGACCGGGTTGACGTCGTGCGCGATGAACAGGACCGCGGCGCCCCGCGCGCGCTCCCGGTCCGCGAGCTCGAGGATCTCGGCCTGATGTCCGAGGTCGAGGCTGGAGAGCGGCTCGTCGAGCAGCAGCAGGCTCGGCTGGTCGACGATCGCCTGCGCGATCCGCAGCCGCTGCTGCTCGCCGCCGGACAGGTCGCCGATCGGGCGCGCCGCGAGGGACTCCGCCCGGACCGCCCAGATCGCGCGCGCGACGGCCTCGCGGTCCTCGCGGCTCGAGATGGGCAGGCCCCATCGGGCGCCCGTGCGGCCGAGCGTCACGAGGTCGCGGCCGAGCATCGGCGTGCCCCGCCCCCAGACCCGCTGCTGCGGGACGTAGCCGATGCGCCGGTCGCCGCGGTGCGCGGCCTGACCGAGGACGCTCACCCGGCCGGTCGCGAGCCGTTCGAGACCGAGGATCGCGCGGAAGAGGCTCGTCTTGCCCGCGCCGTTGGGACCGAGGATCGCGACGAGCTCACCGGGTCCGACCTGGAGGTCGAGCCCCGCGAAGAGCGTGCGTCCGCGGACTCGCAGGGCCGCGTCCTCGAGCTCGAGCACCGGTTCGGTCACCGCAGTGCGCTCGCGACCGCTTCGATGTTCGCCGCCATCCACGACAGGTAGTCTTCCCCACTCGGCAGGGTCTCGGAGAACGCGACGACGGGCACTCCAGCGACGATCGCGGCCGCGCGGACCTGCTCGGCCTCGAGGCCGCCGGACTGGACGTTCTCCGCGAGCATCCGGATGCCGTGCCCGTCGAAGAGCGACAGCACCTCGTCGAGGAGGCCGACGCCGACGCCGGTTCCCTCTTCGACGGCCGCGAGGAACGCCTCGGGCGTCACGTCGGTGAGGCCGAGGTCGGCGAGCAGGTAGGCGGAGACCGGCTCGGTCGCGACGATGTCGCCGCCACCCAGCTCGGCCTCGACGTCGTGCGCCCGCGTGTGCAGCGCGTCGAGGCGCTCGAGGAAGTCGGCGGCGTTCGCCTCGATCTGCGTCGCGCCCTCCGGGTCGAGCGCGACGAGCGCGGCCTCGATCGCCTCGGCGATGTGCTCGACCGCGTGCAGCGAGTACCAGACGTGCTCGTTGAACCCCTCGATGTGGTGGTGCTCCTCGCCCTCCGCGTGCTCGTGCTCCTCCTCGGCCTCGGCGTCCTCGGGCAGCAGGCCCGACACCTCGACGGCGACGATCACGGTCGCTGCCGTCCCGGACGCATCGATGAGACGATCCATGAAGTCGTCGAACCCGCCTCCGTTGACGATCACGAGGTCGGCCTCCGCGATCTGCAGCTGGTCGCGCGTGCTCGCCTCGTACTCGTGGGGATCGACCGCGGGACCGGACACGATCGACACGACGTCGACCAGGTCTCCGCCGATCTGCTTCGCGATGTCGCCGTAGACGTCGGTCACGGCGACGACGCTCACCCGGCCGTCGTCCGCCGGCTGGGGAGTCGGGGTCGACGCGCTGCAGCCCGTGAGGGCGAGCGCCGCGGCACCGGTGATCGCGAGGGCGGGGAGGATCCGGCGTGCGAAGTTCATGCGCTCACCTTATTGAGAGTGATTCTCAATCGCAAATCGACCGGGGGAGATCGAATGCCGGAGGAGTCAGTCGAGGAGGAGGGCCGGCTCTTCGATGACGCTCGCGATGTCCTGCACGAAGCGGCTGATGACGTCGCCGTCGACCACGCGGTGGTCGAAGGATCCGGCAATGCTCGTGACGAACGCCGGGCGCACCTCGCCGTCGACCACCCACGGCTTCTGCCGGATCGCGCCGAGCACGATGATCGAGACCTCGCCGGGGTTGAGGATCGGTATCCCGGTGTCGATGCCGAACGAGCCGACGTTCGTGATCGTGATCGTCCCGCCCTGCATGTCCGGCGAGGGCGTGCGGCCGTCGCGCGCGGTCAGCGTGAGCTGCTCGATCGCGCGCGCGAGGTCGAGCAGGGAGAGGTCCTGCGCGTCCTTGATGTTCGGCACGATCAGGCCGCGCGGCGTCGCCGCCGCGATGCCGAGGTTGACGAAGTGGTGGACGATGATCTCCTCGTCCGTCCACGTCGAGTTGACGATCGGGTTGCGCCGGACCGCCCAGATGATCGCCTTCGCCATCACGAGCAGCGGCGAGACCCGGACGCCCGTGAACTCGGGCGACGTCTTGAGCCGCTTGACGAACTCCATCGTCCGAGTCGCGTTCACCTCGGTCAGCACGCTCGTGTGCGGCGCGGTGAACTTCGACGCGACCATCGCCGTTGCGATCGCCTTGCGCACGCCCTTGACCGGGATGCGCTCCTCGCGTTCGGTCGGCGCCGCCGGCGTCTCGAGGTTGTGGAAGACCTTGGCCTGGTCGGCGTGCCGGATGACGTCGTCGCGCACGATCTCACCGGCGAGTCCCGTCGGCATGACGGTCGCGAGGTCGACGCCGAGCTCCCGAGCGAGCGCCCGGATCGGCGGTTTCGCGATCACGGATGCCGCGCCCGAGGCCGGAATGACCCGCTCGACCCTGCGCCGGCGCGACTGGACGTGGCCGCTCGACCCGTAGCCGACGAGCACCGCGCCCGAGCCCTCTTCCTCCTCCGCGACGGTCGCCGCGGTGTCGAGCGCGATCTCGGCGCTCTCGGCCTGGGCCACGGATTCGACCGCGCCCGGCGTCAGGCCCTTCGACTCGCCTTCGGCTCGCTCAGGGACCGAAAGCTCAGGCGTGTCGACCCGGATGATCGGGGTGCCGACCTCGACCGTCTGCCCCTCTCGGACGAGGAGCTCGGCGACGATGCCCTCGAAGGGCGACGGGAGCTCGACGAGCGACTTCGCGGTCTCGATCTCGACGAGGATCTGGTTGATCTCGACCCGATCCCCCGGTGCGACCTTCCACTCGACGATCTCGGCCTCCGTGAGGCCCTCGCCGACGTCGGGGAGCGGGAACTGCGCGAGTGTCATGGATTCCCCTAGTAGGCGAGTGCGCGGTCGACGGCTTCGAGAATGCGATCCACGTCGGGAAGGTAGAGACCCTCCAGCTTGGCGGGCGGGAAGGGCGTGTCGTAGCCGGAGACTCGCAGGACGGGCGACTGCAGCGAGTAGAACGCCTTCTCCGCGATCGTCGCGGCGACCTCGGACCCGACCGAGACCCGCTGCGGCGCCTCCTGCACGACGACCGCGCGTCCCGTCCGGCGCACCGAGTCGAGGATGGGGCCGTAGTCGATGGGCGAGAGCGAGCGGAGGTCGACGACCTCGGCGGACACTCCCTCGGAGGCGGCGAGCTCGGCGGCGTCGAGGAGCATCGAGACCATCGCGCCGTGGCCGATGAGCGTGACGTCGGTCCCGGTGCGCACGATGCGCGATGCGTGGAGCGGGCTCTTCGCCGAGTCGAGGTCGACCTCGCCCTTCGGCCAGTAGCGGGACTTCGGCTCGAGGAAGACGACGGGGTCGTTGCCGGCGATCGCCTCCTGGATCATCCAGTACGCATCGTGCGGCGTCGCGGGGCTCACGACACGCAGCCCCGCGGTGTGGGCGAAGTACGCCTCCGGCGACTCCTGGTGGTGCTCGACGGCGCCGATGTGCCCGCCATACGGGATCCGGATGACGACGGGGAACGACTGACTGCCGCCGTGGCGGTACGTCTGCTTCGCGAGCTGCGAGGTGATCTGGTCGAACGCGGGGTAGACGAAGCCGTCGAACTGGATCTCCACGACGGGACGGTACCCGCGCATCGCGAGGCCGATCGCGCTGCCGACGATGCCGGATTCGGCGAGCGGGGTGTCGAGCACCCGGCGTGCTCCGAACTCGGCCTGGAGCCCCTCGGTGACGCGGAAGACGCCGCCGAGCGTCCCGATGTCCTCGCCGAGGAGCAGCACGCGATCGTCGCCGGCGAGTGCGGCGCGCAAGCCCTCGTTGAGGGCCTTCGCCATCGTCATCGTCTTGATGCCGGCCTGCGTCTCCTGGAGCATCACTGACCACCCCCGAAGGACGCCTCGTAGGCGAGGAACCAAGCCCGCTGCTCCTCGATGTCGGGGTGCGGGTCGGTGTAGACGTGCTCGAACATCTTGGTCGCCGGGGGCGCGACGAGCGCGACCGTGCGTCGGCGGGCGTCGGCCGCGACCGCCTCGGCCTCCTCGTGCACTTCGGCGAAGAACGCGTCGGACACCCCGCGCCCGCGCAGGAACGCCTCGAAGCGCGTGATCGGGTCGCGCGCCTGCCAGTACTCGAGCTCGGAGTCGTCGCGGTACTTCGTCGGGTCGTCGCTCGAGGTGTGCGCGCCCATCCGGTAGGTGAGCGCCTCGATGAACCTCGGGCCGCCGCCCGCCCGCGCCTCGTCGAGCGCCGTCCGGGTCACGGCGTACGCCGCGAGCGCGTCGTTGCCGTCGATCTGCACGCTCGGGATCCCGAAGCCGGCCGCACGCCGGTAGAGCGGCGTGCGCGACTGGGTCGAGACGGGGACCGAGATGGCCCAGTGGTTGTTCTGCAGGAAGAACACCTCCGGCGTCTGGTAGCTCGCGGCGAAGACGAGCGACTCGCTCGCATCGCCCTGCGAGGTCGCGCCGTCGCCGAAGTAGACCATGACCGCCTCGTCGCGCTGCGCGTCACCCGTGCCGCTCGCGCCGTCGAGCGCGATGCCCATCGCGTAGCCGGTCGCGTGCAGCGTCTGCGAGCCGATCACGAGCGTGTAGAGGTGGAAGTTGCCGTGCTCCTTGGGATCCCAGCCGCCGTGGTCCAGGCCGCGCAGGATCTCGATGATCCGCATCGGGTCGACGCCGCGGATGCGCGCGACGACGTGCTCGCGGTACGCGGGGAAGATGTGGTCCTGCGGGCGTGCCGCGTAGCCGGAGCCGACCTGGGCCCCTTCCTGGCCGATGCTCGGGATCCACAGCGCGAGCTGGCCCTGCCGCTGGAGGTTGCCGGCTTCGATGTCGAAGCGCCGGATGACGACCATCTGGCGATGGAACTCGAGCAGCTGCTCCTCGGAGAGGGAGTTGACCACTTGCAGCCAGTGCGCGGTCTCGTCACGCTCGATCAGGACGCCATCGGGCGACAGCAGACGGATCGCGTCATTCGCCATGGACCAAACCTATCCGCGCCGAAACCCTCCCTACGAGAGGTGCGCGACAACCTCTCCGGAAGATCGCAGTAGCTTCTCGACAGATTCCTCTTCGCCGATCGAGATTCGGATGCCGTCCCCGAGCGCCCGGACCACCAGACCGGCCCGGCCGAAGTGCTCGGCGATCTCGGCGGTGCGCTCCCCGGTCGGGAGCCAGACGAAGTTCCCCTGCGCCTCCGGCACGTCCCAGCCCTGCGCGACGAGGCCGGCGCGGATGCGGTCCCGGCGCTCGACGATGTGCGCGACCCGCTCGAGCAGCGCCGCCTCGTGGTCGAGGCTCGCGAGCGCGGCCTGCTGCGCGACATCGGTCACCGACATGGGGAGCGCGACGGCGCGGAGCGCGTCGGCGATGTACTCGGCGGCGATGCCGTAGCCGATGCGCAGGCCCGCGAGCCCGTACGCCTTGGAGAACGTCCGGAGCACGACGAGGTTCGGGTGGCGGGGCAGCTCCTCCTCGCCGCGCACCGCGTCGCGGTCGGTGACGAACTCGCCATACGCCTCGTCGAGCACGACGAGCATCGTGGGCGGCACCTTCGCCATGAACGCGGCGAACTCGTCGCGGGTGATGATCGGGCCGGTCGGGTTGTTCGGCGAGCAGAGCAGGATGAGCCGTGTGCGGTCGGTGATCGCGGCCGCCATGGCGTCGAGGTCGTGGCCGCCGTCGGGGCGGTTCGGCACCTCGATCGACCCGACGCCCGCTGCGCCGACGAGGATCGGGTAGCCCTCGAAGGACCGCCAGGAGTAGAGGACCGCGTCCTCCGGGGTGCAGGTCGCCCAGATCAGGTAGGCGATCAGCGTGACCGATCCGGGTCCGACGACGACCTGCTCGGACGCTACGCCCCAGCGCTCGCCGAGTCGCGCGCGCAGGGCGGCCGAGGACGCCTCGGGGTAGCGGTTGAACTCGATCTCCCGGATCGCGTCCACGACGCCGGCGAGCGGCGGGTAGGGATTCTCGTTCGACGACAGCTTGAACGCATCCGCGGCGGCCATGCGCCCCTGGCGGTACGGGGCGATGCTCGCCACGTCGGGGCGCAGGCGGACTCGATCCTCGGACATCCAACCAAGACTAGAACGCCTCGGGATGGGAGGATGGCTCCGTGCGGTTCCTCGTCAAGGTCATCCTCAACGCGTTCGCCCTCTGGCTCATGACGCTCATCCTGGCCGGACACGTCCAGGTCGTCTCGTTCGGGCCCGAATGGTGGCAGAACGTCCTCACCTACCTGCTCATCGCGTTCGTCTTCGGCGTCGTGAACGCGGTCGTCGGGACGATCGTGAAGATCGTCGCCTTCCCGATCTACATCCTCACGCTCGGGCTCATCTCGATCATCGTCAACGGCCTGCTGCTGTGGCTCGTGAACTGGCTGTCGACGCTCGTCGGCTTCGGGCTCACGGTCGTGCCCGGCTGGCCCGACGGCTTCTGGTGGGGCGTCCTCGCCGCGCTCGTGCTCGGCGTCATCAGCTGGATCCTCGGCGTCATCTTCCGACCACTCGTCAAGAAGGAGGGGCGCAACCACTGATGGGCCTCCCGCCGCAGCCGCTCAGCCCGCTCGACGGCCGGTACGCGCCCGTCGTGACCGCGCTGGGCGACCACCTGTCCGAGGCCGGTCTCAACCGTGCCCGCGTCCACGTCGAGGTCGAGTGGCTCCTGCTGCTCACCGATCGGAAGGCGTTCGGCGTCGCGCCGCTGAAGCCGGCCGAGAAGGCGGCGCTGCGCGACTGGGCGGCGGACTTCGGCGAGGACCAGATCGCCTGGCTCGCGCAGACCGAGGCCATCACGCGGCACGACGTCAAGGCGGTCGAGTACCTCGTCCGCGCGAAGCTCGCCGAGCTCGGCCTCGACCGGGTCGCCGAGCTCGTGCACTTCGCGGCGACGAGCGAGGACATCAACAACCTCGCCTACGCGATCACCATCCAGGACGCGGTGCGCGAGGTCTGGCTGCCGAAGCTCGACGCGCTCATCGCGAAGCTCGCGAAGCTCGCGAAGGGGAGCGCGGCCGACGCGATGCTCGCCCGGACGCACGGCCAGCCCGCCACCCCGACGACGATGGGCAAGGAGCTCGCCGTCACGGTCTCGCGCCTGAAGCGGCAGCGCGCGAGGGTCGCCGCGATCGCGCCCCTCGGCAAGTTCAACGGCGCGACCGGCACCTATGCCGCGCACCTGGCCGCGGCGCCGGACCTCGACTGGCCGGCGCTCTCGAAGAAGTTCGTGACGTCGCTCGGGCTGACCTGGAACCCGCTCACGACGCAGATCGAGTCGCACGACTGGCAGGCGGAGCTCTATCAGGCGGTTTCCCTCGCGGGCCGGGTCCTGCACGGCTTCTGCGTCGACGTCTGGACCTACATCTCCCTCGGCTACTTCCGGCAGATCCCCGTCGCCGGCGCGACCGGCTCCTCGACGATGCCGCACAAGGTCAACCCGATCCGCTTCGAGAACGCCGAGGCGAACCTCGAGCTCGCGAGCGCGCTGCTCGACTCCCTCGCGGCCACGCTCGTCGAGAGCCGGCTCCAGCGCGACCTCACCGACTCGACGACGCAGCGCAACGTCGGCGTCGCGTTCGGCCACTCGCTGCTCGCGCTCGACAACGTCACCCGCGGCCTCGGCGAGCTCGAGCTCGACCGCGACCGGCTCGCGGAGGACCTCGACGCGAACCCCGAGGTCCTCGCCGAGGCCATCCAGACGGTCATCCGGGCGGAGGTCGCGGCCGGGCGGTCGAAGATCACCGACCCGTACGCGGAGCTCAAGAAGCTCACGCGCGGCCACCGCGTCACGATGGACGACCTCGCGGCGTTCATCAAGGGCCTGGACATCGGGCGCGACGCGAAGGCACGCCTCCTCGCGCTCACCCCGGCGACCTACATCGGCATCGCGGAGAAGCTGGGCTCGCGGCCGTAGCCTCAGTGCGGGTCGCGGTCGAGCACGTTCGACGGCGGCTCCTTCGGCGGCTCGTAGCCGCCGAGCGCGAGCATCGCGAGCACGACGAGCGAGACGACGAAGGTCGCGCCGAAGGCGACCAGCGTGATGAGCCAGCCGTGCGCGGCCTGATCGGCGAACTCGCCCCACGGGTGCATGACGATGAGCGTCACGACGCCGGCGAAGGCGGCGAACGCGGTCGAGAGGCCGAGCATCTCGAGCGGACGCCAGCGCTCGCGCAGCGTCGGCTGCACGAGGCCGCGCTCCTGCTCGCCCCCCGCGGGGGACTGGTCCGGCTCGCTCATGCCGCCGCCCGCTCGCGCCGCGCGCGCTCCGGCATCAGGCCGACACCGGCGATCGCGAGGAGGATGCCGAGGATCGCGGCGGCCGCACCGAACAGGCCGATGACCATCGTCGACGACGTAACGGCTCCGGAGATGAGCTCGCCCGTCTTCTCCGTGAACGAGAAGCCCTGATAGAACGTCGGCGGCACGGCGACGATGGCGATCGCCGCAAGGCCCGCGACGATGCCGTTCGTGATCCAGTCGCGCGCGAAACGATCGGCGCCGCGCTGGCGAATTCCGACGATGAGGTCGATGGCGGCGAAGGCCGCGAGCGTGCCCGCGATCGTCAGCGAGAGCGCGAGGGCGCGAGCGGCCCATACGTCGACCGTGTCGCCGACGCTGCCGATGGCGGGCGTGACGATGCTGAAGCCGAGCAGGACGAGGGCGACCACCCCGGCGAGCGCCGCGACGACGGTCTTGGCGATCGCCCCTGCGCGGGCGGCGCCGCTCGGCAGCAGCGCGATCCCGACGCCGGACGCGCCCGCGGTCAGCAGCGCGAACCCCGCGAACACGGCGAAGCCGAACCAGACCGTGTGCCCGGGCGTGAAGGTGATGACGATCGTCGCCGCGAGCGCGGGGATCGCGAGCGCGATCGGAACGGGCCACCGGACGACGGTGGCGCGAGACTGCTGGGACACGACTATGAGGGTACCGGGGTTGTCTGTGTCGAAGGCCGCGCTACCGGTCGATGCGCCCATCGGGGCGACGCAGGTCCCGCTTGAGCAGGATGCGCCGGATGCGTCCGGCGAGGAAGAACGCGATCGTGACGGCCACGATGATGCCGATGTGCAGCCAGAGCGGTCGCCACGGCGTCGAGTCGGCGATCTCGCCGAGACCGCCGATGTCCCGTTCGAACGGCCCGAGCCATTCGGCGGCGTAGTCGTGGAGCATGTCGTAGACGACGAACAGCCAGAGCACGAAGATCGCCACCTGGACCATCGCGACGATCACGGCGAAGACCCGGGCGACCTTGCCCTGCGCACCCTCGAGCTGGATCGCCTGGCGCCGGATGGTGTCGGTGACGAGCGTCGCGGTCCGCGACGCGCTCGCGACCGCGTTCGAGATCTTCGACAGCGCGTGCCTCGCGACGCCGCGGATCTGGCGCTGCTGCGCCTCGCGGAAGTACTTCCGCATGATCTTCGTCGGGTTCTCGCCCTCGAGCAGCACGCTGAGGTTCGAGTCCATCGTCCCGACGGAGCGCGTCGCGCGCAGCAGCTGCCAGGTCGGGTTGACCCGGTACTTCCGATAGACGTCGGCGAGCCGCAGCGACAGCCCGCCCGAGACCGATCGCTCCTGGAACGTGAGCCCGTCGAGGTGGGTGCGCGCCTCCCAGGCACGGATCACCTCGATGCCCTCGGTGCGGAAGCGCGAGACGTCGATCGGCGGGATCGTGTCGCAGAGCAGGAGGAAGTTGTCCATCGCCGCGCCGTAGTCGCCGATCGCGATCGCGCGCGCCATCTCGCCGTAGATCTTCGCGTAGTGGCGATCGAGCCCGCCGACGGCACCGAAGTCGATGAGGGCGATCTTGCTGTCCCGGAGCAGCATGATGTTGCCCGGGTGGAGATCGCCGTGGAAGATCTCCTCCTCGTAGAGCTGGCGGTAGAACGAGATCATCAGGCGCCGGCCGACCTTGCGCGGGTCGATGCGATTCTCGGCGAGCCACGCGTTGAGGCGGGCGGGGTCCGATCGCTTGACGCGCATGAACTCGGACATCACGACGCCGTGCACGAACTCCATGACGATGACCCGCTGCGTCGAGAGCCGCCGATGCACCCGCGGGACGCGGATCCGGTGCTCCTTCAGGATCTTGCGCATCCGGCGCATGTTCGAGATCTCGTAGCGGTAGTCGATCTCCTCGCGCAGCATCCGGGTCAGCTCGCGGATCATCGCGTCCCAGCCGATGTAGGAGACGCTCGGCACGGACTTCATCCGCTTGAGGACCCAGACGATGAGGCCGAGATCGCGCCGCATGAGCTGCTCGATGCCGGGGCGCTGGATCTTGACCGCGACCTCCTCGCCGTTGCGCAGGCGCGCACGGTGGAGCTGGGACAGCGAGGCGGCGGCGAACGGCAGCTCGTCCCATTCGGAGAAGACCTGCGGGATCGTCGCCCCGAGCTCCTCCTCGACGACGGCGCGTGCGGCCGCGGGATCGAATCCGTAGCTGCGGTACTGCAGCTGCGCGAGCTGGTCGGACATCTCCGGCGAGAGCAGGTCGACCCGCAGCGACAGGAGCTGGCCGGCCTTGATCCACAGGCCGCCCAGGTCCTCGAGGAAGTCGCGCGCCTCGGCGGCGAGCTCGGCCTGCGGGCGCTTGCGGACCTTCTGCCGCCAGCGCAGACGCATGGCGAAGCCGAGGAGGCGGAAGAACAGTACGAAGCTGCTCTGGCGTTTCGGGCGCACCTGAGGTGCGATCTCGATCGGCGGAACGGTCGCCGGATCGATGAGCGGGGTCGGCGAGAGGGCGGCCTTCACCATGGCGTGACGAGGCCCGTCACGTCAGAAGACGCGGAGCTTCTTGCCGCCCTTGCGCGCGGCCCGGACCGCGTTCTTCGCGAACTTCTTGACCCCGCCGTTCCTCTTCTTCGCATTCGATCGCTCGTGACGCGAGAGGAACTCGTCCGCGGCGACGCGCTGCGCCCGGGCGAGGCGGCGCAGGGTCTTGTCGGCCTTCTTGTAGCGCTTGGAGACGCGCTTGCGCTTCGGCTTCGCGAGCACCGTCGAGGTGATGGTGCCATCGGGCGTCCGTTCGATCTTCGAGACCCGCGCGATCGAGTACGAGCGGGGCAGTTCGGTTGCGGTCATGATCCGTCCCCTCAGAAGAGCTTGAATCGAGACTTGGGCTTCTGCTTGACGACGGCGACGACGACGTCCCCATCCACGAGCTCCCCGTCTGCGCGCAGCTGCGCGACCGTCGCGTCGATCTTCGCCGCGAGGCTGCCCTCGCCCCGCTTCAGACGCTTGATCTTCTTGCGGCTGCGCTTGCCGAGGTCGAGGATGATCGTTGCCCCGGCGACCGTGGTGTCTGCCATCTGGGTGCCTCTTCTCTTCGCATTCGCGATGCCGGCAGTCCAGATTCGGCCCGCCCGTGCGCGTAACCGTACGCCACCTAGCGGTTCGGCGGAAGGTCCGCGAAGCGGGAGAAGTGCCCGTGGAACCCGACGGTGATGGTGTCGGTCCGGCCGTTGCGGTGCTTCGCGACGATGAAGTCGGCCTCGCCGGCACGCGGGGAGCCCTGGTCGTAGGCGTCCTCGCGGTGGAGCAGGATCACCATGTCGGCGTCCTGCTCGATCGAGCCGGACTCGCGGAGGTCCGAGAGCATGGGCTTCTTGTCGACGCGCTGCTCGGGGCCACGATTCAGCTGCGAGATCGCGATGACCGGGACGTCGAGCTCCTTGGCGAGCAGCTTGAGCGCGCGGGAGAACTCGCTGACCTCCTGCTGGCGGGACTCGACCCGCTTGCCGCTCGTCATGAGCTGCAGGTAGTCGATGACGACGAGCTTGAGGCCGGCCCGCTGCTTGAGCCGGCGGCACTTGGCGCGGATCTCGACGAGCGTCATGTTCGGGCTGTCATCGATGTAGAGCGGTGCGTCGTTGATCCGGCCGCGGACGGAGGCGATGGTGTTCCAGTCCTGCGGGTTGACCGTGCCCTTGCGCATGTGGTGGAGCGGGATGGACGCCTCGGCGGACAGCAGGCGCATCGCGATCTCGCTGCGGCCCATCTCGAGCGAGAAGATGATGCTCGGCAGCTGGTGCTTGATCGACGCCGCTCGCGCGATGTCGAGCCCGAGCGTCGACTTGCCGATCGCGGGCCGCGCCGCGAGCACGATGAGCTGGCCGGGATGCAGGCCGTTCGTGAGGTCGTCGAGTCCCTGGAATCCGGTCGGGACGCCGATCATGACGCCGTCGCGGCTGCTCGCGGCCTCGATCTCCTCGACGGCCGACATCACGGCGTTCGACAGCGGGACGAAGTCCTCGGCCTGGACCCCGCCGTGCACGCCGTAGATCTGCGCCTGCGCGTCGTTGAGCAGGTCGAGGACTTCGCCCTCGCTCGCGTAGCCCATCTGGACGATCCGGGTGCCCGCCTCGACGAGGCGCCGCAGGATCGCCTTCTCCGCGACGATGCCGGCGTAGTAGCCGGCGTTCGCCGCGGTCGGCACGATCGAGGTCAGCGTGTGCAGGTACTCCGGTCCGCCCGCGCGACCGAGCTCGCCCTGCTTGGTGAGCTCGTCCGTGACCGCGATCACATCGGTCGGCTCGCCTCGCGAGTAGAGCGAGAGGATCGCGTCGAAGATCAGCTCGTGCTTGGGGATGTAGAAGTCGACCGGACGGACCGTCTCGAGCACGTCGGCGGTCGCGTCCTTCGACAGCATCATGCCGCCGATCGCGGACTGCTCGGCGAGGAGGTCGTGCGGAGGCACACGGTCGCCCCGAGCGTCGCCCCACGCCTCGCCCCGACCATCGGGAGCGGGAAGGACGGCGATCGACACGGGCGGCTCCGATGATGGCGCGCGGGCAGGCTCGCGCAGGTGGTGTGGATGGTTCGGCGGTTCGGCGGTTCGGCCTCGAGGCCAGTCTCGTGGGGACCGCCGACATTGCCGGACGGAACCCATCGGGCTCTGCGCTCCGGCGTCCGGTTCACACTAGGGAGGCGTCAACCCCACTGCAACACGGGACACGGCGACCCTGTGGACAACCATGTGGATGGATTGCGCGAAACGCCGTGAGCGCTGTGAGCGGCTTGTGCATCGATCTGTGGACAACCTATGGAAATTCACTCGGTTACCCATTCTGACCAGCTGTTTTTCAAAAGCCTCACTGTGTGTGGAAAGTAGCTTAGATGCGAGGTTGAGAGTTGCCTGAATAGTGAGCACCTGTGCACAAAGAAGGACGGCCCCCGACTGGGAGCCGTCCTTCTTATGACCGGAGCCGGTCGCTGACCAGGGGTTACTTCGCAGCGACGACCTGGAGCGTGATGACCGCGACGAGGTCCTCGCGGAGCCGCACCGTCGCCTCGTGGTCGCCGATCGACTTGATCGGAGAGACGATCTCGATCTTGCGCTTGTCGACCGAGCCGACGCCGGCGGCCTCGACCGCGGCGGCGATGTCGGAGACGGTGACGGAGCCGAAGAGACGACCCTCCTTGCCCGCCTTCGCGGAGACCTTGACCTTCGCGGCCTCGAGCGCCGACTTGAACGCCTGCGCCTCCTCGAGGGTCGCGTGCTCGCGGGCGGCGCGGGCGGCCTTGATCTGATCGATCTGCTTCTCGGCACCGCGCGACCACGCGACCGCGTGGCCCTGCGGGATCAGGTAGTTGCGCGCATAGCCGTTCTTGACCTCGACGATGTCGCCGGGCGCACCGAGGCCGGTGACCTCGTTCGTGAGAATGAGCTTCGACATGTGTCCGCCCCCGATCAGCGGCCGGCGCCGGCGTAGGGGAGCAGCGCCATCTCGCGGGCGTTCTTCACGGCCGTTGCGATGAGTCGCTGTTCCTGGACGGAGACGCCGGTGATCCGGCGCGCGCGGATCTTCCCGCGCTCGGAGATGAACTTGCGAAGCGTCGCGACGTCCTTGTAGTCGATCACGCCGACGGTGATGGACTTCGGCGGGGCGGCGTTCTTGCCGTCCTTGCCCTTGGATCGCGGCTTGCGGCGGTCGCCGCCGCTGCTCTTACCAGCCATAGTCAGTTGTCCTTAAGTCTTGAGAGTCTGTGGAGTTCTAGGAATCAGAACGGGGTGTCGTCGGTGTACGCGCCGGGCGCGCTCCAGGCGTCTCCGCCCGAGGATGCGGGTGGCGTGCCCCAGGGCTCTTCGACCTGACCGCGTCCGCCGCCGCCCTGCGCGCCGCCGCGCTCACCGCTCGCGGCGCGGGTCACCGCGGCCGTGGCGTAGCGCAGCGATGGGCCGATCTCGTCGACCTCGAGCTCCATCGAGGTCCGCTTCTCGCCCTCGCGCGTCTCGTAGGAGCGCGACTTGAGCTTGCCGGTCGCGATGACCCGGCTGCCCTTCGTCAGGCTCCCCGCGACGTGCTCCGCGAACTCGCGCCAGCAGGACGCGCGGAGGAACAGCGCTTCGCCGTCCTTCCACTCGTTCGCTGCGCGGTCGAACGTCCGCGGCGTCGACGCGATCGTGAAGTTCGCGACGGCGAGCCCGGACTGCGTGTAGCGCAGCTCCGGGTCGGCCGTGAGGTTCCCCACGACGGTGATGATCGTGTCAGGCATGGCTCACTCCGCGGGGGCTGCGGCTGCGGCGGTCGCCTTCGCGGCGGCCTTGGCGGCGCGCTTCGCGACGGTCGCCTTCGCGTGCGACGCGATCGCGACCGCGTGCTCCTTGCGGAGCACCTTGGTGCGGAGCACCGCCTCGTTGAGCTTGAGCTGGCGGTCGAGCTCGATCGATGCCGCGGGGGTCGACGTGAAGTCGACGACGGCGTAGATGCCCTCGGACTTCTTCGCGATCTCGTAGGCGAGGCGACGGCGTCCCCAGATGTCGACTGCGTCGACGGTGCCACCCTCGGTGCGGATGACGTTGAGGAACTTGTCGAGGCTCGGAGCGACGGTGCGCTCATCGAGCTCGGGGTCGAGGATGACCATGAGTTCGTACTGATGCGTCACAAACCCACCTCCTTCGGACTAGAACGGCCGCCGGGTATCTCCCGGCAGCAGGAGGTCGTGAACGTGCCGCCCGAAAAGGCGACCCTCGATGCTACCAGAACGCCCGGAACGCGAGAACGCCGGTCCGATCAGCCGCGAGACGCCCACCAGTGAAGGAGCCGGCGTTCGGCCTCCTCCCGCCCGAGCGGGCCCTCGTCGAGGCGCAGCTCGAGGAGGAACCGGTAGGCCTCGCCGACCTCGCGCCCCGGCGCCAGATCGAGGATGCGCATGATGTCCTGACCGTCGAGATCGGGTCGCACGGCCGCGAGGTCCTCGGCGGCGGAGATCTCCGCGATCCGCGCCTCGAGGTCGTCGTACGCGAACTCGAGGCGATCGGCCTTGCGCCGATTGCGCGTCGTGACGTCGGCGCGCGTCAGGATGTGCAGCCGTTCGAGCTCGTCGCCGGCGTCGCGGACGTAGCGGCGGACCGCCGAGTCGGTCCAGGGCTGGTCGCTGTAGCCGAAGAACCGCAGGTGGAGCTCGATGAGCTTGCTCACGGCCGCGATGGTGTCGTTGTCGAAGCGCAGCGCGCGCAGCCGCTTGGCCGCGAGCTTCGCGCCGACGACGTCGTGGTGATGGAACGACACGACCCGGCCATCCACCCGCTTCGTCGCGGGCTTGCCGATGTCGTGGAGTAGCGCCGCGATCCGCAGCACCAGGTCCGGCGCGCCCGGCAGCCGCCTCGCGGCCTCGAGCTCGATCGCCTGGCTCAGCACG
The DNA here is from genome assembly GCA_035556395.1 of Microbacteriaceae bacterium. Classification (GTDB taxonomy): domain Bacteria; phylum Actinomycetota; class Actinomycetes; order Actinomycetales; family Microbacteriaceae; genus 73-13. Next base: position 19,673 of record DATMFB010000076.1, read on the forward strand.
GTGAGCGAGTGCTCGTACACGTCCTTGTGGTGGGCGTGCTCGTCGGCCTCGAGCCGCAGCGCGGGCACCTCCGGCAGCATGAGCTCGGCGAGCCCCGTCTCGACGAGCAGCCGGATCCCGGCGACCGGATCGCGCGCGAGCAGCAGCTTGGCGAGCTCGTCGGCGACCCGTTCCGCGCTCACGATCTCGAGCGTCGGCGCGAGCGCGCGCATCGCGTCCTCGACGCGGTCGGCGACGCGGAATCCGAGCTGCGCGACGAACCGCGCGCCCCGCATCATCCGGAGCGGATCGTCGCCGAAGGACACCTCGGGATCGGTCGGGGTGTCGAGTACGCCGTCGAGCAGGTCGTCGAGACCGCCGTGGGGATCGACGAGGACCAGGTCCGGCAGGCGCAGCGCCATCGCGTTGACCGCGAAGTCGCGACGCCGGAGGTCCCCGTCGAGGTCGTCGCCGAATGCGACGACCGGCTTGCGCGTCACCCCGTCGTAGGCGTCCGCCCGGTAGGTCGTGATCTCGACGCGCTCGCCGTCGATGAGCGCGCCGATCGTCCCGAACTCGCGCCCGACGTCCCAGGTCGTCGCGGCGATCGGCCCGACGATCTCGAGCGTGCGCTCGGGCCGTGCGTCGGTCGTGAGATCGAAGTCGGTGATCGGCCGGCCGAGGAACGCGTCGCGCACGGGACCGCCGACGAGCGCGAGCTGATGGCCGGCCGCGGAGAACGCCGTCGCCAGCCTCGCGAGGGGAGGGGCCGCCGCGAGCGCGCCGAGCCGCTCGATCGCATCCGCAACGCTCACCACGCATCAAGCCTGTCATGGGAGCGGCGCGGCCGGACGTCCCTCCCGGCCACGAGAAATAGACTGCCCGTCATGCCGGCACACCGCGCTGACGGACGAGCGGCGCGGGCCATCACCGCAGCGCTCGCGTCCGTCGCGCTCGTGCTGGCGCCCGCCGCCTCCGCCGTAGCGGCGGTGCCGGCCGAGACGCTCGCGCCGACGAAGGTCGCGATCATCGTCCCGATCGTCGCCCCGCCGCGGGTCGCGGGCCTCATCCCGGCCGACGAGCTCGCCGCGCTGACGGCGAAGGACGGGACGCTGACGCGCCTGCTCGACGCGGTCCAGGGGGAGCGCGTGACGCTTGCGATCGACCCGCTCATCGCGGCGTCGATCAACGCGCTCGGATCCGACGCCCCCGCGGATGCGGTCGCCTGGGTGCAGCGCCTCGACCGAGGTCCCCACGACCGATTCCTGCTGCTCACCGCCGACGCCGATCCGACCCTGCTGCGCCAATCCGGCGAGCCACTGCCGGCCCTCGGCACCGTCTGGACCTCCCCCGGCACCGTGTCGGGGACCGACATCGGCGCGTTCGCGGCCGCCGGCGCGAGCCGCATCCTCGTCGCCGATACCGACCTCGCGGATCCTCAGGACCGCGCGGTCGCGCTCGCGGCGACCGACGGCATCGGCCTGCGTGTCGTCGACGTCGCGGCGAGCGAGGCCCTCGAGGCCGCGGCCGAGGCGCCCTCGGCGACGACGCTCGGCGCCCTCCGCCAGGCGATCGCCGGCGACGGCGGACGCGCCTCGATCGTCATCGGCCTGGACCGCACCGGCACCGGCTGGTCAGGCCTCGAGGCCGCGCTCGACGCCCTGCACAGCGACCTCGGCCTCGAGCTCGTCCCGCTCGACGCCCTCTCCGGCGAGACGGTCGACGTCTCGGTCGTCGACGGCGCCCAGCCGGCGTCCCGGC
>DATMFB010000077.1:0-20522 GCA_035556395.1 Microbacteriaceae bacterium
GTCCCAAAACTGGTGGCCAAAGCGAACTAAATCTCCGACCCGGGCTGTTTGACGATACCGCGACCTGGCGATATACGGCAACCGACCTGAGTAAACGTCGTATTACGAATACTTCATAGCTGGCGAGCCGGGGCCCGGGACTCCGGACGCCACGATCCCGGGATCGACGTTCGTCGGCACCTCGTCCGGGGTCGGGCACGCGAGCGACTCACCGATCCTGGTCTCGAACGTCCCTGCCGTCGGCGTGTGGAGCAGTCGCACCTTTGCGGGCGCTGCGACGTTCCCCCACACGCGGAAGACGGTCTCCTGGGTGGCGCCCGGCGGCAGCACGCTCGTGATCATGTAGTGGATGTAGTCGCCGTCGGTCTCGACGATGCGCACCGCGTGGTCGGTGCCGTCGACGAGCGTCTGGAAGATGCGGAATCCGGCGGGCATCGTGAGGTACGCCTGCGTGAGCGCGGTCCCGCGGGTGTCCCCCGTCGCGGGGCCGACGACGTAGTCGGGGACGCCTTCGCCGAGCGGTGGCACCGTCGAGGTGAGGGTCAGTCGGACTTCGTAGTAGGAGTGGTCGCCCCACATGGGGCAGCGCACGCCGGAGATGCTGACGGACGGCTCGAGGTACCAGTCGATCTTCGACATGGTGATGTCGGTGAGGTAGAGCCCGAAACCGGAGGCCATCGCGTCGCTGCGCGGCAGGAGGCCGGCGAGCGGCGAGCCGTCGGCGGCGATGACCGCCTGCTCGTCCGTGTGCGCGCTCCACACGTAGATCCGGTGCTCGGCGACGCCCTGTCCGATGGCTTGGACGAAGCGCTGCGGGTCGCCGTCGAAGTGCATGATCGCCGCGAAGACGGACTGGGCCGCGGCGGCGAAGAAGAGGTCCTGGTCTGCGGGGTCGGCGTAGCGGAAGTAGACCTCGTTGAGGAGGAGGTCGACCGCGTTCTCCGAGGAGAGGATCGTGCCGTCCGGGAGTTCGAGCGGTCCGGTCGAGCCGAGGATGTAGGAGAGGACGACGGGGTCGACGGAGGCGACGGCGTCGACGGGCTCGCCGAAGTGCTCGAGCCACATCGCGGCGGCGAGCTCTCCGGAGCGGGCGAAGTCGGGGGTCACGGTGACGTTCTGCATGTACGTCGCGATCTTCTCGCTGTAGAGCTGCTCCTCGATGTCGGTGACGGGCAGGACCGGCGCCGCGAACTCGCCGAAGTCGACGCCTGACGCCTGACGACCGAAGCTGATCCGCCCCTGGTCGGTGTGGAGCGCGATCACCGCGCCGGGGATGCCGCCGGTGGCGCGGAGCTCGGCATTGTTCTGCACGAGCAGGAGGGTCGTGCGGGGGCCGTCGGCGCCGAGCATCGCGGGGAGGACCTGGGCGAGGCCGTTCGCGCCGCCGATGAGGGCGTTCGCGTCGTTGATGACGCCGACGAGCTGGGTGACGGCTTCGCCGATCTGCGGCACGGTGCCCGACACCTCGATGGTCTGCACTTGGGCGGCGGCCGCCGCGACCGCGGCCCCCGCGTCGGCGAGTGCGGGCTGCAGCGCGAGGATCGGCGTCGTGTCGATCGCGCCATCCTTGGGCACGAACTTGCCGAAGTCGAGGTCGCCGGCGAGGGTGACGAGGGGCGGGAGGGCGCCGGCGGTGAGCGTGTCGACGGCGTGGGCGGCCTCGCGGAACGCGGTGAGGTTCGGTCCGAGGATCGGCACGACTTCCACGGCGCGCCAGATGGGATCGGAGGTGAGCGCCGCCGCGGTCGCGGCGCGCGACTCGAGCTGATCGGTGATCGTGTCGAGGCCCGCGGTGTCGCCTTCGACGACCTTGTCCCGCAGCTGCGTGACGAGCGGTACGGCCCCCGTCAGCTGGTCGCGGGCGATGAGCCCGCGGACGACGATCCAGAGCGCCACGGCGACGAGGAGGAGGACGAGGCCGAGCACGATCCAGCGCCAGACGTGCCGACGCGGGCGCGGCCGCGGGCGGCGCAGCGGCTCGACGATGGCGTCGGCGCTCATCCGAGTCCCGTCCAGCTCGCGCCGCCGTCGCCGGAGACGCCGACGCGATCGCCGGCCCAGAGCCAGAGCGTGCCGTCGGTCGCGGCGGCGAGGGTGACGGGTGCCGTCTCGTCGGTGTGGCCGCTCAGGCAGACGACGGGGGCGACGGCGGCGTCAGCGCCGACGCGGCTCAGCTGGAGCCCGTCGGCGCAGCCGGGATCGCGGCGCGCGGCGACGAGGTACCCGTCGCCGGTCTGCGTGACCGCGACGGCCTGGCCGGCGAGCGAGACCGGTGCCGCCGAGCTGAGCTCCTCGGGCCCGACCACGAGCTCGGTCGTGGTGCAGAGCACGGCGATGCCGCCGGCGCCCTCCGCGAGTTCGGAGATCTCGCCGCAGGGCGACGCGACCGGTCCGGCTGCGGTGAGCACGGCGGCTCGGCTGGCGGGGTCGATCAGCGCAAACTGCGGCTGCTCGTCCGGGTATGCGCCCCAGAACTCCCCCGCCGTGTAGCTCATCCGGTACTCCGCCCTGCAATCGCCGCCGAGCATCGCGACGATGCCGACGACGCTCGCGTCATCGTAGGAGACGATCCCGAGGATTCCCGCGACGTCATCGCCGGCGGACCAGGCGGTCCAGCTCGCACCGCCGTCCTCGGTCCACTCGATCGTGCTCGGCCCCGCACACGCGGTCGACGCGGTCCGCCACGCGCGCGCGCCGTCGATCGGCTGCAGCTGGCGCGCCATTGACTCGAGGACGAGCGGCTCAGGCGTCGGGGTGGGGGTCGGCGTCGAGACCGCGCGCGCGGTCGCCGGCTTCGGGGTCGGCGCGGGCGCGAAGGCGGACAGCGGCAGCGGCTCGGCCGTCTCCGCAGCAGAACGCGATGTCACGGCGAGCGCCCACCAGACGAGTGCGACGTCGACCGCCAGGAACGCGGCGATGCCGATCGCCCACCATCGCCACCGGTGACCCGAGGCGGCAGCGCGTCTCGGGCCCGTCATACGGTCGCTCGCATCTCGCGGAGGATGGCGGCCTCGATCCGGCCGATGAACTCGGCAATCTGCGCGGCGGATGCCTCGTACACGCCGGCAGCTCGGCGATAGGGGTCGATGACATCGTCGACCGCGGGATCGTCCGGCGCCGGCACGAACCCACGACGCGCTGCAGCGCCTTCGACGACGGCCGCCATGAGCTCCGGCGCCGGCACCGACTGGCCTGCCTCGATCGCATCGGCGGCGACGGCGTCTTCGAGGAGTCGCACGAACTCGCCGAGCGCGAAGACGCGCCGACTGGCGTTCGGCAGCAGCCTGACGATGTCGCGGCGGTGGTCGCGCGTGAGCGCGAGCACGAGGTCGGCGTCGGCGATGAGCTCCCGCTCGAGCTGCCGCGCGACGTGATCGAAGCCGGCCGAGCCGTAGGGCTCGAGCTGATCGGCCATCGTCGGCTCGATCGGATTGCCGACCATCGCGTGCGTCCCCGCGCTCGCGACCTGAACTCCGGCGCGCCAGGCATCGTCCGATGCGGCGAACGCGATCCTGCCGAACGCATCCTGCAGCAGACGCTCCGCGAACGGAGACCGGCAGATGTTCCCCGTGCACACGACGAGGATCCGATACGGATCTGTCTGCGGGAGAGCGGTCACGATGTTTCCTGGTCAGTGGCGGTCGGATCAGGTCAGCCGAGCGCGGACCTCGCTATACGGGCTCCTGCTGTGGCGGGACGCTCCGACGCGTCCGAGCAGGGCTCGGCGCGAGCGTCGCGTTCTGCACGACGCCCGCCTGGTGGGCGTCGCCGTAACCGTATCCGTACGAGCCATAGCTGTAGCGGCCATAGCCGTAAGCGTCGGGGCCGCGGGTCGGGAGCATCGTCAGAACGATGCCTGCGACATTCGATCCCACGTTCTGCAGCGACTCGATCGAGCCGGCGAGCTGGCCGCGGTGAGTGCGTCCCGCAGCGACCACGACCAGCGCGCCGCGGACATGCTTCGACAGCAGGGCGGAGTCCGTGACGGGCAGGAGCGGCGGCGAGTCGATGAGCACGACGTCGTACTCCTTTTCAACATGTCGGAGCAGGCTCACCATCGCCTGCGAGCCGACGAGCTCGCTCGGGTTCGGCGGCATCGTACCGGCGGGCAGCAGCGAGAGGTTCTTCATGCCCCAGACCTGGATCGCGTCCTGGAGACGGACCCGGCCGATCAGCACGTCGGAGAGCCCGACACCCCCTTCGACGCCGAACAGGGTCGCGACGCTCGGCGAGCGGAGGTCGCCATCGATCACGAGCACGCGCGCGCCAGACTGCGCCATGACGATCGCGAGATTCGCCGTCGTCGTCGACTTGCCTTCCGCGGCTACCGAGGATGTCACGACAAAGCTTCGGGGGCCGCCCTCGACATCGAGGAACTGCAGGTTCGTCCTTAGGCTGCGGAATGCCTCCGCACGCGGACTGTTCGGCTCCGCCTGAACGATTAGCGGTCGCTTGGTCGCCTGCTTGTCGAACGCGATGCCGCCGAGGATCGGAGCATCGCTCAGCTGTCGCACCTGATGCTCGGTGCGGATGCGCGTGTCAAGGACCTCGATCAGGATCGCGAGCACGAGGCCGAGCGCAAGGCCGAGCAGCAGACCGAGGACGATGTTCAGCCGCACGTTCGGCGATACCGGCTCAGTCGGGACCTCAGCCGGCGTGAGGATCGTGACCTGGACCGGCGACTGCTCCCCTGCCGCGGGTCGTGTGAGCTCCGACGCCTGCTTCCGGAAGCTCGCGGTCACGGCATTCGCGATGTTCGCGGCCTCGACCGGGTCCTTGCGGACGACGGAGATCTGCATGTTGACCGTGTTGAGCGCTGCGGACGCACTCACGTCCCGCGCGAGATCCGCGACCGTCTCATCGAGTCCGAGGTTCGGATCGTTGACGACCTCGTCGAGGACTCGCGGGGACGTGATCGCCTCGGTGAACGACTTGATGATGTTCTGCGCATAGGTCGTGCCCTGCGCGAACTCCTGGATCGTCCCCCCGCTCTGGACCGAGACGAAGGAGAGGGTCCGGGCTTCGTACTTGGGCGTGATCAGGAGACTCGCGACCGCCGCGCCCGCAACGCCCGTGAGTGTGAGCGCGACGATGAGGATCCACCACTTGCGCAGCACGCGGATGTAGTCGCGCAGTTCCAACCAGGACTCCTCGGATTCAGGACCGATCTAGCATCCCACAAGCCCGGCGGTATGCCCGGCTTGTCCGACCAGCCCCTACTGGGGAAGACCAGTCGGAACCTGTTTGCCGCGCATGACCGCTTCGAGGGTCTCCTGCCATCGGTCCAGCGCCCGCCGCTCCCCGAGCAGGTCTTCGCGATACCGACGTCCAGATCGACCCAGTGCATCTGCTTGTGCGTGGTCTGCTCCCAGGCCGATCACCGCAGCCAGGAGCGCTGCCGGATCTGCCGCGTTGACGATCAGGCCCCCTCCAGACGCCTTGATCTCGGCCGCCGTGATACCGCCGGGGTCGGTTGCAGCAACGACCGGCCTTGCCGCATCGAAGTACGACGTCAATTTGCTTGGCACCGCCATATTGGCCACACCCTGCTTCTCGTTGACGAGGAGGACGTCCGCCGCAGCGAGTGCGGCCCGGAACTCGGCGTCCGGGAGTGTATCGATGAACTCGATCGACTCGACACCCCGAGCGAGCTCGCCGAGGCGGGGGCGTTCGCCGCCGCCGCCGAGCATCACGAATCGCACTCGCGCGCCTCGCGCGTCAGCGAGTCTCGCCGCCGCGATGACATTCTCAAGGCCCTGCTTCACGCCCATGTTCCCGGCGTGCAATGCGATCACTTGGTCCGGTCCCCAGCTCCGAGCCGAACGCGCTGCCACGCGGTCGATGGGAGCGGATGCGGGGAGATGAGTCCAGTTCCGGATGACGGTCACCTTCGACTCATCGATCCCGAACTCGCGGACGACGTATTCGCGGAACCGGTCATGGACGACGACGATTCGATCGGCCGATCGAAGCGTCCACCGCTCGACCCACCGCGTCACCCTCGCTGCGACGGTGCCGCCCTCGTCCGTCTCAGCTAGGCCGAGCGCGTAGAGGTCCTGCACCCACACCACGAACGGAGCGCGCCCCCTGCGCAGCGACGCGAGCCAGGTCGAGAACAGCGCCGGCGATACGGCGATCGTCACGTCACGGCGGCCCCAGCGCGCAACCAGGAGGCGCAGGCCGAAGCTGAGCTCCGATAGCAATCGGCGGAGGCCCCGCGGGCGCCGCGGAATGTAGTGGCGTCGTCTCGTGAGAGGTACCCCGTTGAGATCTTCATGCCGAGTCCATCCGCCGTAGCCATCTCGGATGTGCCACTCGGGATAGTGCGGATGCGCCGTCTGCACCGCGACGGGGAACCCTCGAGCGACGAGCCCCGCTGACAACGACGTGGTATAGGGCGCGTTACCCGTTGGCTCCGGCGCAAAATTGAGACCAAGGATCAATGTCTTGGGCGCCGTCACACGCTCACCATAACGATGCGCCGCGTTCCCTTCCGAGACCGTCAGTAAGATCGGCCCGTGCACCCACGCTTGGCAATCGTGCAGCCGTATGTGCCGCAATATAGAGTACCGTTCTTCACGGCGCTCCTCTCGCGCCTCGATGAACTCGGCATCGAAGGCCGCGTCGTTGCCGCATCCCCGACCGGAGAGCTCAGCGCGCGGGGCGACGCGGCTGAGCAAGCGGCCTGGATTGACCGCTTCCCTCCGAAGCGATGGCATTTCGGCGGTCGTCACATCGACATCGGCGGGTCCAAGCGCCTGTGGCAGGACGCCGACGCAGTGATCCTTTTCTTTCAGGGGACTCTGGTCGATGCGTATCGGGCGTTGTATGGACCCGGCCGGGCGAACCGCCGAGTTGGGCTTTGGGGCCACATCGATTCATATATCGCGCCATGGAACCCGGTTGACCGCTGGTTAGAGACTCGCTTGGCGCGCGACGCTGATCGAATCTTCGCATACACACCGGGAGGCGCAGCCACTGCGGAGCGCCTTGGTGTCCCCACGGAGCGGATCACCACTGTCATGAACTCCATCGCCACGAACGATCTCCTGCTTCGGCATGCGGAGTTTCGATCAGGTGCGAATGAGGAGTTCAAGACGAAGCATGGCCTCGGGGCAGGACCGACCTTCGGCTATATCGGCAGTCTGGATGCGAGCAAGCGCGTCGACCTGCTCGCGCAAGCGCTCGACGAGCTTTGGAGGATCGATCCGGCGGCCAAGCTCGTGGTCGGAGGTACAGGGCGTGACGCCGGCCTACTCGACGCGGCTGTCGAACGCGGCCAAGTCATCCGGCTCGGCTATGCGGACGACGAGGGCGTCGCACTGATCGGGTCCGTATCCGAAGCGATTATGAACCCTGGGCGCATCGGGCTCGTGGCCGTCCATGCACTCGCCATGGGGCTCCCGATCGTCACCTCGGAGTATCGCTTTCACGCGCCTGAACTCGAGTATCTGCGCGAAGGCGAGACGGTGTTCACCGCGTCAGACGATCCCGGCGAGTTCGCGCGCACCTCCATCAACGTCGCACAGAGCAGCGACCGCATTCGAGGCGGTCAGTGGGCATACCCGACACTCGACGCGATGGTCGACAACTTCGCGTCGGGAGTCGTCAAGCTGATGGCCTAACGACGACCACTGCGACCGACTAGGCCCGTGCTAGCTTCATCGCGTGTGGATGAAGCGGTGGCTGAGACGCGTCGTCCCCGACCACCTCATCCACTCGGTCGCCGCGAAGCTCCGAGGTCGTAAGCGAAGGTCGATTACTTGCAACATCTGCGGCCACTCCGGGAAGCCGGTTGCGTTCGGCGGTCCCCTGTATCCGAACACCACGTGTCGGCGGTGCGGTGCGGTTTCGAGGCACCGACAGCTGTGGCTCTGGTACTCGCAACAGGAATCGAAGCTTCCCTCGCCCATCCTCCACTTCGCCGCGGAGAAGGCGATCAGCACACACCTCCGCGCCGCGTACCCAGGGGAATACCGGACGGCCGATCTCTTCTCCTTGACCGTCGACGTACGGCTCAATCTCGAGCAGATTGACTTGCCCACGGCTTCCATCGGAACAGTCATCGCGAACCATGTTCTCGAGCACGTGGATGATGCCAAGGCCCTTCGCGAAATTCACCGAGTGCTGATGCCCGGCGGGCTCCTTATCTGCTCGGTCCCGATCATCGAATCATGGGCAGCGACATACGAGAATCCAGCGATCACCTCGGCCGATGATCGAGAAGCGCATTACGGTCAGTACGACCATGTGAGGATGTACGGTCGGGACTTCCGGGAGCGGGTCGAGCGCGCTGGATTCCGTCTGGATGAAGAGTTCATCGCTTCGCCGGAAGCGTGCGTCGAACTAGCGCTCGTGCGAGGCGAGTCCGTATTCATCTATCGCCGACCCTGACGCTCCCTTTCCCACTGCTCGGAGACAGCGGCAGTCACGCATTTAGGATTGTGCCGTGCAGGGGACTCGGGCTCCGGATGCGTTGCGAGCCGATCGCGTCATGCGCCTCGCGATTCTCGTACTGTGCGTACTCGTTGCAGGACTGCTCGCGGGCGTTGTCACAGCCAGACTCGATGTCGCTCTTGTCGCAAGCGGCTGCGTCGTCGCTGCAGCCGTCGCCATTCGAATCGGGACGTTTCGAGGGCTTCTAGCGGCCGGCATCCTGCTCACGGTCGCCCCGGGCACTGTCGGCGAATCGATGTTCGCGGTCAATCTGATCGGCCTGGCTGCAATCAGCTTGCTGGTTCTGACGTTCCCCACGACGGTCAGACCACCGTCCACCTCACGCATGTTGGTTGCAGGCATCGCGCTCTGCCTCTGTTTCGCGATCATCGGGTTCTCGCCCGACGTCGCCACGGTCGCTGTCGCCTACCTACTGGTCCTCGTCGCAGCGCAGCTCGCAATGTCACGACCCGATTTCGTCACGGCGATGCTCAAGGGCATCGCCCTCATTGTGGCGCTGATGGTCATTTCCTACGCCATCACGCTGATCCTCGGCTTCGCAGTGAGCCAGATCACGACGTTTCCTATCGGGGTCAGGAACATGGAGCTCTACGCTCCGTTCACCTTTGCCACTGGCGGGCCTCCGTGGATACCTGGGACCAGGCGGCTCACCTTGACCCTAGGTGAGCCCGGACTCGTCGCCTATCTCGTCGTACCGATCGGAGCGCTCGCGCTTTCGCGCCGTCTCGGTACGACCGCCTCCGTGGCGCTCCTCATATTGGCCACCACGACCATCTGCTTCAGCCAGTCGCTGGGCGCCTTGTTGGCCTTCGTCATTGCGCTAGCCGTCGCGGCGGCAATTCAGTTCGTGCGCCGCCGGCGCTGGACGTTCGTCGCCCTACTGGCGACGGCGAGTATCGCCGCGCTCGTGGTACTCGTCCCATCGGTGCTCGACGAGAAGTCGAGCGTCGCCGCCGTGTCGTTGACCTATCGCGGATTCGGTAGATTCAGTGACGCCGAGGGCACGGCGACCGTCCTCACGGCGCTGACCGGTCGGCCCGCCATGGCGATTTTCCTCCTCCTCGCGCTCGTCCTGCTGTTCGTTCTCGCGCGTCGTAGCCCCGCGGGCTGGTTCGCGGTCTCGCTCTTCGCCATGACGTCGTTCTTCGCCCAGCCGAGTCAGTGGCAATACGGCGCATGGTTCATCGTCATCGCTGCGACGGCCTGGTCAGCGAGCTCCGCCGTCAGCGCCCGGACCACCAATACGCCACGACCTGAGGAAGGCGTCAAGCAGTGGCTGAAAGTCTGACTCAGGTCGAGATCCCCCTGCTATCGATCGTCACCGTCGTTCGCAACGACCGCGACCGGCTCGCCGCGACCGTGGCATCATGCGTGATTCAGACCGCGCCTGAGGCCTCATGGGAGCACGTGATCGTCGACGGCGCGTCGTCAGACGGCACGGCAGGGGATGCGCTCCAATACCGCGCCGCTCGATCGAATGTGACCGTGCTATCCGAGACGGACATCGGACTTTACGACGCGATGAACAAGGGATCCAGGCTCGCCTCCGGGCGATACCTGCTGTTTCTCAATGCTGGCGACACGTTCGCCGCAGCCGACTCGATCGAGTACATCAATCGAGCGCTGCTGGGATTCAACGGAGCATGGGCGATCATGCAGGTGAATCATCTCGGCGCTCGACCTCGGCCGGAAGTGATCAACCGCTTGCCGTTCAAGACGATGAACTTTTGGATCGGGAACTACGGATGCTGTCATCAAGGCGCGTTGTTCCGGCGTGACCTCTTGCTCGCGTTTGGCGGCTACGCACTCGATCAAGGCCTCACCGCCGACTTGCACCTCATGATGCGCTTCTCCATCGCGTCGCGTCCGAAGGAGATCGAGCTCCTCGCAACGGTGTACGAAGGCGGGGGGCTCTCTGCGGAACTCGGCGGACAGATCCCGTTCCGCATGGCCGAGGCACGCCGAGATCTCCTGGCACTCACTGGTCTGGGCTCTCGAGCGAATCGCGCATTCGCTTACTTGCAGACGATTCGACGCTTCGGGCCAGTCGTCGGGCAGCGAGAGTGGCGTGCTGCGAAGCGGGCCGCAGGCGAGCAGTGAATCACATTGCAGCCGTTGGCCGAGTCCTGGTCGCAAGAGGTGTGGGCGCGATCGCCGCGTTCATCTCGGTCACGTTCGCCGCGCGCCTGATCATCGAGCATGCGGGTCCAAGCGCATACGGCGCCGTCTCGCTCGTGGCTACTCTCGTTGCGCTCGTCCCATTCGCTGACTTGGGCATCGGTGCTGCGGTCGTCAACGCGTCGTCGGATGTCCAACACGGCGTCGCGCGCACCGGGGCACGTGCGGAGCTCGCCGCGGCAGTGCGCCTGCTGCTGATCGTCGGCGCAGTGGTCGGCTGTGTTTCGCTGTTGATCGGTCTATTCGGCGCCTGGCCCCAGATACTTGGACCGGGGGCTGAGGGAGTCGCGTGGATCGGGATCGGCACAACGCTCGTGGGCGTCCTATTCGGCCTCGGCCTTCCCGCCTACATGGCGACGCGGTTACTCCAGGGATGGCAAGCAGTGGCGCTCATCGCACTGATTGGGATTGCGGCGCCGGTCTTGAGCCTCACGATCACGGCGCTCCTCGTGACCCTGGGATCGCCACCGGGGCTCCTCGCGATACCGCCCGCGATCGGGGCGCTCATGGCTTCACTTCTGCTCTGGATCCCGGCGGTCCGACGGTATCCGGGCAGTCTGATGCGCGACCTGGTACGCACTCCCACACAGTGGAGCGACTACGGCGCGGTCCTCCGCCTGGGCGCGACTTCGCTAGCGGTATCCATCGGACTGGCCCTCATGCTGCAATCTCAGCGCATCACGCTGAGTCACTTCTCGACGCCCGAAGAGCTTGCGCAGTACGCATTGCTCGCGCCGCTGCTGTTCGGAATCCAGAGCCTGATCACCCCGGCAGGTCAATATCTATGGCCCCGGTACCGGCAACTGATGCACAAGGGTGAGATGACCCGGGCAACGCTTGCCCGTGATATCGCGCTGTTCGCTGTGATCGGCCTGATCGGCGCAGTGGCGTTCGTACTCGCAGGTCCGCCTGTGATCCATTTCATGGCTGGCGGCACGGTGTCCGCAAGCTGGGAGCTGTATGCGATCGGAGCCGCGCTCATTCTGCTTCAATCTCTGCAGACGCCACCAGCGATGACACTCATGGACCGGAGTGGATTGAGGATCCAGGCCTTCATCATCATGCCCGTGGCGCTCGCATCGATCTCACTCGGGGTCCTCTTCGCCCCATCGCTCGGTGCAGCCGGCGTACTGATCTCTGTGACCGCCATGGTGCTCGTCGTGCAGATCCCATTGACACTGGCCAGCGCAATCCGGGCGATCAGACGGAGCGCACTTACGGTTCGCGCCTGAAGAACACGCCATCCGCCTGGAGCATCCATCCGCTATTGGGATCCGAGAAACCTGGCATGATGCCGGCGATCTCAAGCCCGAGCCCTTCGGCCCGATCCACGGCCTGCGTCCAGGTCATGCCCCCTTCATAGAGCGCCGTGAACGACATCTCGAGTTGAAGTCCGACGAGTCGGCTGGAAGAGGTCAGACGGGTGGCGCCGTCGAGGACCATGCCCTCATATCCCTGCACATCGAGCTTGAGGTAAATACGAGTGCCGAACTCGATTCCGAGGTCGTCGATAAGGTCGTCGATAAGGTCGTCAAGCCGTCGCATTGGGACGAGCTCGCTGCCGATGAAGTTGGCGTCCGGAGCGGCGTTGCGGTGTGATTCCAACATGGGCAAGAAGGAGCTGCTCGCGCCGTCATTACCCGCGACGTTGATCTCGAGTTCGCCGTCAACGGACCCGATCGCGTAGCGAAGAGCAGTCCAGTTCCCGTCCGCATCCGAACGAGCGACAAGCCGTCGGAACGGCTCCGACAGCGGCTCGAAGGAGACAATCCGCCCCTTGTACCCGGCTTCACGCAACTGAGATCCGAAGCCGCCGTCATTGGCGCCGATATCTATTACGCAGTCCACCCGATGGGTCTCAAGAAGTCGGCGAACCCGCCACATCGGCGAACTGCGAGGGCTGTATCGCTGCACGTCCAGGCCGAGGCGCCTCAGAGCTATCCTGAGTCGGTGACGGGCGGACACTGGATGACCATATCGCAACGGGTCCACGCGGCCGAAGGCTTAGCGGTAGTCGACGCATGATCCTTCGAGTAATCGTCGCGTGCCACAACCGTCGCGAACTGACCTCCCGGGCCGTCGTAGATGTCCGCATGGCTGCCGACCGCGCGGGGTTGCGATCCGAGACTTACGTCTTCGACGATGGCTCCACTGATGGCACGGGTGAGGCTCTCCGCGAACTCGACCCGCCCGTCATGGTTCTCCAAGGCGATGGAACAGCGTTCTGGGCGAAGGGGATGGCTGTCGCCGAGCGGGCGGCGCTGAGCGACGCATCCGACACCGATTGGCTGCTGTGGCTGAACGACGATGTGGTACTCGACCGCGATGCCATGGCGCGCGCGCGCATCCACATGAGCGAGTATCCGGACCGAGTACTCGTGGGCGCACTGCGCGAGCCTGGCGTTCCCGAGACGAGCTACGGAGGATATCGGTTGTGGAACCGCTGGATGCATCCGACTCGTATCGCGTTGGTGAGACCCTCGGACTCGCTTCGCACTATCGACACGTTCAACGGAAACTTCGTCCTCGTTCCGGTCGGTGTTGCACGGACACTGGGCGGGATCGATGGAGACTTCCCGCATTCTGGCGCCGATCTCGACTACGGCTTCAGGTGTGTGAAACGCGGGATTGCCGTGAGGTTGCTGCCCGGAACTTTCGGTGAATGCGGCCGCCGACCTGCCGCGCCGCCTGGTGCGCTGCTCGCAGATTGGCGTGCACTGGTAGATGCCCGCGCGCCCACCGGACCTCGCACAGTCAGCCGGCTACTGCGCAAGCACGCGCCGATTCGGTGGCCCATCTACTTCATGTCGAAGTACGCCGCGTGGTGGCTGCGCCGGTTGACCGGCAACGGTCCGCGAGCGGGCGATTCAACCCTTCCTTACGCAAAACCCCATTAATCAGCAATCGTCAAGCCTTCTCGCCGAGCACCGCGACGACACTGCCTTGCCGGTGGAGAGCTCTCCAGCGTCGGGTGAGCCAATCATCCGCCGCCATGATCCGACCCGCGGTCCTCGCTTTGATCCGAATACCAAGCTTTCCGAACGCAATCATCGGGTAGCGGGAGATCGCGCCGTGATGCTCGATCCGGGGTCGTGCAAAGGACGTGGTCATACTTGCGAGCCGGTCGCTGGTGAGGGGTCGGCAGTGGACTTCGGGCTCGCGCTTTCCGAAGATACGTGTCCCGATTCCGTGCAGAGCTGCCTTCCACGGCTCGACGGCTGCGAACCGGCCACCGGGTCGAAGCACTCGAGCGATCTCAGCGATCGCTACATCGGTCTGCATATGGTGGAGGGATCCTCCGACATAGACCGCGTCGAATGAATCGGATGCCAGCGGCAGTTCCTCTCCGATGCCCGTGACACAGTGCAACCGATCCAGGACGCCGTAGCGCTCGGCGAGTGCCGTCGCGAAAGTCAGTTCTCCGACCATTGGCGCGACTAGCCACGCCTCCGCGCAACCGCCGAGGAGGAACTTGACGGCGTGGAGGCCCTTCCCGCCGACCTGCAGTACGACCTTGCCCTCGAGCGGTGCGAGGAAACGGTACGCGTCGACCTTCGCCCCGAACTCATAGGGCGAGTCGACCCACGCCTCAAGGGGCTCGGGGAAGGTCATCCTCGCTCCGTCGATCGGCTTGAGCGCGACGGCTGCCTCACTGTGTTCGACCGTTGCCGCTTCCTCCCTCCCGACACGGTTGTAGAACTCCATCTCCTCATAGGCCTCTTCGTAGCGAGGGTCGCGCAGGTCGATGGCCAGCGCGGCGCCATCTGCGAAGAGTCGCTCGGGTGCCAGCAGTACGGGGAATCCGTCGACAATCGGATACGCCCACCGAGCGTCCGCTCGCATGAGCACTCGGTCCGTGGGCCCGAACGCGGAGGCCGAATCGTTGAGCCTGGTGACGAGACGGCCTCCTTGGCCCACGCTTCTCTCGGCTTCCGACAGAGCCACTTCGATGAGACGTTGACCGTCAATGGGGCAGACCAGGATGCCGATCATGTGCGCTGATCCCTCACGTTGCATGACCGGGCCTGATGAAGACGTCGGGGAAGAACAGCGCATCCACCTGGAGCACTTGGCCCGTCTTGCGATCAGTGAACACCGGCTCGATCCCCTGGAGCACCAGACCCAGTGAGCGCATCTTCCCGACAGCCTCTTCGAATGCCATGGCACCTTCGTAGACGGGCACGAGTGAGACTTCGGACTGCACCCCGACGACGGTTCCAGACGCGAGCAGATCGCGGGCTCCATCGAGGACAGCATGCTCATAGCCCTGCACATCGATCTTCAGCAGCGCGCGACGGCCAAGGTCGAGATCGGCAACCAGATCGTCGAGGCGAGCGATCGGCACCATTTGCTGCGCCACGTATCGTGAAGACGGCGCAGCTGCCTCATGGCGATCGAGCATGGGAAGAATCGAGCTGCTTTGGCCTGCATTGCCGGCGACATTGAGCATGACCTCGCCGGACTCGCTGCCGATCGCAATCCTGCGCACGTCCCAGTTGCCATCTTTCTCAGCGCGCCGAGCGAGCGCGCGAAAGGGCTCCTCGAGCGGCTCGAACGAGATCAGCTTTCCCGTGAAGCCGAGCTCACGAATGGACGTGGCGAACTCGCCGTCGTTCGCTCCCACATCGAGGACGGTGTCAACACCATGCGCGTTGAGGAGCAGCACGGTACGGGCGGCGGGATCGTGCATCGGGTAGCGTACGAGATCGAGCCCAAACCGATGGAGCATCCTCCGAGCCCGGTGCTTCCAGCGCATCCTGCAACGATAGCCGCGGTCTACGCGGCACCCCTGCGCAGGACCACCGCACGCGCTGTACGCCAGAGAATTACCAGATCACCCACAACTGACCAATTCTCGACGTAGTACAGATCAAGTCGGATCGCCTGCTCCCAGGACAAGCTCGAGCGACCGCTGACTTGCCAGAGCCCCGTTATCCCTGGCTTGAGAAGTAGCCGGCGGTATGCGACGGCGTCATAGAGCGCAACCTCCGCAGCCACCTGTGGACGCGGACCGATCAGGCTCATGGAACCGCCTAGAACATTGAGGAACTGTGGTAGCTCGTCGAGCGAAGACCCTCTAAGGAATCCCCCGAGTCGAGTGATTCGCGGGTCGTCCTTGACCTTGAACAGCGGTTGATTCGCTGTGCCCTGCCGATCGAGCAATTCCATCAGCTCGGCGTCTGCGCCTACGCGCATCGAGCGGAACTTCAGCATTCGGAAGGCTCGTCCGCGGTATCCGATCCGCTCCGACCGATACAGGATCGGTCCAGAATCCGACAACTTGATCGCGATCGCGATTGCGATCAACAGGGGCGAACTCAGCACGATCAGCACGAGCGACCCGACGATATCGAAGGCTCGTTTCACGAACGCTTGCGCGCCTTGGAGCGCCGGTGTCTCCACATGCACGAGGGGCAGCCCGGCGACCGGGCGCATATGAATCCTCGGACCGCTGACATCCGTGAGACTCGGTGCCATCACGAGATGCTGACGGCCGGGCTCCAATCCCCATGAGAGTTCGCGGACACGACCTGGTGGCAAATGATCGCTGCTCGTGATCACCAGAGTGTCGGCTTCGAGCGCCTCCATGAGACGTGGAATGCTATCGAGCTCTTTCGAGACCGAAATCGACGTCCCCGGAAGCTGCTTCATATCGCCTGCGTCGGGTGAGACAGCGGCGGTGACCAGATAGCCGTACTCGGCTGCCCTGGCCAGATCCCGAGCGATCTCAGCGACGGACTCGACCGACCCCACGAGCACGGCCCGGTAGCTGTAGGCCCCCCGACGCCTCTTGGCGCCGAGCCATTGGCGCCACAACCATCGCTCGAAGAGGATGGCAATCAGCCCGAGCGGTAGCGCGATCAGGACATAAGCGCGGGCAATGTCGATCTTGAAGAGAAAGAGCACGATCGCAGCGAGACCGAACAGCCAAAGAGTCGCCTGGATGGCGAGGCGGTACTCAGTGGCACCGGCACCGACAATCCTTGCTTCGCGGGTGCGGAAGATCGTCAGGACGAGCATCCAAGCGATGATCAGCGCCACAGAGATGAACGTGTAGTTCAGCGCGAGCTCGCCACCCTTTCCCACCTTCGCCTCGTCCTCAAGGCTCACACCGAATCGCAAGAGCTGGGCACCTACGACAGCCCAGACGATAACGAGGAGATCGGTGATCGTCAGACCGCGCGCATAACGTCTCGCCCAGTCACGGTCGGCCTGCCTCGCTACCACGCGCTTCCCTTGAAATCGCGGCTTGCCATTCGGCTATCACTCCAACTCTCACTTTACTGAGGGCGCACTCTCCGACGAATGTTCATGACGGCGAGTGAAGCGCCGAGTAAGGCGCCGGCGGTGTTCGCGATGAGGTCGGAGACGGTCGCGAAGCGGGCCGGGAGGAAGGCGTGCTGGATGAACTCGATGGTCAAGGTGAGAGCGAGACCGAGGACTGTGGGCCAGAGGACTCGAAGCGTGAGGTCTCGATACGCGCCTTCGGCGCTACTCGACCCACGGGGGCGAGAGCTGAGAGCCAGGGCGAGGAAGAGGCCGAACGGGATGAAGAGGACGACGTTCGCCGCGATCTCGACGAGGTCGTAGGTCACCCAGGCCGGGAGGCCGCGTTCTGACCACCAGGCGAGCGCGTCGCGCACGAAGCCGCCGTCCGTCGGCTGCTCGGGAGAGAGCGTGATCGCGAGGATGACCGCGGTCCAGGCGAGTGCGCTGATCGCCCAGACGCGCCTCATGTCATCGATTCTGCATGGCCCGACGCATATGCACATCTATGCACATATATGCGCATCCACGAACTATCCTCGATTCATGGGAACCCTCGAACGTCGAGTCCAAGTGCTCTTCGATGCCGACCGCTACGCGCGGCTCGAGCAGGAGGCGCAGCGGACCGGGCAGAGCGTCGGAGCATACATCCGCGCTGCTGTCGACGACCGTCTGCGGGTCGGGCGCGTCGACCGCGAAGCAGCGTGGGCGAGACTCGAGGCGAGCGCCGCGGAGGGAATCGGACGGATGCCCGACCCCGACTCCGACGAGTTCCCGGAGATGCTCGACTCCTACTGGACCAAGGAAGGGCCCGAGTGACGCAAGCGATGGAGCAGGCGTATCTGATCGACTCATCGGTGCCGCTGCTCCACCTCGGCGAAGCGTCGGTCGCGAAGGTCGCCAGCCGCGCCGTGATGCGGTCCGTGCTCGATGCGTCGCTTCGCGCTTACGCGAGCACTGAGATGGTGCAGGAGGTCGCCTTCCACCGACGGCGAATGACGGGCGACCCGAAGCGTGCGGCACAGGAAGCGCGGGACGTCAGCGCTGGCATCGTCATGCTCGCATTCGACCACGAGATCCTCGACCTCGCGCTCGACCTCATGGCGACCGGGACGATCCGCGGACGTGACGCCGTGCACGCAGCGACGGCCGCGGTATACGGCATTACGAAGGTCATCTCCGTCGACCGCGGATTCGATGCGGTGCCGGGGCTCGAGCGGGTGGATCCGCGGGAGCTGGCCTGAAGGCGTCTCGCACGGATCTCCTGCTCGATGTCTGATTCTGGTGCTGCTCGATGTCTGATTCAGGTGGGGACTAGAGGCGAGGGTCCACGACGCGGATCCCGGGAAAGCGGCGGAAACCCATATCGCGAGTCACCCATCCGGCACGGTACTCCAGCGCCATCGCAGCGAAGTAGGCGTCAGGGACATCGTTGGCGCGCGATTGCGTGTCTTCGACCAGTCCGCGAAAGAGATCGAAGTGACGCTCCCCCGGTCGGATCCGCAGTGCCGACGGTGCAGCGAACACATCGTCGATAAAGTCCAACACCTCCGCCGGGCTCGAGGGCTGCTCGAACACGCGATGATTCGTCGCGAGGCGCAAGAGCCCCGACAGCGCGAGTTCGGGGATGCCAACCGGCTCGGAGCCGGCGAGTGCGTTCACAAACCAGGTGTGGACAATCTCATGATCCGAGGTGTCCTCACGCATCGCGTCGACGAGGACGTTGACGTCAACGAGCAGCACGACGCGGCTCGTTCTCCCCAAGGATCTCCGCAAGCTGCTCCGAACTCGCCAAATCGATTCCGGGTCGGAGCCCACCACGGCCGTGGGTGCGCAGAGTGACGGAGGCAGCAACCGGCGACGTCGCACTCTGGTGCAGGACGCGACGGAGCCCGTCCTCGACGACATCGCTCAGCGTCCGACCGCGGGCAAGGGCCTCACCCTTCGCAGCAGCAAGCAGCGCATCGTCGATATTGACCGTGGTCCGCATTGGTGCATCTTAGCATCAGTGCTATGCATCAAGATGCAGCGCACGTCGAACGGGCGCGGGGCGCACGAGACGCGAGGGGCTTGTGATCCGGGAGGTTGTTTCGAAGAAATCGACCATCTCGTCGATCGGGAAGCAGCCGGCGCGCTCCATCGCTGGGTCGCGGAACCGACGAGGAGGGCACCCTTCGACTCGCTGCGCTCGCTCAGGGAGCCGCGGTCGCTGCGCTCGCTCAGGGAGCGGAGGCTACTTCGTGCCGCCCCAGATGCGCGGAGGCTTGTGGTCCGGGAGGATCGGCAGGTTCACCGTGTCGAGCGGGTGCGGGAGGGTGACGCGCTCCCCCGGGTGCGCGGCCGAACGATCGCGGCGGTGGAACGTCACCTCGATCGCATCCGACACGCGGTGGCCGCCGAGGCGGACAGCTGACGACGCATTGTTGAGATGCACGTGCACGATACGGTGCGTCGTCAGCAGCTTCTTGATCCCCGACGCGAAATCCGGCAGACGCCACTTGTGCGCCGCCTCCGTCAGCGGGTGGAACTCGATCGCCATGATCCGGAAACGGCGCTGCACCTCCGGCGACATCGAGTGGATGACCTTCCACTCCGCGCCCTCGATGTCCATCTCCAGCAGCAGGTCCGTGTCGGCCGGCAGCTGCGCGACCTCCGCGTCGATCGTCGTCGTCGAGTCCGACACGTACGAATCGAGGAAGACCGGCTTGAAGTGGAAACGCTCGTGCTTGATCGGCGGGCCCTTCACCGACGCATCCAGCATCACGACGTCGATGCCGCGCGCCGCCATGTCCGCGTCGAAATCCACGACCGGACCGACGCCGGGCGAGATGACATGACTGATGCCATCGAGGTCATCCGGGATCAGGTAGCCGCCGTCGTGCTTCGAGCCGACGCGGATCAGCGGCTGGTCGATGACCTCCGGCGTGAAGAGCTCCAAGAACTCCTCCACACGCCGCGCCGACGCGGACTTCCGCCACGTGAAGCCGGCGCGCGCCGCCGGGACGACCTTGTCCGGCTCGACGAGCGAACGGCCCTTGGTGGCGACGGAAGAGGAGCTGAGAGGGAGACTGCCGGTGTCGGTCGTCTCGAACAGGGCTTCAGACATCGTTTCCTTCGGCTTCGGAGGTACCGGACGATGCTAGCGGCTCGTTCGCGGATCGCATCAACGACGTGTCCGCGGCTGATCAGCTGAGCTGGAGTGCCTGCGACGTCGCCGCGATCGTGGCCGCCACGCGCTGCTCGTCCGCCGAGATCTGCTGGCCGTAGCTCGGGATCATCCGGCGCAGCTGCGGCTCCCACTCGGCCAACTTCGCTGGGAAGCAGCGCGCCAAGACGTCGAGCATGATCGGCACGGCCGTCGACGCGCCCGGGGACGCGCCGAGCAGGCCCGCGATCGAGCCGTCGGCGGCCGCGACGACCTCGGTGCCGAGCTGCAGCGTCGCCTTGCCGTCCGCGTCCTTCTTCATGATCTGCACGCGCTGGCCCGCGACGATCTTGTCGAACTTCGACGCGTCGACATCCGGGGCGAAGGCGAAGAGCGCCTTGTTCTGCTTCTTGCGGCTCGCGAGCACCTCCGAGACGAGGTACTTGATGAGATCGAAGTTCTTGAACGCGACGCC
>DATMFB010000078.1:0-1629 GCA_035556395.1 Microbacteriaceae bacterium
AGCGCTCAGGGGCCGGTGGGTCGAACGCACCGCTGCCTGAGCGAGGCCCGCAGGGCCGAGTCGAAGGGCCGACGCCATGACCCGCCCCGCGATCCTCGTGGTCCTCGCGACCTACAACGGGATGGCGCACCTCGCGGAGCAGGTCGACTCGATCCTCGCTCAGGAGGGCGTCGACGTCCGCCTCGTGGCGAGCGACGACGGCTCGAGCGACGGGACCGCCGAGTGGCTCGCGGCCCTCGCCGAACGCGACGTACGCGTCACGCTCCTCCCCCAGCTCCCCCCGAGCGGAGGCGCCGCGCCCAACTTCTACCGCCTCCTGCGGGACGTCGACGCTCGCGACGGCGAGTTCATCGCGTTCGCCGATCAGGACGACATCTGGCTGCCCCGCAAGCTCGCCACGCAGGTCCAGCAGCTGCGCGCGGAGGGCGCCGACGTCGTCTCGGGGAGCGTCCTCGCCTTCGACGCGGCGGGACGCGAGCACCTCGTGAAGAAGGACTACCCGCAGCGCCGCTTCGACTGGCTCACGGAGAGCCCGGGACCCGGCTGCTCGTTCCTGATGACACCGCGGTTCGTCGAGCTCGCGCGACGCGTCCTCGACGAGGTGCCCGAGGCGCGCGCCGCGGAGTTCCACGACTCCCTGCTCTACGCGATCGGCCGCGCGCGCGGCTGGCGCTGGCACATCGACGGTGACCCGCTCATCCGCTACCGGCAGCACGACGCGAACGTCCTCGGCGCGAACCAGGGCGCCCGCGGCGCCGCCACCCGCCTCGGCATGATCCGCGCGAAGTGGCACCGCGGTCAGGCGATCATCCACGCCATCGCAGGCATCGCAGTCGCGGACGAAGCCGAGCGGCGCGAGCTCGAGCGGATCCTCGGGCTGCTGCGCTCGCCGCGCCGGCGTGACCGCTGGGCGCTTGCCCGCCTCGCCCCGCAGCTGCGACGGCGCCCGCGCGACCGCTTCGTCATCGGCACCCTGATCCGGCTCGGGGTGTGGTGATGACGGCCCTGCGGGTCATCCTCGACCAGCTCCTGGCGCCCGTGCCCGGCGGCATCGGCCGCTACGCCGCCGAGCTGACGAACGCGCTCATCGACACGGCGCCGGCGGACCGCCACGTCGTCGGCGTCGTCTCCGCCGCGCATGACGACGAGCTCGCGCGACTGCAGAACGCCGTCCCCCGACTCGCCGAGATCGTCACCCTCCCGACGTCCCGGCGCGCGCTCACGCTCGCCTGGCAGCTCGGGCTCGTCTCCCGCACGGCGCTCCCGCCCGCCTCCGCGACGCACGCGACGAGTCAGCTCGCACCGCTCACGAGGCCGCGCGCTGGCAGCACCGTCGTCGCGACGATCCACGACGCGGTGCCGTGGACGCATCCCGAGACGCTGACCCGCTATGGCGCGCAGTGGCACCGCGCGATGGGTCGCCGGGCGGCACGGTGGGCGGATGCGGTCGTCGTCCCGACCGAGGCGGTCGCCGCCGAGCTCAGCGGCATCCTGCGCCTCGGCGACCGAGTCCGCGTGATCGGCGGCGCGCCGGCGGCGGCGCTCACCGTCCCTGCGGACGCGGACGCCCGAGCGGCGGCGCTCGGGCTGCCGTCGCGCTACATCCTCGCGGTCGGCACGCTCGAACCG
>DATMFB010000079.1:0-23957 GCA_035556395.1 Microbacteriaceae bacterium
GGTGCTCCAGAAGAACAAGGAGCTCCAGGAGATCATCGCGATCCTCGGTGTCGACGAGCTCTCCGAAGAGGACAAGATCACCGTGTCCCGCGCGCGGCGCATCCAGCAGTTCCTCTCGCAGAACACCTACATGGCGACGAAGTTCACGAGCGTCGAGGGCTCGACCGTGCCGCTCAAGGAGACGGTCGAGTCGTTCGACGCGATCATCAAGGGCGAGTTCGACCACGTCGCCGAGCAGGCCTTCTTCAACGTCGGCGGCATCTCCGATGTCGAGGCGAAGTGGGCCAAGATCCAGGCGGAGGGCTGATCGGCCCGCGCCGATCGGAGCACTGACTCATGGCGAAGCTCATTCAAGTCGACATCGTCTCGGCGACCAGCGCGGTCTGGTCGGGCGAGGCGGTGCAGGTCTCCGCGAAGACCCAGATCGGTGAGATCGGCATCCTCGCGGGCCACGAGCCGGTGCTCGCGATCCTCGCGAGCGGCACCGTGCGCGTGACGACGGAGTCCGGCGAGAAGATCATCGTGGCGGCCGACGAGGGATTCATCTCCTTCGACCACGACACGCTGACGATCGTCGCCGCGGAGGCCGCGATCACCGAGTCGAACGACCCGGTCCTGCACTGAGGCTCCTGCTCCCGCCGTCGCGCACCACCGTGGCATCCGTCCGCGGCTCCCTGAGCGAGGCCGCAGGCCGAGTCGAAGGGCGCGCGGCGCCGATCGACCACTACACCGGCACGCTCTACAAGGCGCTCGGCGCGGGCGACTGGTCCGCTGCGGAGCGTCGATGGGCGCTCGCGCACCTGCTCATCCACGACAAGGACGCGGGCATCGTCTCCGCCGGCTCCTGGGACCCGATCGATCTCCTCCGATCGATCTCGGAGCGAGCCGGAGGCGAGCGCGGGTCGAGTGCGCCGGAGGCGCGTATCGAGACCTCGAAGGGCGCCCCGCTCCTCGTCGACGCCCGCTCCAAGGAGTACGTGCGGTTGATCCCGCCGCCGCCCACCGCGGTCTCGCTCCGCGTGGTCTCCGAGGGCGAGGACGACCGCCGTCTCGCGATCTCGCATTGGAACAAGCACCACAAGGGCGTCCTCGCCGCGGCCCTCGTTCGCGATCGTCCACGGGTGCGGCGGCTCAGTGAGCTGCTGTCATGGGCCGAGCACGCCGGCGTCCGACTCGAGCAGGTCGGCGATCGAGAACTCGATCTCGTCGTCTAGTCGAGCTGGTTTCTGGCCGAGACGAGGGCATGCCCCTCGGCGAGGCCCTCGTCCGGACCGATCGCTCTAGCGGCGGCCACCTGCGCGTGAACTCGATGCGGGCGCGCCGTGCTGGTGCCGTCCGCTCAGCGCCAGCCGAACCCGTCGCCGGCGCCCCAGTGCATGCCGACGCCCCAGCCCATCATGGGGCGGGTGACCGCGAGGAGCACCGCGATGCCGACGGCGATCCCCGTGATGATCCAGGAGATCTTGCGCCAGCGCTCGTAGTCCGCGAGGGGGCGACGCTGGTCGTCCGTCTGGGCGCCGAGGATCGTCAGGACGAGGTCGATCGCCCACCAGAGCCCGAGCCCGCCGAGGGTGATCAGCTTGAGGATGCCCGTGCCGATCTTGCCCAGGTAGAAGCGGTCGCCGCCGAGGAACCCGAGGAAGAGCGAGTAGAGCCAGGCGTGCAGGTACTCGCGGGGCGGGCGCGTGACGGCCTGCGGCTGCGCATACCCGTAGGGCGGTGCGGCGGGCGGCTGCGGCGGGAGCCCGGATCCCGCGGACGCCACAGGGGGTGGGGGCGGCGGGGCGGCGGCGTGCGCCGATGCCGGGACGGGTTCGTCGGAGTTCTTGGGACTGGCCATGCCGGGAGCGTAGTGCTGAAGGGTGAACGGTGCCCAGGAACCCGGCTCAGCCGGCCCGCCAGCACCCTTCGAGGTGGTCGTCGACGAGTCCGGCCGACTGCATGAGCGCGTACATCGTCGTGGGGCCGACGAAGCGGAAGCCGAGACGCTTGAGCGACTTCGAGAGGGCGGTCGACTCGGTTGTGGCGGCGGGGAGCTCGGCGAAGGTGCGGGGGCGGGCACCCTTCGAGGTCTCGATACGCGCCTCCGGCGCACTCGACCCGCGCTCGCCTCCGGCTCGGTCGGGGGACGGCGTGTGCGCCCAGACGAGGCGATCGAGCGCGCCCTCGCCGTCGGCGGCCTGCAGCGTGAGGAGCGCCCTCGCGTTCCCGATCGTCGCCTCGATCTTCGCTCGATTGCGGATGATGCCCGTGTCGAGCATGAGCCGCTCGACGTCATCCGGCCCGAGGGCCGCGACCGCCGCGGGCTCGAAGCCGAGGAACGCCTCGCGGAACCCGGGTCGCCGGCGCAGGATCGTGATCCAGGAGAGCCCGGCCTGGAAGCCTTCGAGGCAGATCTTCTCGAAGAGCGCCTGGTCGCCGTGGAGCGGCCGACCCCACTCCTCGTCGTGGTAGCGGGCGTACAGTCCGATCTCGGGACCGGGGTCCGAGCCGACCCAGCCGCAACGGGCGCGACCGTCGGCGCCGATCGTGATGGTCGTCATCGGTAGGGGATCGACTCGAGGTCGAGCAGATACTGCTTCGTCGGGATGCCCTCGCCGCCGCTGTACCCCGTGATCCGGCCGTCCGCGGCGAGCACCCGGTGACAGGGGATGACGATCGTGATCGGGTTCGCGCCGACGGCCGTGCCGATCGCCCGGCTCGCCTGGGCGGGGAAGCCGATGTCGGCTCCGACACGCGAGTAGGTGACCGCGGTGCCGTGCGGGATGTCCGAGATCCGGCGCCAGACGCCCTGCTGGAACTCGGTCCCGGCCGGCGCGAGCGGTAGATCGAACTCGGTCCGCTCGCCGGCGAAGTACTCGGCGAGCTGCGCCCCGGCGCGCTCGAGCACCGGATCGGGGACGACGCCGAGGGCGGCGCGCGGGAGCACGCCATGGCGCGCGATCGTGATCTCGGTGACGGCCGCGCCATCGCCGATGATCTCGATCGGCCCGACGGGCGACGCGATCTCGATGCGATTCATGGCACGACGCTATCGCCGACCTCGGACGTCGCGCGGCCGGAGCGGCCCGGCTGGGGATAAGCCCAGGGCGAACGCCTCTGTGGAGTAGTTGACATCGTGCAAGGATCGTTCGAGTGAAGCTCATCCGGCTCGTCGCGCGCTTCCTGCGGCCCTACGCCTGGCTCGTCGTGGGCGTCGTCGCGTTCCAGCTCATCCAGACGGTCGCGAACCTGCTGCTCCCGAGTCTCAACGCCGACATCATCGACAACGGCATCGCCAAGGGCGACATCGGCCGGATCATGGCGATCGGCGGCATCATGCTCGGCGTCACGGTCGTCCAGATCGTCGCCGCGATCGTGGCCGTGTGGTTCGGCGCCCGCGCGTCCATGCGGCTCGGGCGGGACATGCGCGAAGGCATCTTCACCAAGGTCGCCGAGTTCTCTGAGCGGGAGGTCGGCCGGTTCGGCGCCCCGAGCCTCATCACCCGCACGACGAACGACGTGCAGCAGGTCCAGATGCTCGTCTTCATGTTCCTCGCGCTCATGGTCACGGCGCCGATCATGGCGATCGGCGGCATCATCCTCGCGCTCCAGCAGGACATCGGCCTCTCCTGGCTGATGGCGGTCGCGATCCCCATCCTGCTCGTCGCGATCGGCATCATCGTGGTGCGGATGGTCCCGCTCTTTCGCCGCATGCAGTCCAAGATCGACGTCGTCAACCGCGTCCTTCGCGAGCAGCTGTCGGGCATCAGGGTCGTTCGAGCGTTCGTCCGAGAACGCCATGAGGAGGAGCGCTTCGCCGTCGCGAACGCGGAGCTGACCGACACGGGCCTGCGCGCCGGCCGGCTCTTCGCGCTCGTCTTCCCCGTCGTCATGCTCATCATGAACGTGACATCGGTCGCGGTGCTGTGGTTCGGAGCGGGCGGCATCGACGCCGGCACGTCGCAGATCGGCGCGGTCACCGCGTTCCTCCAGTACCTCATCCAGATCCTGATGGCCGTCATGATGGCGACGATGATGTCGATGATGGTGCCGCGTGCGGCCGTCGCGGCGGAGCGCATCGGCGACGTCCTCGGCACGCCCAGCAGCGTCGTGGTGCCCGTGAACCCGGTGACGCCCGCGACAGCGGACGGGACGGTCGAGTTCCGCGACGTCGAGTTCCGCTATCCCGGCGCGGAGGAGCCGGTGCTGAGCGGCCTCACCTTCACGGCGCGACCCGGGACGACGACCGCGATCGTCGGCAGCACCGGCGCCGGCAAGTCGACGCTCGTCAGCCTCATCCCGCGCCTCTTCGACGCGACCGGCGGGCAGGTCTTCCTCGACGGCGTCGACGTGCGCGACATCGATCCCGACCTGCTCTGGGGCCGCGTCGGTCTCGTGCCGCAGCGCGCGTACCTCTTCTCCGGCACGGTCGCCTCCAACCTGCGATTCGGCAATCCCGATGCGACCGACGAGGAGCTCTGGGCGGCGCTGCGCACGGCGCAGGCCGAGGGCTTCGTGCGCGCGATGGCGGACGGGCTCGACGCCCCGATCACACAGGGCGGGACGAACGTCTCCGGCGGTCAGCGCCAGCGCCTCGCGATCGCGCGGGCGCTCGTCAAGCGCGCGCCGGTGCTCGTCTTCGACGACTCGTTCAGCGCGCTCGACACGACGACCGATGCCCGGCTGCGCGCCGCGCTCACCGCGGCCGCGGCCGGCGTGACGCGGATCGTCGTCGCGCAGCGCGTCTCGACCATCGTGGACGCCGACGAGATCCTCGTCGTCGAGGACGGCCGCATCGTCGCACGCGGGACGCACGACGGGCTCCTCGAGTCGAGCGAGACGTATCGCGAGATCGTCGACAGCCAGCTGCGCGCGGACGAGGCAGCGGCATGAGCGGGCCAGCGACTCCCGCCGGCGGCGGGATTCCCAAGGCGGCGGACCGCACGATCCAGACCGGCCGCCGCAGCGCCGGCCCCGGGCCGTTCGGGGCGATGGGGATGCCGGCGGAGAAGGCCATGACGTTCTGGCCGTCGGCGAAGCGGCTCATGCGCCGGCTGCGCCCGCACCGCCTCGCGATCGGCGTCACGATCCTGCTCGCCGCGGTGAGCACGGCGCTCATGGTCACCGGTCCGAAGCTCCTCGGGGAGGCGACGAACGTCATCTTCTCCGGTGTGATCTCGCAGGGGATCCCGGCGGGGATGACCAAGGAGCAGGTCCTCGAGTCGATGCGCGAGGCCGGCCAGGGCCAGCAGGCCGACATGATCGCGGCGATGAGCCTGAACCCGGGTCACGGCATCGACTTCGAGGCGCTGCGCAACTGGCTCCTCCTCGCGCTCGGGGTCTACGTCATCGGCTCGATCCTCGGCTGGCTGCAGGCGCTCGTCCTCAACCGGGTCGTCAACCTCGTCGTCTACCGCCTCCGCGAGGAGGTCGAGCAGAAGATCCACCGGCTGCCGCTCAAGTACTTCGACAAGATGCAGCGCGGTGAGCTGCTGAGCCGCGTCACGAACGACGTCGACAACGTCCAGCAGAGCCTCAACCAGACGCTCTCGCAGCTGCTCAACTCGCTGCTCATGGTCGTCGGCGTGCTCATCATGATGTTCTCCATCTCGTGGGTGCTCGCCGTCATCTCGCTCGTGACGGTCCCGCTCACCGCGGTCGTCGCCGGCCTCATCGCGAAGCGGTCGCAGCCGCTCTTCGTCGCGCAGTGGACGCACACCGGGCGGCTCAACGCGCAGATCGAGGAGGGCTACACGGGCCACGCGCTCGTGAAGGTCTTCGGTCGCCAGAAGGAGGTCGTCGAGCGCTTCCGCGAGGAGAACGAGGCGATGTATCGCGCGAGCTTCGGCGCGCAGTTCGTCTCGGGCATCATCATGCCGGCGACGATGTTCATCAGCAATCTCGTCTACGTCGTGATCGCCGTCGTCGGCGGCATCTTCGTCGCCGGAGGCTCGATGAGCCTCGGCGGCGTGCAGGCGTTCATCCAGTACTCGCGTCAGCTCGGCCAGCCGCTGTCCCAGCTCGGCTCGATGGTCAACCTGCTGCAGTCGGGCGTGGCCTCGGCCGAGCGGGTCTTCGAGCTGCTCGACGCCGAGGAGCAGACGCCGGATCCGGTCGACGCCCTCTCGCCCGACGCGGATGCCGCCGACCTCGCGTTCTCCCATGTCGCCTTCGCCTACGATCCCGAGAAGCCGCTCATCCGTGACCTCTCGCTCACCGCCGCACCGGGTCACACCGTCGCGATCGTCGGGCCGACGGGCGCGGGCAAGACGACGCTCGTCAACCTCCTCATGCGCTTCTACGAGGTCGACGCGGGCCGGATCGAGCTCGGCGGCGTCGACACCGCAGCGATGACCCGCGACGATCTCCGCGACCGCACGGGCATGGTGCTGCAGGACACCTGGCTGTTCGGCGGCACGATCCGGGAGAACATCCGCTACGGACGGCCGTCGGCGACGGACGACGAGGTGATCGAGGCGGCGAAGGCGGCCTACGTCGACCGCTTCGTGACCGCCCTGCCCGACGGCTACGACACGGTGCTGAACGACGAGGGCGACAACGTCAGCGCCGGGCAGAAGCAGCTCATCACGATCGCGCGCGCGGTGCTGTCGAACCCTCGCGTGCTCATCCTCGACGAGGCGACCTCATCGGTCGACACCCGCACCGAGCTGCTCATCCAGCGCGCGATGGCGGAGCTGCGCACGGATCGCACGAGCTTCGTCATCGCGCACCGGCTCTCGACGATCCGCGACGCCGACCTCATCCTCGTGATGGAGGAGGGGCGGATCGTCGAGCAGGGCAACCACGAGACGCTGCTCGCGCAGGGCGGCGCGTACGCGCGGCTCTACCAGAGCCAGTTCTCGGGCGCCCTCGACGAGGTGTAGCGCCCGACTACGGCTGCAGGACGACCTGGATGTCGAAGCTCAGGGTCACGTCGTCGCCGAGGAGCATGCCGCCCGACTCGAGGACGGCGTTGTACTCGACGCCGAAGTCCTTGCGGTTGATCTTCGTCGTCGCGGTCGCGCCGGCGTGCAGGTTGCCGTAGCCGTCCTTCTGCAGGCCGCCGAACTCGCCCTTCAGCGTGATCGGCTTCGTGATGCCGCGGAGCGTGAAGTCGCCGACGATCTCGAAGTCGTCGGGCGTCCCGCTGATGCTGGTCGAGCGGAAGGTCGCGGTCGGGTGCTCCTCGACGAGGAAGAAGTCTCCCGTGCGGAGGTGGTTGTCGCGGGTCTCCTGGTTCGTGTCGACGCTCGCGACGTCGATGGTCGCCTCCACGATGGACTGCTCGAAGTCCTCGGCGGTCGTGATCGTGACGTCGAACTTGCGGAAGAAGCCGCGCACCTTGGAGATCTGGAGGTGCTTGACGGTGAAGGAGATCTCGGAGTGCGAGGGGTCGGATACCCAGGTGCCGACGGCGTAGTGAGGGTCGATGGTGATTCCAGAGGTCATGAGTTCATACAATCGCATTGACCTCATCGGCATTCCCGGTCGGCGGAGATTTCTCCGCGAGTCCCTCTAGGGTGAGCCCATGCGATTCGGAACCTTCATCCCGCAGGGCTGGCGCCACGACCTCGTCGACATCGACCCGGCCGAGCACTGGCAGACCATGAAGCGCCTCGCGCAGGCCGCGGATGCGGGGCCGTGGGAGTCGCTCTGGGTCTACGACCACTTCCACACCGTGCCCGTGCCGACCGACGAGGCGACCCACGAGGCGTGGACGCTGATGAGCGCGTTCGCGGCGTCGACCGAGCGCATCCGACTCGGCCAGATGTGCACCTGCATGGGCTACCGGAACCCCGCCTACCTCGCGAAGATCGCCGCGACCGTCGACCACGTCTCGGGCGGCCGGGTCGAGATGGGGATCGGCGGCGGCTGGTACGAGCACGAGTGGCGGGCCTACGGCTACGGCTTCCCGGAGGTCAAGGACCGGCTCGGGATGCTGCGCGAGGGCGTCGAGATCTTCAAGCAGGCCTGGGAGAACGGCCTCGCGACGCTCGACGGCAAGTACTACCAGGTGGACGACGCGATCGTCCGTCCGCTGCCGATCCAGGCCGGCGGCCCGCCCATCTGGGTGGCCGGCGGCGGCGAGCAGGTGACGCTCAAGATCGCGGCGCAGTACGCGAAGTACACGAACTTCGTGGCCGCCGATCTCGAGGTCTGGCGGCGCAAGAGCGAGCTGCTCAAGGGCCACTGCGACGCGCTCGGGACCGACTTCGACGCGATCACCCGCAGCGCCAACTGGAACACGATGATCGGCGAGACGGAGGCCGACGCCACCGCCAAGCTCGACGCGCACATCGCGCGGATCACGCCGCACGTCGGCGAGGTCGCGGCCGCGGGGCTGCGCAAGCAGTTCGCCGGCGGCGAGGGACTCTTCGGCACGCCCGAGCAGGTCGTCGAGACGCTCAAGGCGCGCGAGGCCGCGGGCCTCGCCTACTCGATCCACTACTTCCCGGACTCGGCCTATGATCGCTCGACGATCGAGCTCTTCGAGCGCGAGGTCATCCCCGCGCTGTCCTGACACCCGCCCGCCTGCCTCGAGGCGAAGTGGACGCAAATGGTCCCGTTCCGCGGCTCTCGGGCGCCATTCGCGCCCACTCCCAGCGGGGTGGCCGCGGACGCGGACCACGAGGTGGGCGCAAATGGTCGGCGGGCAGCGCCTGAGGCGACCATTTGCGTCCACCCGCGGTCGGTGGGCGGCAGGCCGCGGGCGCTCAGTGGCCGGTGAGGGGGGTCATGAGGGCTGCGATCACCGAGGGGCGGCCGGTCAGGCGCTCCTCGCGGTCGGCGAACGCCATCGCGGTCGTCCCGGCGTTCGCCGCGATCCAGCGCAGCGGCTCGACCTCCCAGTCGGGGGAGCGGTGGCCGACCCAGGGCAGCTCGACGAGCTCCGAGGGCGTCTCCGTGAGCAGATCGGCGAGCGTGCGGCCGGCGAGGTTGGTGGTGGAGAGCCCGTCGCCCACGTAGCCGCCCGCGCTCGCGATGCCGCTCGCACGGTCGTAGCGCACGCTCGCATGCCAGTCGCGCGGGACGCCGAGCGGTCCGCCCCAGGTGTGCGTCACCTCGAACCGGGGGAGCTGGGGGAAGAGGTCGGCGAGCGTCGCGGCGAGGTGCCGGAAGACGCCCGGCACCCGATCGAACGCCGGGTCGACCCGCGAGGCGAAGTGATAGGGCGCCCCGCGCCCGCCGAAGGCGAAGCGGTTGTCGGCGGTGCGCTGCCCGTAGACGATGAGGTGCCGATAGTCGGTGAAGGTCTGCCCGTGCGCGAGGCCGATCTCGTCCCACACGGCGTCGGGGAACGGCTCGGTCGCGATCATGAGCGAGTACATCGGGAGGACCCGGCGGTGCGTCTGCGGGATGGTCGAGCCGTAGCCCTCCGTCGCGACGACGATGTGCGGCGCGCGGACGACACCCCGATCGGTGACCACGCTCCCTGAGCGAGTCGAAGGCGAGTCGAGCCCCGTCCACGACAACACGCTCGTCTGCTCATAGATCGTCCCGCCCCGCCGCTCGACGGCCCGCGCGAGCCCCCGCACGAGCTTCGCGGGGTGGATGCGGGCGCACGCGGGATCGAATGCCGCGCCGAGCGCCGTCGTGCCAGGCCTCGTCCCGGCAGCCCGCACCCGGTCCGGCCCCCAGAGCTCGAGCGCATCGACGCCGTACGTTCGCGCCTGCGCGACCTCGGCTTCCGCGGCCCGCAGCTGTCCGGCGTTCCGCGCGTACGCGATCGTCCCGCCCTTCGCGTAGTCGAACGCGATGCCGTCGGCGGCCGCCGCGCGCGCCACTTCGTCGACCGTGTCGATCATCGCCCGGCGCATCCGCAGCGCCGCGTCCCGTCCGTGCCGGCGCTCAAGGCCGGCGGTCGACTGCGGGAAGAGCGCCGAGCACCACCCGCCGTTGCGTCCGGATGCGCCGAAGCCGGCGATCTCGCGTTCTATGACGACGATCCGGAGGCCGGGGTCGCGCTGCAGCAGGTACCAGGCCGTCCACAGGCCCGTGAGCCCGCCGCCGATGATCGCGACGTCCGCGTCGACGTCGCCCGGGAGCGGGGCTCGCGGCGTCAGATCGTCATCGACGGTGTCGTGCCAGAACGACAGTGCTCGGTACCCGCCCTTTTCAGGAGTAGGCGGGGGCACAGGTGCACTATGCACGCGTACCCCCGCCTACTCCTGAAAAAGGACGGGTCAAAGGCGGGACCAGGCCTCGGTCAGGACCGAGCGGAGCGTCTGCTCGATCTCGTCGAACTCGGTCGGCCCGATCGTGAGCGGCGGCGCGAGCTGCACGACGGGGTCGCCCCGGTCGTCGGCCCGGCAGTAGAGCCCCGCGTCGAAGAGCGCCTTGGAGAGGAAGCCGCGCAGCAGCCGCTCCGACTCGTCCTCGTCGAAGGTCTCGCGCGTCGCCTTGTCCTTCACGAGCTCGATGCCGTAGAAGTAGCCCGCGCCGCGGACGTCCCCGACGATCGGCAGATCCTTCAGCCGGTCGAGCGTCGCCTTGAAGATCGGCGCGTTCTCGAGCACGCGCTCGTTGAGCCCCTCCTCGTCGAAGATCGCGAGGTTCTCGAGCGCGACCGCGGCCGAGACGGGGTGCCCGCCGAAGGTGTAGCCGTGATAGAACGTCGTGTTCCCATGCCGGAACGGCTCGTAGATGCGGTCGGAGACGATCGCCGCGCCGATCGGCGCGTAGGCCGAGCTCATGCCCTTGGCGCAGGTGATGATGTCCGGCTCGATGCCGAGGACGGTCGAGGAGAACGTCGCGCCGATCCGGCCGAACGCGCAGATCGTCTCGTCGGCGACGAGCAGGACGTCGTGCTTGTCGCAGATCTCCCGCACGCGCTGGAAGTAGCCGGGCGGCGGCGGGAAGCAGCCGCCGGAGTTCTGCACGGGCTCGAGGAAGACGGCCGCGACGGTCTCCGGCCCCTCGAACTCGATCATCTCGTCGATGCGGTTCGCGGCCCACAAGCCGAACTCGGCGAGCCGCTCCTCTTCGGTCGTCGCGTTCGCCGACGGCACGAAGCCCATCTCGGCCGAGCGGTAGAAGTTCGTGTTCGGCACCCGGAACGTGCCGGGCACGAGCGGCTCGAACGGCTCCTTCATGCCGGGGATGCCGGTGATCGACAGGGCGCCCTGCGGCGTGCCGTGGTAGGCGACGGCGCGGGAGACGATCTTGTGCTTCGTCGGCCGGCCCTGCAGCTTCCAGTACTGCTTGACGAGCTTGTACGCGGTCTCGACCGCCTCGCCGCCGCCCGTCGTGAAGAAGACGCGGTTGAGGTCGCCTGGCGCCTCCGCGGCGAGCCGGTCGGCGAGCTCGATCGCGTTCGGATGCGCGTAGGACCAGATCGGGAAGAACGCGAGCTCGGACGCCTGCTTCGCGGCCGCCTCGGCGAGGCGCTTGCGGCCGTGCCCGGCCTGGACAGTGAAGAGGGACGAGATGCCGTCGAAGTAGCGCTTCCCGTCGATGTCCCAGACGTGGTGACCGTCCCCGCGGACGATGATCGGCACGCCCGAATCGTGGAGGGTCGACTGCCTCGTGAAGTGCATCCAGAGGTGGTCGTTCGCCTTGCGCTGCAGGTCGTTCGCGTCGTGCGTCTTGGTGTCTTGAGACATTGGATATCGCTCCTAGGCGGCTGCCCTGATATGTCGTTCGGATGTGGTGGTCATCGGGTGCCCCAGTCGTAGCGCTGCTTGACGAGGCGCAGGTAGACGAAGGTCTCGGTCCCGACGACGCCGTCGAGCTCGCGGATCTTCGCGTTGAGCAGTTCGATGAGGGCATCGTCGTCCTCGACGACGCACTCCGCAAGGATGTCGAAGCTCCCGGCGGTCAGTACGACGTAGTCGACCTCGCGGATCGCGGAGATCCGCTTCGCGAGCGCGGTCGTGTCGCCGCTCGCCCGGATGCCGATCATCGCCTGTCGCGTGAAGCCGAGCTGGGTCGGGTCGGTGACGCCGACGATCTGCACGACGCCCGACTCGGTGAGGCGCTGGACCCGCTGCCTCGCGGCCGCCTCGGAGAGCCCGACGGCCTTGCCGATGTCCGCGTAGGACCGTCGGCCATCGGCCTGCAGCAGCTCGATGATCGCCTTCGCGATGTCGTCGAGGGGAGCCGCGGTCCGTGCCATCTACTGATTCTGTCAGTAGAAGGGCAAGTGAGCAAATGATTCCGAAGCCATTGAGCGCATTTTTCCACTGGATCGCGCGTGGAGTGTCGTGACACAATGGCCGCACGAGCCGTCCCCTCAACGAGGAGCTAGAACGCCATGTCCGGATTCGCCGTCGTCGACCCGTACACCCTCGAGCAGGTCAAGGAGGTGCCGTTCTTCACTCCTGCGGAGGTCGAGGAGGCGCTCGCCTCCGTGTGGACCGCCTGGACCGACTGGGTCCCGTCGACGACGGTCGCGCAGCGGGCCGCGCTCATCGCGCGCGTCGCAGACCTGCACGAGGAGCGCGTCGACGAGCTCGCCGACGCGATCGTGCGGGAGATGGGCAAGCCCCGCCCGCAGGCGACCGGCGAGGTCGAGTTCGCCGCCGCGATCTATCGCTACTACGCGGACAACGCCGAGCGGCTGCTCGCGGACGAGCCGATCGAGGGCGCCGCATCGACCGCGTACATCCGCAAGTCGCCGACCGGGCCGCTGCTCGGCATCATGCCGTGGAACTTCCCCTACTACCAGGTGGCCCGGTTCGCCGGCCCGAACCTCGTGGTCGGCAACCCGATCCTGCTCAAGCACGCGCCGCAGTGCCCCGACTCGGCCCGGCTCATCGAGCAGATCTTCCGCGACGCGGGCGTCCCCTCCGGCGGCTACACGAACCTCGTCGCCGACAACGACCAGATCGCGGCCATCATCGCGGACAAGCGCATCCGTGGCGTCTCGCTCACCGGCTCCGAGCGCGCCGGCACCGCGGTCGCCGAGATCGCGGGCCGCAACCTCAAGAAGGTCGTGCTCGAGCTCGGCGGCTCCGACCCGTTCATCCTGCTGTCGACCGACGACCTCGACGCGGTCGTCGAGTCCGCGTTCGCGGCCCGCTTCGACAACAACGGCCAGTCCTGCAACGCGGCGAAGCGCTTCCTCGTCGTCGACTCGCTCTACGACGACTTCGCCGCGAAGCTCACGGCGAAGATGGCCGAGGTCTCGGTCGGCGATCCGAAGGACGAGGACACCGTGCTCGGGCCGCTCTCGAGCGAGCTCGCCGCGATCCGGATCGAGGACCAGGTGCAGCGCGCCGTCGCGGCGGGCGCGACCGCCCGGCTCGCGCCGAAGCCGCGCGATGGCGCGAGATTCTCGCCGGTCGTGCTCGAGGGCATCGCCCCCGACAACCCCGCGTACCGCGAGGAGTTCTTCGGCCCCGTCGCGGCGCTCTACCGCGTCTCGGGCGAGCAGGAGGCGATCGAGGTCGCGAACGCGACCGACTTCGGCCTCGGCTCGTACGTCTGGACGACCGATCCCGAGCAGGCGCTGCGCGTCGCCGACCGGCTCGAGACGGGCATGGTCTACATCAACACCGTCCTTGCCGACTCGCCCGAGCTGCCCTTCGGCGGCACGAAGCGCTCCGGCACCGGCCGCGAGATGGGCGCTGTCGGGATCGAGGAGTTCATCAACAAGAAGCTCATCTACATCGCGTGAGCGGAATCGCCGGTCGTGCCGGCGAGTAAACTTTCCGGGTGACGGAGATCGTCAGTCGGCGTCGGAGCCGCGTGTTCACGCTCTCCGACGCGCCCGGGCAGGGGCTCGAACTCGAGTGGGGCGCGGGCTCTGACCTCGGCCTTCGCCGCTCGGCGAACGAGGACAGCGTCGTCGCGATGCCGGGCGTGTTCGCGGTCGCGGACGGGCTCGGTGGCCACGCGGCCGGCGACGTCGCGAGCGACGCGGCGGTGTCGAGCCTCGCGCGCAGGGCCAAGTCCCGCGCGCGCCGGGGTGCGATCCTCGAGGCGACCGACGTCCCCGAGGCGCTCGTCGAGGCGAGCGCGGAGATCGTGCGGGCCACCCGCGGTGCGCTGCACGGCAGCGGCACGACCGTCACCGGGATCAGCGTCGTCGAGCACGCGGGCGTGCCGGCCCTGCAGGTCTTCAATCTCGGCGACTCGCGCGTCTACGCGTTCCGCGACCACGTGCTCGAGCAGCTCACGATCGACCACTCGTACGTCCAGGAACTCGTCGACTCTGGTCAGATCTCGGCCGAGGAGGCCGAGGTCCATCCCGACGCGAACATCATCACGCGCGCGCTCGGCTTCGGCGAGGTGCCCGAGATCGACCGCTGGTTCCTCCACCCGCTCGCGGGGACGCGCTTCCTGATCTGCTCGGACGGGCTGACGCGCGAGCTGACGAACTCGACGATCGGCGTCCTGCTCGGCGTCGGCGCCGACCCGGACGACACGGTCAGGTCGCTCATCAGCGCCGCGGTCGGTGCCGGCGGCAGGGACAACGTCACGGTCGCGGTCATCGACGTCGTCGCGGCTCCGGACGTCGCCGGCGCCGGCGGGCCGCCGGTCCGTGCGCTCGCGGACACCGGGGCGTTGTGAAGGACCCGACGTGAACTGCTTCTACTGCGGCGCAGTCCTCACACCGGGGACGTTCTTCTGCCCGGAGTGCGGCCGCCGGGTCGCCGCGGACCGCGCGACGCCGGTCGAGGCCGCCGCCGGGGACGCGAGCGAGCCGCAGGATCCGATCGAGTCGGTCGACGAGACCGCGAGCCTGCGTCTCACGCAGCCCGCCTCCCGGCCGTTCGTGCTCGTGTCGACGACCGGTCAGCGGTTCGAGGTCTCGGGCCGCAGCCTGCTCGGCCGCAACCCGAAGGCGTCGCCCGAGGTCGTCTACGACGCGGTGCTCGTCGTCGTCGATCCCGGCAAGACGATCTCGAAGTCGCATGCGGAGCTGCTCGTCGTCGCGGACGAGCTACTCGTGATCGACCTCCGCTCGGGCAACGGCACGGTCGTGCAGACGCCGGGGGAGGCTCCAGTGCGCTGCGAGCCCGGCATGCCGCAGCCCGTCAAGCGCGGGAGCCGAATCGTCCTCGGTCGCCAGGCGATCGACGTCGAGTAGCGCGAACGCCTCCACAAGCGGGGTTCCCGGCGTTCTGTCCACCATTTGGGCGCGCAGGTGCGCGACCGTACGGCAGAACGCGATTCCATGGCCCCGTGAACCTCGTCGCGATCGCCCGGCACGGGATCGGCGTAGCGGGCGTCCCGCCGCTCGCCATCGCGATCGCGCGGGGCCTCGCGATCGACATCGTCCGGCATGCGGAGCCCCAGGCGCTCGTCGTCCAGGCCGCCGGTCCCGATGCGGAGGCAGTGTGGCTCACCCGGCTCCGCGCCGACCTCCGGCGCGCGCCGCTCCCGCCGGGCATCGCGTTCGCGCTCCGGGTCGCGAACGGGGCCAGCGTCGTGGGGAGCCTGCTCGTCGCGGAGCGCGAGACCGACCTCGGCGATCGTCCGGGCGCCGTGGTGCGCATCGGGCTCGAGGCGATCGAGCTCGATCGTCGTGACGGCTCGGCGACGGTGCCGGTCGCGCCGACGTTCGTCGGTCTCGGGCAGGCGGAGGTGCTCGTGCGAGAGTTGTCGGGTCGCTGAGGCCCTTCGAGGTCTCGGTACGCGCCTGGGGCGCACTCGACCCGCGCTCGCTGCGGGCGCTCAGGGGGCGGGGAAGGGTGCGCTTGCGCAGGGGCGGTGTACTGCCGGTCCCTGAGCGAGGACCGCAGGCCCGAGTCGAAGGGTCCTGCCACCTTCAGGCGAGGGCGGCGGCCAGCGGGACGGGGGTGAGGCCGTGCGCGGCCGCGACGGCGTCGTTGGTGACGGCGCCCGCGTGCGTGTTGAGCCCCTTCGCCAGGGCGGGGTCGGCGCGCAGCGCGTCCCGCCATCCGAGCGCGGCGAGTGCGCGGACGTAGGGCAGGGTCGCGTTCGTCAGCGCGTAGGTCGAGGTGACGGGGACGGCGCCCGGCATGTTCGCGACGCAGTAGAAGAGCGAGTCGTGGACGCGGAACATCGGGTCGCTGTGCGTCGTCGCGCGGCTGTCCTCGAAGCATCCGCCCTGGTCGATCGCGATGTCGACGAGGACCGAGCCCGGCCTCATCCCGGCGACCATCGCGTTCGTCACGAGCTTCGGCGCCTTCGCGCCGGGGATGAGGACCGAGCCGATGACGAGGTCCGCGCGGGTCACCGCCTGCTCGATCTCGTACTCGTTCGACGCGATCGTGCGGACGCTTCGACCCCAGACGTCGTCGATCTCCCGCAGCCGGAAGAGGTTCGTGTCGAGCACCGTGACGTCGGCGCCGAGGCCGACCGCGATGTTCATCGCATTCGTCCCGGCGACGCCCGCGCCGATGATGATGATGTCGGCCGGGTAGGTCCCGGGCACGCCGGGCACGAGGAGGCCGGGGCCGCCGCTCGGCTTCAGCATCGCGTTCGCGCCCACGATCGGTGCGAGACGGCCGGCGACCTCGCTCATGGGAGCCAGCAGCGGCAGGGCGCCGCCCGGCAGCTGGACCGTCTCGTAGGCGATCCCCGTGACGCCCGAGGAGGTGAGCGCCTGCGTGAGCGCAGCCTCGGCGGCGAGGTGGAGGAAGGTGAAGAGGACGAGGCCATCTCGGAAGTGGGCGTACTCGGACTCGATCGGCTCCTTGACCTTGAGGACGAGCTCGTTGTCCCATGCGGCGCTCGCATCGGGGACGATCCGCGCGCCGGCCGACTCGTATGCCGCGTCCGGGATGTTCGACCCGAGGCCGGCGCCGGTCTCGATGTGCACGGCGTGCCCGGCTCGCACGAGCGAGTGCGCGCAACTGGGGGTCAGGGCAACCCGGAACTCGTTGTCCTTGATCTCCCTGGGGACGCCGATCCGCATGCGATCAGCGTAGTCACGAGGGTGGTCCGCGCCGCTAGTGGGACTTTCGGACGGGTATGAAAAGTGTGTTACAGATCTGCCCCAGCGCATTTTGGGGGTCGTCGCGGGGGCTCGGCCTGTGCAACGATTCATCTCGCCGATACGGCGGCAATACGCAACTAGCCGGCGTCACGCCGATTCTTGAGGGAACGATAACGATGGTCCGTCCGCTGCCCGAAGACCCGATGCTCCGCGAGCTCGTCATCCGCGCCCGCTCGTTCCAGTTCAACCGCCGCAGATTCCTCCAGGCCTCCGGGGTCGCCGCCGCGAGCGTCGGCGCGCTCGGCCTCGCCGCCTGCGCGCCGAGCGACCGGCTCGTCTGGGCGAACTGGGACGGCTACATGGACGAGGACGAGGCGGGCAACCACCCGACACTCGAGGCCTTCACCGCCGCGACCGGCATCCAGGTCGAGTACCGCGTCGACATCGACGACAACGACACGTTCTTCGCCGCGATCGACGACCAGCTCGCGCTCGGTCAGTTCACCGGCTACGACGTCGCCTGCCTCACCGACTGGAAGGTCGGCGAGATGCTCGCCCAGGGCTACGGCCTCGAGCTCGACGAGTCGCTCATCCCGAACAAGAAGAACCTCACGCCGACGCTGCTCGACATCGACTTCGATCCCGGGCGCCGGTTCACCCTTCCCTGGCAGAGCGGCTATGCGGGGCTCGTCTACGACGAGGCGGCCATCCCGGGCGGCATCTCGACGGTCGAGGAGCTGTGGGACCCGGCCTTCAAGGGCAAGGTCGTCGTGCTGTCGGAGATGCGCGACACGCTCGGCGTCATCATGCTGAGCCAGGGCGTCGACATCTCCGAGAACTGGGGCTCCGACGACTTCTACGCGGCGCTCGACGTCGTGGAGCAGGAGATCCGCAATGGCCAGATCGGAGCGGTCAAGGGCAACTCCTACACCGACGACCTGCTGAACGGCGACGCCGTCGTCGGCATCGTCTGGTCGGGGGACGTCACGAGCATCCTCAACTACGAGCTCGAGGCGGCGGGGGAGGACCCGCGCTTCAAGTTCGTCATCCCCGACACGGGCGGGACCCTCTGGTCCGACAACTTCATCGCGCTCAAGGGCTCGACGAAGGTCGAGGAGACCTCGAAGCTCATCAACCACTACTACGACCCCGAGATCGCGGCCGAGCTCGCGGCCTGGGTGACGTACATCTCGCCCGTCGTCGGCGCCAGGGAGGCGATGGAGAACATCGCCCCCGAGCTCGTCGGCGACCCGCTCATCTTCCCGACCCCGGAGGACCTCGAGCGGGTCCACATGTTCCGCACGCTCAGCCCGACCGAGTCGAAGGAGTTCTCGGAAGCCTGGGTCGGCGTCAACGTGGGCGCCTGATGGCGTCGCCCGGCGCGTTCGCCGAGGCGGGCGCGGACCTTGAGCTGGTCGGCATCCACAAGCGCTTCCCCGGATTCACCGCGATCGAGTCGCTCGACCTCACGATCCCGGCCGGCTCGTTCTTCGCGCTGCTCGGGCCATCGGGCTGCGGCAAGACGACCACGCTGCGGCTCGTCGCGGGCCTCGAGCAGCCCACGCGGGGCCGGATCCTCATCGGGGGCAAGGACGTCACCGACGTCAAGCCGTTCCGGCGCCCGGTCAACACGGTCTTCCAGTCCTATGCGCTCTTCCCGCACATGACGGTCATCGAGAACGTCGCGTTCGGCCTCAAGCGCCGGCGGATCGCGAACGCCGCGGCGAAGGCGCACGAGGCGCTCCAGCTCGTCGAGCTCGACCACCTCGCGCAGCGCAAGCCCGCGCAGCTCTCCGGTGGTCAGCAGCAGCGCGTCGCGCTCGCCCGGGCCGTCGTCAACCGGCCGGCGCTGCTCCTCCTCGACGAGCCGCTCGGCGCGCTCGACCTCAAGCTGCGCCGCCAGATGCAGCTCGAGCTGAAGTCCATCCAGGGCGAGGTCGGCCTGACGTTCCTGCACGTGACGCACGACCAGGAGGAGGCCATGACGATGGCCGACACGGTCGCGGTCATGAACAAGGGCGAGATCGAGCAGATGGGCTCGCCCGAGGAGCTCTACGAGCTGCCGAGGACCGCGTTCGTCGCGAACTTCCTCGGCCAGTCGAATCTCCTCACCGGCCACGTCACGAGCGACAGCGGCGACGTCATCGTCGTCGACGTCGCGGGCATCAAGGTCGCGGTGCCGAAGGCGCGCGCGCAGCGGCACACCGGCGAGATCACGATCGGCGTGCGCCCCGAGAAGCTCACGCTGCACCCGACCGCGCCGGCGCCGCAGGCGGGCGTCAACGTGCTCGGCCCCGGGCGCGTGACCGACGTGTCGTTCTCCGGTGTCAGCACGCAGTACACGCTGTCGATCCCCGGCATCGGCGAGATCGTCGTCTTCGCGCAGAACATGGTCTTCGGTCCCGTCGCCCAGGTCGGCGCGGAGGTCTGGGTGGCCTGGCAGGTCGAGCACGGCTTCGGGCTCGCCGACGAACCGCCGGGCGAGGACCGCTTCATCGACGACACCTCGACCGGCTCGCTCGCCCAGCAGACGAAGGAAGAGCTGCTCGAAGAGCTCGGGGAGAGCTGATGGCCTTCGCGGCGTTCGGCGGGGGTGGCGCCGCCGCGGCGGTCGCCGAGCCCGCCCCGCTCAAGAAGGGCTGGATCGCGATCGGGCTCCTCGCGCCCGGGCTCGCCTATCTCGCGCTGTTCTTCCTCGCGCCGCTCGTCTCCCTCATCCTGACGAGCCTGCAGATCGCGCCGGAGGGCGCCGGCAAGGGCGAGTACGTCCAGGCGTTCAACTGGGAGAACTACGTCGTCGCGATCCAGTCGTACTGGCCGCACATCATCCGA
Organism: Microbacteriaceae bacterium; assembly: GCA_035556395.1. Lineage (GTDB taxonomy): Bacteria > Actinomycetota > Actinomycetes > Actinomycetales > Microbacteriaceae > 73-13. The sequence goes on from DATMFB010000079.1 coordinate 19,664, forward strand.
TCATTCACCTACGCGCTCATCGCGACGCTCGCGGCGCTCGTGATCGGCTACCCGATCGCCTACTTCATCGGGGTGACGGCCCGGAAGTGGCCGATGGTCCAGGCGCTCACCCTGACGCTCGTCATCGCGCCGTTCTTCATCTCGTTCCTGCTGCGCACCCTCGCCTGGAAGCAGATCCTCGGCGACAACAGCTGGATCGCCCAGACCCTGCACGGCCTCGGCTGGCTGCCGGCGGACCAGAACATCGTCGGGACGCCGTTCTCCGTCATCTTCGGCCTCACCTATAACTTCCTGCCCTTCATGGTGCTGCCGATCTACGTCGCGCTCGAGCGCCTCGATCGCCGCTACCTCGAGGCGGGCAACGACCTCTACGCGTCCCCGCCGACGACGTTCTGGAAGGTGACCCTGCCGTTGTCGCTGCCCGGCGTGGTGTCGGGGACGCTGCTCACCTTCATCCCCGCCGCGGGCGACTACATCAACGCGTCGCAGATCTACCTCGGCAGCCCCCAGACGGCGATGGTCGGCAACGTCATCGACCGGACGTTCCTGGAGAGCCAGCAGTATCCGATCGCGGCGGCCCTGTCCGTGCTGCTGATGGGCATCGTGCTCGTCATCGTCGCGATCTACGTCCGGCGCAGCGGAACGGAGGAACTGCTGTGAAGCTCTCGCTCGGCAAGTGGCTGCTGCCGCTCTACGTCGCCCTCGCGCTCATCTTCCTCGTGACGCCGATCGTCCACGTCATCATCTACAGCTTCAACGACTCGCGTCGCAACAACTCGATCTGGAACGGCTGGACCTTCGACAAGTGGCTGGGCGTCTGTGACGCGCAGGGCATCTGCGAGGCGTTCGGCACGAGCGTCGCGATCGGCATCGTCGCGACGATCATCGCGACGGTGCTCGGGACGCTCCTCGCGATCGCGCTCGGGCGCTACCGGTTCCGGGGGCGCAGCTCGACGAGCCTCCTGCTCTTCCTGCCGATGGCGACGCCCGAGGTGGTCCTCGGCGCGGGCCTCGCGGCCCAGTTCCTCGCGGTCGGGGTACCGAAGGGCTTCTGGACCATCGTCATCGTCCACGCGCTCTTCTGCCTGTCGTTCGTCGTCGTGACGGTGAAGGCACGCGTCGCGTCGCTCGACCCCGCACTCGAGGAGGCGGGGCGCGACCTCTACGGCTCTGCGCGCCAGGTCTTCTGGCGGATCACGCTCCCGCTGCTCCTGCCCGGCATCATCGCGGCGGCGCTGCTGTCGTTCGCGCTGAGCTTCGACGACTTCATCATCACGAAGTTCAACGCCGGCCAGGTGACGACGTTCCCGCTGTGGATCTACACGAAGAAGACGCCGCCCGCGGAGGCGAACGTCATCGCGTCCGCGATCTTCATCCTCGCGATCGTCGCGGTCGTCGTGACGCAGTTCGCCACCGCGGCCCGACGCAAGCGGCTCGGGATCACGCGGTAGGCGCGGGGGTGTACCCGGACCGGGAGCGGCTCGCGGCGCTGACCGCGGCCGAGGCCGAGGCATTCGCCGCGGCGCGACCGCGCTCGCGCTCGGAATGGGAGCGGGCCTCCAAGCACCTGCCCGGCGGCGTGCCGATGCTCTGGATGCGCAAGTGGCCGGGCCCGTGGCCCGTCTACGTCGCATCGGGGTGGGGCTCGCACTTCCTGTGCGTCGACGGGATCGATCACGTCGATCTCTGCCTCGGGGACACGGGGGCGATGAGCGGCCACGCTCCCGCCGCCGCGGTCGCGGCGATCGCGGCACAGCTCGAGCACGGCTCGACCTTCATGCTCCCGACCCGCCGGGCGGCGCAGGCCGGCGAGCTGCTCGCCGAGCGCTTCGGGCTGCCGGAGTGGCAGTTCACGCTCTCGGCGACCGACGCGAACCGCACGCTCATCCGCTATGCGCGGCACGTGACCGGCCGGCCGAAGATCCTCATTCACGACTTCAGCTACCACGGGACCGTCGACGAGACCTTCGCGTCGCTCGACGGCGCCGGCGCGGTCGTCGCGCGCCGCGGCTCGATCGGCGCGCCCGTCCCGGTCGCGGAGACGACGGCGGTCGTCCAGTACAACGACGTGGCGGGGCTTCAGCAGGCGCTCGCGACCGGCGAGATCGCGGCCGTGCTGATCGAGCCGGTCATGACGAACATCGGGATCGTGCTGCCGGAGCCCGGCTACCTTGAGGCCGTCAGGGCGCTCAGCACCCGGTACGGCGCGATCCTCATCCACGACGAGACGCGCACGCTCTCGGCCGGTCCCGGCGGCTACACCGCCGCGCACGGGCTCGAGCCCGACGCGATCGTGCTCGGCAAGACGATCGCGGGCGGCGTCCCCGCCGGGGCATTCGGCATGTCGACGGAGCTCGGCGATCGCGTTCGCCGCTCAGTGCATCTGGAGGACATCGACGTCGGCGGCGTCGGCGGCACCCTCGCGGGCAACGCGCTCTCGATCGCCGGCATCGTCGCGACGCTCGGCGAGGTGCTCGTGCCGCAGGCGTGGCAGCCGATGATCGCGCGAGCGACGCAGTGGACCGAGGGCGTGGCGGCCGTCATCGCGGAGCACGGGGTGCCGTGGCAGGTCACGCAGCTCGGCTCGCGGGCCGAGTACTCGTTCCGCCCGACCGCCCCGCGCGACGGCGCCGAGGCGGCTGCGGCGGACGACTTCGCGCTCCAACAGTATCTGCACCTGCACGCGCTCAACCGCGGGATCCTCATGACGCCGTTCCACAACATGGCCCTCATGAGCCCCGCGACGACCGCGGACGACGTGGAGCGTCACACAAGCCACTTCCGCGAGGCTGTGGCTTCGCTCTTCCCCTGACGCCGGGTAGCGTGGCGACATGCCCCGCGCCATTGCGTTCGCCGCCTACGGCGGACCCGAGAACCTGCAGATCGTCGACGTCGCCGCACGCCCGCCCGGGAGCGACGAGGTCGTCATCGCCGTGCGGGCGTCGGGGCTCAACCCCGTCGACCTCAAGCTCGGCTCCGGCTACCGCGGCGCCGACCCCGAGCGGCTGCCGCTGCGGATCGGCTTCGAGGCGTCCGGCGTCGTGACGGCGGTCGGCGCGGACGGCCTCGTCGGCGCCGACGGTTCACCGATCGCGGTCGGCGATGAGGTCATCGCGTTCCGTATCCCGGGCGCCCACGCGACCGAGCTCACGGTGCCCGCGAAGGACGTGCTGCAGAAGCCGACCGCGCTGAGCTTCGAGCAGGCGGCCGGGCTGCTGCTCGTCGCCGCCACCGCCGAGGACGCGGTGCAGACCGTCGGCCTTCAGGCGGGCGAGACCGTCCTCGTGCACGGCGTGTCGGGGAGCGTCGGTCGCGCCATCGCCCAGCTCGCCCGCCTGCGCGGTGCCCGCGTCGTCGGGACGGCGGCGGAGCACCGCCACGAGGAGCTGCGGGCGCTCGGCGTCGAGCCCGTCGTCTACGGACCCGGGCTGCACGACCGGCTCCAGGCGCTCGGCCCGTTCGACGCCGCGGTCGACACGTTCGGCAGCGACGAGGCGGGGGAGACGTCGGTCGCACTGGTCGCGGACCCGGCCCGGATCGTGACGATCACTGGGACCCCCGCGATCCTCGCGGCCGGCGGCAAGGCGATCGGCGGGGGGAACCCCGCGTCGGACGCGCTCCGCGATGCGGCTCGCCCCGAGCTCGTCCGCCTCGCGGCCGAGGGAGACCTCGTCATCCCGATCGTCGCGACGCATCCGTTCGACGACTTCCGCGCGGCGTTCGACGTCGTCGCCGCGGGTCACGCCGGCGGCAAGGTCGTGCTCGTCTATTAGGTGGCAGGTCTCGATACGCCGCTGCGCGGCTACTCGACCCGCGGGAACGCCGCCGCGGGTCGAGTAGCGCCGTAGGCGCGTACGCGGGTCGAGTAGCGCCGTAGGCGCGTATCGAGACCTCGAGACCTCGAGACCCGATCGCGGTCAGGCGAGCGACTCGAGCGCGGCCTCGAGGACCGCGACGCCCTCGAGCAGGAGCTCGTCGGAGGTCGCGAGGTTCGGCAGGAAGCGCAGCACGTTCCCGTCCGACCCGGCGGACAGCAGGACGACCCCGTGCTGGATCGCGAACGCGATGATCATGCCGACCGAGGCCGCGTCGGGCTCGCGCGTCGCCGGGTCGACGAGCTCGATCGCGAGCATCGCACCGCGCCCGCGCACGTCGCCGATGACGGGGAACTTCGCCTGCAGTCGCCGCAGCTCCGGCAGCAGCAGCTCGCCGATCGCGTTCGCCCGCTCGAGCAGCCCGCCTGTCTCGATCCGCTCGTAGACGGCGATCGCCGCGGCGCACGCGACGGGGTTCC
>DATMFB010000080.1:0-10387 GCA_035556395.1 Microbacteriaceae bacterium
AAGCGGCAGCCGAACCTCGTCTTCTCGGCCGCCAGATATCTCGGTGCGCCGGTCGGCGATCCGGGCGCGTTCCGCGAATGGCTGCTCGGCTCCTGGGACGAGGTGCGCGAGGTCGCGCTCGTGCGAGCGACCCAGACGAACGAGGCGGCGAGGTGCGCCCCCATCCTGCCGCTCATCGCGCTCGCGGCGGGCGACGCCCCGGTCGCCCTCCTCGAGGTGGGGGTGTCGGCCGGCCTCGACCTGTATCCCGACCGCTACTCGTACCGGTATCGGACGGCGGACGGTCTCGTCTCGATCGACCCGCCGGACGGCGAGAGCCGCGTCGTCATCGACTGCGCGGTGACGGGTGCCGCGCCGCTCCCCGATCGGGTCCCGGAGATCGTCTGGCGCGCCGGCATCGACCTCAACCCGCTCGACGCCGCGTCGTCCGACGACGTCGCCTGGCTGGACGCCCTCATCTGGCCCGAGCACGAGGACCGCCGGCGACGGTTGCGCGCCGCGGCGGCGATCGCGGCGTCCGAGCCGCCGCGGATGTTCACGGGCGACGTGCTCGACCGGCTCGAGGAGGTCGCGGCGCACGCGCCCCACGGCGCGACGCTCATCGTCTTCCACACCGCGGTGCTCATGTATCTGACGCCGGGCGCGCGCGCCCAGTTCGCCGAACGCGTCGCGGCGCTGCCCGGCCACTGGATCTCGAACGAGTGGCACGGCGTCTCGCCCTTGGACTGGACGACGCCGGCGGGCGAGCATCCCGAGCTCGCCGCGCTGCCGAGCGACTTCGAGCTCGCGCTCGACGGCCGCCAGCTCGCGTTCTGCTCGCCGCACGGGCGCGACCTGCGCTGGCTCTCCTAGGCTGAAACCATGCGGATCCACATCGCCACCGACCACGCGGGACTCGAGTTCAGCCAGGAGCTGCAGGCGCATCTGCGCGCCGCGGGGCACGACGTCGTCGACCACGGGCCGCAGTCGTTCGACCCGGTCGACGACTACCCGTCGTTCTGCATCAACGCGGCCGTCGCGACGGTCCTGGACCAGGAGGCCGGCAATGACGCGCTCGGCGTCGTCTTCGGCGGCTCCGGCAACGGCGAGCAGATGGCGGCGAACAAGGTGCGCGGCGCGCGAGCGGCCCTCGTCTGGAGCGACGCGACGGCGACGCTCGCCCGGGAGCACAACGACGCGAACGTCATCTCGATCGGCGCGCGCCAGCACACGGTCGAGGAGGCGAAGCGCTTCATCGACCTCTTCATCGCGACGCCGTTCAGCTTCGAGGAGCGCCACGAGCGCCGGATCGAGCAGCTCGCCGAGTACGAGACGACGGGCGCGATCGCCGGTCACGACGTCCTCGGCGCCTGATGCCAGAGGGTCACTCCGTCCATCGGATCGCGCGGCAGTTCGCGCGGCACTTCGTCGACGCCGGCCCCGTCGCCGTCTCGAGCCCGCAGGGGCGCTTCGCGACGGACGCCGAGCTCATCGACGGGCACGTTATGACCCTCGCGAAGGCGGTCGGCAAGCAGATGTTCCTCGAGTTCGAGGGCGGCCTCTGGTTGCGCGTCCATCTCGGGATGTACGGCGCCTGGGACTTCGCGGGCGACATCACCGTCGACGACACGACCGCGTCGGCCGGCGGTCGGATGGGCCAGACGAACCAGCGCGGCACCGTCGTCGATGCGGCCGTCACGGGAGAACGCGGTGTCTCCGCCCACGCGAGGACCGACACGGTCGTCGGCGCGCATGAGGACTCGCCGTGGTCGATCGGCGCCCCTCGTCGCACCCGGATCCGAATGGCGGAGTCCGAGACACCGCTCCCTGAGCGAGCCGGAGGCGAGTCGAAGGGCGACATCTGGCCGCCCGAGCCCATCGGCCAGGTCCGCGCGCGCCTGCTGACGCAGAACGCCGTCGCCGACCTCCGCGGGCCGACCGTCTGCGAGGTCATCGACTCGGTCGCGGTCGCGCGGGTCATCGCGGGCCTCGGCCCCGACCCGCTCGTCGACCGGGGCAAGGCGGCCGAGGACCGGTTCGTCGCGACGGTGCGCGCGAAGTCGACGCCCATCGGCCTGCTGCTCATGGACCAGTCGGTCGTCTCCGGCATCGGCAACGTGTACCGCGCCGAGATGCTCTTCCGGGCGCGGCAGTCGCCCTTCACGCCGGGCAGGCTGGTACCCGAGGACGTCGTGCGGGGGCTCTGGCGCGACTGGGTCAAGCTGCTCAAGGTCGGCGTCGAGACGGGTCAGATGCTCACGATGGACGGGCTGCGCGGGGAGGCGAAGCGGCGCGCGCTCGCGCACCGCGACGACCGGCACTGGGTCTATCACCGCACGGGCGAGCCGTGCCGCGTCTGCGGGACGCCGATCGCGATGGAGATCGCGGCGGGGCGGAAGCTCTACTGGTGTCCGAGCTGCCAGGCCTGAATCCCGACGGCGAGCTCGAGCTCGACCCGATGGATCCCTCGTTCGCACAGGAGTACCTGGACGTCGTCGCACGGAACATCGAGCGGCTCGCCCGATGGGAGCCCTGGGCGCAGCAGCCGCCGACACTCGAGTCGATCCGCGCGTTCCAGGGCGGCGCGGCGGAGCGGACCGCGCGCGGTGAGGAGCTCGACTTCGCGGTCCGACTCGAGGGGCGGATCGTCGGCTCGCTCGGGGCACGGCTTCTCGGTGACCGGCCGGAGATCGGGTACTGGATCGACGCGGCGCTCGAGGGGAAGGGCGTCGCATATCGGGCGGCGAGCGAGCTGATCGACCGGCTCGGCTCGCTCGGCCACCCACGGCTCCGCGCCCAGGTCGGCGCCGAGAACGCGCGGAGCATCCGCCTGCTCGAGCGCCTCGCGTTCTCCCGGAGCACGGAGCCGGTCGAGCCGCTGCGGCTGGGCGACCGCCTCGTCCCGATGGTCCGCTTCGTGCGAGGCTGATCCGGTGCGCCACACGCCCCGCTACATCGTGACCGACCCCGAGTGGGTGAAGGATCTCGTCCGAGGCAATCCGTGGGCGACGATCGTCTCGCCGACCGCGGCTGGGCTCGTCGGCTCGCACTATCCCGTGATCCTCGAGGAGGACCCCGCCGACCCGGCGACGATCGTCCTGGTGAGCCACGTCGGCCGGCCCGACGACGAGCTGCACGAGCTCGGCGAGCACGAGATGCTCGTCATCATCCAGGGCCCACACGGCTACGTGAGCCCGAGCGTCTACGAGCCGGGGGAGAACGTCCCCACCTGGGACCACCTGACGGCGCATCTCTACGGCGTCCCGGAGATCCTCGACGACGAGGAGAACTATCAGGTCCTGTCCCGCCTGACCGACCACTTCGAGCAGCATCGCGAGGGCGGACGGTCGCTCGCAAGCGACGAGGCGGGCTCCCGGCGGATCGCGAAGGGGACGCGCGGCTTCCGGCTGCGCGTCACCCGCTTCGACGCCCGCGCCAAGCTGAGCCAGAACAAGTCGCCGGAGGTCATGGCCCGGATCGCCGACGACCTCGCGGCGAAGTACCCGGCGCTCGCGGCCGAGGTGCGCCGGGCGATCCCCGATGCCTGACCTCCTCATCCGCAACGCGAGGCTCGCGAGCGGGCTCGTCGACGTCACGGTCGACGCCGGCCAAATCACCTCCCTCGCTCCATCGACTGTGCAGTTTCCAACCCGACACGCCGCGGATCCCCCGAAGAAGTGCACAGTCGATGGGGGAGAGGTGGTCGACGCCGAGGGGCGGTGGCTCATCCCCGGGCTTTGGGACGAGCACGTCCACTTCGACCAGTGGGCGTCCTCGCGCCGGCGCATCGACCTCGCGTCGGCGCGCTCGGCCGCCGAGGCCGCGGCGATCGTCATCGCCGCCGCACCGCCCGGCGCGGACCTCGTCGTGGGCCGGTCGTTCCGGGATGCCCTCTGGCCGGCAGCGCCCGATCGGGCGCTGCTCGACGGCGCGTTCCCCGACCGTCCGGTCGTCCTCGTCTCGGCGGACCTGCACTGCTGCTGGCTCAACGGCGCCGCGCTCGCGCGCTTCGGCGCCGGCGAGCACCCGACGGGACTGCTGCGCGAGGAGGCGGGGTTCGCAATCCTCGGGCGCCTCGATGACGCCGATCCGGCGGAACGCGATGCGTGGGCGACCGAGGCGGCGAGGGCGGCGGCGGAGCGCGGCGTCGTCGGGATCCACGATCTCGAGATGGGCTACAACCTCGACGGCTGGCGCCGCCGCACCGCGGCCGGGTTCGGGGTGCTGCGGGTCGAGGCCGGCGTCTACGCCCCGGACCTCGACCGAGCCGCGGCGGAGGGCCTCTCGACCGGAGTCGCGCTCGGCCCGCTCCTGAGCGTCGGCCGGTTCAAGACCATCACGGACGGCTCCCTCGGCACCCGGACCGCCTACTGCGTCGACCCGTATCCGGGGACGCACGACCACGGCGTGCTCGCCGTCGGCCCGGACGAGCTGCGCGAGCAGCTGCGCCGCGCGATGTCGATCGGCCTCGAGCCCGCGGTGCACGCGATCGGCGACGAGGCGAACCGGCTCGCGCTCGACGCGATGATCGAGCTCGGGACCGGCGGTCGGATCGAGCACGCCCAGCTGCTCCTCGACCCCGACGTCGAGCGGTTCGCCGCAGGCGGCATCGAGGCGAGCATCCAGCCGGAGCACGCCATGGACGACCGCGACATCGCCGACCGCTATTGGGCGGGGCGCACGCGGCGCGGGTTCCTCATCCGCTCGCTCCTCGCCGCCGGCGTGCGGATGCGCTTCGGATCCGACGCGCCGGTCGCTGCGCTCGACCCGTGGCACGCGATCTCGGCCGCCGTGCTGCGCTCCCGCGAGGGCCGGGAGCCGTGGCACCCGGAGCAGGCGATCGGCGCCGGCGAGGCGCTCGCCTGCTCGGTGCGCTCGGCGATCCGTGCGGGGGAGCCGGCCGATCTGGTGCTGCTCGACGCCGACCCGCTCGGGGACCCGACGGCGCTGCGCGACATGCCCGTCGCCGCGACGTTCGTGGGCGGCCGCCGGACCCACGGTGTCCTCTAGACTGATCCCGTGAAGGTCTTCGCGTTCATCGTCGCCCTCATCATCTTCTTGGGGAGCATGTACCTGTTCACGCTCGCGTTCGCGGTCCCCGGCTTCGAGGCACTGCTCTTCGCCGCGGCCATCCTCGGGGTGTCGCTCGCGTTCGCGATCCCGGCCCACATCCTCAAGCGGATCCAGCCGTAGTCAGGACCTCCGTCCGTCCGAGCAGCGCGCCGAGCGCCGCGAGGACCCCTTCCGCGGCATCGTCGGCCGATCGGGCGCGCCACGCGACGATCCCGTCGGGCCGCACGAGCACGGCGCCGGAGTCGGTCAGGCCGTAGCGCTCCGCGAAGCCGCCCTCGACATCGGCGAGGTCGTCGCCGACGACGTGCGTCTCGACGATCGTCCCGAGCCGACCGGCCGCAGCCCTCGCGAAGTCCGCCCAGGCCTTGCCATCCGGGGCGGCCAGCAGCACGGGGTGACGGGTGAAGAGATCGATCGTCGAGATCGGCCGGCCGTCGAGCTCGACGGGGTGGTGCGGCGCGCGGGTGCCCGGCAGTCCGCCCGCCTCGCGCGGATCGCCCTGCACCTCGAAGGCCTGGTCGGCCTCCTCGACGATCGCCGAGGAGCGGTAGCGGTAGCCCAGGTCGATGTTCGCGTCGCTCACGGTCGGCTCGACGCCGAGCTCCTTGAGCGAGGGCGCCGCCCGCGCGACGTATCGGGCGTAGGCCTGCTCGGCCGTGAACCGGGCGACGGGCCGCCGCTCCGCCTCGTAGGTCGCGAGCAGCTCCGGACCGGCCTCGCCGCGCAACACCGATGCGAGCTTCCAGGCCAGATTGTGCGCGTCCTGGATGCCCGTGTTGCCGCCGTAGCCGCCGTAGGGCGGCATGACGTGCGCGGCGTCCCCGACGAGGAAGACCCGACCGTCCTGGAAGCGATCCGAGACGTCGGCGCTCGCCTGCCACTGCATGACGTCGTCGATGGTCACGTCGATGTCGGGCACCCCGAGGGCGGCGCGGACGAGCTCGATGCAGCGCTCGTCGTCGAGGCCCGTCCAGAGGTCGCTGTTCGGGTTCGCCGGGTCGCCGAGCCCGTGCACGGCGAGGAAGCCCGACTCGTAGGGCTTCTCGATCCGGAAGAAGCCCTGCAGCGTCTCGTTGACGACCATGATGACGCCGAGGCTCCGGCCGCGCAGCAGCGGCTGCACGTCGGCGTGGAAGTAGATCGTGACGCTCTTGGAGAACGTCCCGCGTCCGGACTGGCCTATGCCGAGCTGCTCGCGGATACCGCTGCGCGCACCGTCGGCGGCGACGAGATAGCGGGCGCGCACCGTGGAGATGGTCCCGTCGTCGCGGTCTCGCAGTCGGGCCGTGACGCCGTCGGCGTCCTGCTCGAAGTCGACGAGCTCGTTGCCGAACCGCACCTCGGCCCCGAGCTCCCGGGCGCGCTGGTCGAGCAGCGGCTCGATCGCGATCTGCGAGGCGAAGAGCCGCTCCGACGGGCTGAGATCCCGAACGCCGTCGTTGAGCTTCGGCAGGTACCAGGCGATCTCCTCGCCCGCGAGGCTGACGACGGCCATGATCGCCGCGTCCTGGTCGAACTTCTCGCCCGAGCGCTCCCGGATGGCGTTCTCCAGCCCGACGCTGCGCATGACCTCCATCGAGCGCTGCAGGATGAGTGCCGCGCGCGGGTGGATCGCGGTCCCGCGGTGGCGCTCGACGACGAGCGAGGGCACGCCCTGGCTGCCGAGCAGCACGGCGGTCGTCATGCCGACGAGGCTGCCGCCGGCGATGAGGACGGGAATGTCGGTTTCGGGGGTCGGGTTCTGCGTCATTGCTCCAGCTCCGTTGCCTGGCGCCCGGCCACGGCGGCCGGTCGTCCAGGCACGGTACGACCGGGGCGGCGCACGGCGCATCGGCGTAGGATGCAGACGCCTGTCCACCGAGTGCACAGCCCTCGACGGGCAGCGCTGTCCGTGCTGCACTCGAAGAGGAGTCCAGGTGGCGCAGCTGATGTCGGAACCGGCACCGTCCGTCGACGGTGCCGAGACGGTCGACGACGTCCGCGACTGGGGCACGCTGCTCGCCAAGTCGTTCATGCGGTTCGCCGTCGAGGCGGAGGAGCCGCAGCGCTTCCACGGCTCGTTCCGCGTGCGCGACGTCGCGGGCATCGAGTTCATCGGGATGTCGACGGGTCGCCACGTCTCGCATCGCGGCGCCGACAGCATCGAGGACGATGCACGGGCGGACTACCTCGTGTGCCTCCAGCTGGAGGGAGAGGGGGAGTTCTCACAGGGGAACCGGTCGGCGATCGTGCGGCCCGGCGACCTGACGTTCTTCGACACGACCGAGCCCGCGTCGGTCGCGAGCAGCGACGACTACCGCAGCCTGTGCGTGCGGTTGCCGCAGCGGCTCGTCGACGTCTCGCGCGCCGGGATGCGCGAGCTGAGCGCGACGCGGTTCGCGGCCGGAGACGGGCTCACGCCGGCGATCGGCGCGCTGCTGACGACGTTCGACCAGGTGTCGGAGCAGATGCCGGCCCGAGCGCGCAGCCTCGCCGCACACAACGCGCTCGACCTGCTCGTGACGCTCTTCCAGAGTCGGCTCGGGTCGCCCGAGCGTCCGCCCCGGTGGTCATCGGGCGATGATCTCGACGACATGCTCGGGTACATCGAGCGCAACCTCTTCGATCCCGACCTGAGCCCTGGGGTGATCGCCGCGGCCCACTACATGTCGTTGCGCCGGGCGCACGGCGTCTTCCACGACGCGGGCCTCACGATCTCCGCGCACATCCTGACGCGCCGCCTCGAGCGGTGCCGGCGCGACTTGACCGACCCGGCGAGGATCGCCGAGCCGGTCGCGTCGATCGGCCTGCGCTGGGGCTTCAGAACGCCGTCCCAGTTCGGCCGGGCGTACAAGGACGCGTTCGGCGAGTCGCCTGCCGCCTACCGATCGAGACTCATCGCCGGTTGACGGGCGGCTGGCCGCCGCCGGGCATGCCGCCTCCTGGTCCGCCGCCGAAGCCGCCGGCGATCGCCTGGCCGCTTGTGACCGAGGTGCTCGAGCCGCCGACCGAGACCGTGTAGGTCGCGCCGTTCGTCATCCCGGGGGCCGAGGCGATGATGGTCTCGAACTGCTTCTCCGCGAGGACCTCGACGAGGACGGCACCGGAGCCGTCGAGCACCTGCACCGTCGTGCCGGCGGCGCCGGACGCCGTCGTCGCGACCCATCCCTGAGGCGACTCGGCGTCGGGCGACTCGGCCATGCCTGCCGAGCCGAGCGCGATGAGCGTGCCGCCGGAGATGATGAACGAGCCGTTCGCATCGAGCGCGCCGTTGTCCGCGCGCGTCGGTCCGAAGACGACCGTCGTCCCGCCGCTGATCGACACCGAGCCGTTCGAGTCGAGCCCGTCGCCCTCGGCGCGCACCGTGAGCTGCCCGCCCGTGATGATGAGCTGCTGCCCGCCGTCGGCCATGTCCCCGCCCATGCCGCTGCTCGCCGCGTCGCCGCCGGAGGCGTTGAGTCCGTCGTCGCTCGACGTGACGTCGATCTCGCCGCTCGCGATCTCGATGTGGAACGCCTCGAGGCCCTCGTTCGATTGCGCGATCGTCAGCACTCCGCCGTCGATCGCGAGGATCTGCTCCGCGTGGATGCCGTCGTCGGCGACGGAGAGCGTCAGGTCGCCGCCCGTGATGACGACGTCGGTCTGCGCGTTGATCCCATCCTCGCCTGCGGTCGCGGTGAGCGTCCCGCCCTCGATGACGACGTAGCCGCGCCCGACCTCCTCCTCGTTGTCCGCCTTGAGCGCGTGCCCGGCGGTCGCGGTCAGGTCGAGCACGCCGTCCTCGATCGTGAGCGAGTCCTTGCCCCGCAACGCGTCGTCGGCGGCCACGACGGTGATCGTCCCGCCGATGATCGCGAGGTCGTCCTCCGAGGTGATGCCGTCGCCGCCGTTCCCGGTCACGGTGAGCGAGCCGCTCCCGCTGATCGTGAGGTCCTCCTCGCTGAACAGCGCCGCGTTCACGTCGGCGTCCTCGGCGTAGGACGAGGCGTCGGAGAGCGAGTTCTTCGAGCCCGCCGCGAGGTGCACGGCGACATCGTCCGCCGACAGCACGGCGATCGCTGCGCTCGTCGTGCTCGAGATCGTCGCGCCGTCGAGGATGAGGACGACGAGCGCGTCCTCGGGGGCATCGACGACGACCTGGCCGTTCAGCGTCCCGGTCAGTCGGTAGACGCCGGCGGCGGTGATCGTCACGGTCGAGCCCGCGACGGCGACGCCCTCGGGTGCGCTCGCGGCGCCGCCGTTCAGCGCCACATCGATCGCATCGGCCTCGGACCATTCGTCCTCGCGCACGACGGTCGCGTTCTCGTTCTCGGCGAGCACGCGCTCCGCGAGCGACGAGGTCGTCGAGACCTCGATGGTGGAGGTGGTGGTGGGCGTGCTGCTCGGGGTGGCGGTGGTCGCCGGCGTGCTCGCGCACCCCGCGAGGATCAGGCCGGCGACACCGACCGCGACGATTCCGGCGGAGAAGCCGCCCTTGTTCATGCGGCGCATCGTGCGCCTCCTTCCTGTCCGAAGTGCTGCCTGAGCACTCGGGTCCACTTGTTCGCGACCAGGTCCTCGCGGATGGCCGCGAGCCCGGTGCCGTACTTGCTGATGCCGACGGGCCGGTGGCCCGCGCGCCAGAGCGCCCGGTCGATGCTCGAGGTCTGGGCTCCCGACTTCGTCTCGACGATCGCCGTGGCCGGGAGGCGGAGCTGCCGTCCATCGGGGGTCTCCCACGACAGCTCGGTGTCGAGCGTGGCGCGCAGGCCCGTGCCGGGAGGGGCGAACGTCGTGCGCCGGTAGCGGGAGACGAGCGTCGGGATGAGCTCGGTGACGTCGATGGGCTCGAGCCCGAGGGGCGTCAGCGACTCCTCCGCGTACTCGAAGCCCTCGTCGGTGAGCCGATCGCGCGCTTCGATCGGATAGTCGATGCGCTCCTTGACGGTCGCGCCCCTCGCGCCGCGGGTCTTCACCTCGAGATACGCGGTGGCCGAGTCGCAGTAGAGTCGGGTGCGGACCTTGAAGCGCCGTCGCCGCGAGTGCGCGGCCAGCCGCCAGCTCAGCAGGTCGGGGGTGTCGAAGTAGACGGTGTCGTAGTCGAAGGCGCGGCGGCCGTCGATCTCGAGCACGCGGGTGCCGGCGTCGAGGCCGGCGACGAGCTGCTCGGCGACCGCGCGCGGCAGGATGTACTTGCGATCGATGCGGGTCAGCAGCGCCGACTCGGCGACGAGGTCGTCGAGGCCGATCGGGGCGAGCTCGTCGATGCGCTCGGCGACGGTGGTCACTGGGCGCTCCTGACGAGGGCGCGGCTGCTCTGCGCGCGGTATCGGACGTCGACCACGGTGATGTCGTCGACGAAGTCGATGCGCTGGAC
>DATMFB010000081.1:0-5926 GCA_035556395.1 Microbacteriaceae bacterium
CATCTCGTCATGACGCTTCGGGATCTCGGGGTCTCCGACGTCGGCGTCGCCGCCGTCCACGAGCGGATCGAGCTCATCCGCGAGCAGGTCGTCGCCGCTCGCCCCATCGACGCCTGAGCGTCAGATCGCCGCAGCGAGCTCCGCGCGACCGCGGATGCCGAGCTTGCCGTACACCGACTGCAGGTGATTGTCGACGGTCCGGGACGAGAGGAACAGCCTGACCGCGATCTCCTTGCTGCTGAGACCCCCCGCGGCGAGCGCCGCGATCTCCCGCTCGCGCCGGGTGAGCGGCGACAGCTCGTCGGCGAACCACAGCACGGGCGTCATGAGGCCCCCGCAGCGAGCGGCCAGCTCCTCGACCCGAGCCTGGGCCGCCGCTGCACCGCGGGCGTCGCCCGCCGCACGCCGCGCCCTCGCCGCGGCGGCGAACGCGGTCGCCGCGAACCGTCGCGAACCGAGCCGCTCCCACTCGTCGGCGAGCTCTTCCAGCCGCGTGCCGTCGCCCTCGGCGACCGCGAGCGCGTGGTCCGCCGTGAGCGCCGCGTAGCGGCTCGGCGAGTCCGCGGCGATCCGTCCGCTGAGCGGCACGGCTGCCTCGGCGCGATCCAGCTCGATGAGCATGCCGAGCACGCCCGTCGCGAAGGTCTCGTGCCCCTGCCCTCGCAGCCGCTGCGCCTCCTCCGCGAGCCCCGCGACCGCACGGTCCGGCTCGCCCGCGCAGCCCGCGAGCCACAACGGGGCGATCGCGGGGGCATTCGTCCGGTCGTCGGCACCGCGGATCCACTCGAGGTGACGTCTCGCATCGTCGAAGGCACCGCGGCAGGCTGCGACCATCGACAGCCCGCTCGTCGCGGCCGGGACGAAGATCTCGGGACCGAGCAGGAGCGCACCGGCCCTGGTGTCGTTGAACCAGCGCTCGGCCGCGTCCAGGTCGCCCTCGAAGTACGCGATCCGACCGAGCGTGAGCTCGACGGCGCGGGCGAAGATCTCGTCGTCCGCGCCGAACGTGCCGCGCAGCGCGATCATCGCCGACTCTCGCGCCGGCACCAGATCGAGCGTCTGCAGGAGCACCTCCGCGAGATCCAGGTGCGTCTCGTGGATGGTGACCCCCGGCGGCGCGTCGGCGCCGAGCGACTCGGCGACCGCGACCGCCGCACGCGCGGCGGCGAGCGCCTCGTCGATCCGGCCGAGCGAGGCCAGCGCCCGAGCGCGAGCCGACGACGCCTCGGCCTCGAGGACCTCGTCGTCGGCGATCTCCAGCGCGTCGAGGCATGCGAGGGCTTCCGCGGCGCGTTCCTCGCGCAGCAGGATCCTCGCCCGGACGAGCCCGAGGCGGGGCAGGAGGCCGAAGCGCCGGATCGCCTCGTCGATCTCCGAGAGCGCCTCGGAGTGTCCGTCGAGCAGGGTCGAACGGGCGAGCGCGATCTCCGCCGCGAGCGCCGGCGCGAGGAGGTCATCGGCGAGCCGCATCGCGGTGGCGAAGGCGGCCAGCGCCTCGTTCGCCCGCCCCATCCGCGACAGCACCTGCCCGTGCAGCAGCAGGATCGCCGGATCGTCGCGGGTGCGCAGCGCCGCCTGCGTGAGCGTCCTCGCCGTGAGCAGATCGCCCGACTGATATGCGAGCGCCGCGGCCGACCGGACGTGCTCCGGGTCGATCGGCAGCCCCGCCTCGAGCCGCCAGGTCACGGCACGGCTCTCACCGCCGCTGCCCGAGTCCTCCGCGATCTCCGCCTGCTCGGTCAGCAGGGCGAGCCGTCGAAGGCTGGAGACCGAATCGGCGATCGCCTCGGCCATGAGCGGGTGGGCGATTCTGGCGAGCAGGTCGACCCGGCCGGACATCGCCACGATGCCGGCGTGCTCGAGCTCCTCCAGCGCCTCCAGCGCCCCCGGCACGCGGAGCTGCCGGACGGGGATCTCGCCGCAGACGGCGAGCCGCTCCGCGACGTCCCGCTGCGGGGGCGTCATCCGCCGGTGGCGGGCGCGCAGCAGGTCGCGCAGCAGCGGCGGGGCGCCCGGATGGTCGGCGAGCCGCCAGCTGCCGCCGTCGGTGCGGGCGAGCGTGCCGCGCCGGAGCGTGTCGAGCGTGATCTCGCGCAGGAAGAGCAGGTGTCCCGCCGCGACGTCGGCGAGGTGCACGGCGGAGCGCGGCGCGACGCGCTCCCCGAAGACGGCCTCCAGCAGCTCGTGCACCTCGTCGTAGGTCATCGGCTCCAGCTCGACGCGGACGAACCGCGTGGTCGTCCACAGCGCGGTGACCTCGTCCGGCAGCGGCTCGCCGCTCGCGATCACGGCGACGAGCCGGATCCGGCCGGCCGCGACGAGCCGACTCAGGACGCCGAGCGAGGTGGGATCGAGGTGCTGGATGTCGTCGACGACGGCCACCACCGACCGGTCCCCGGCGAACTCGAGGAGCCGGGCCTCGACGATCGGCACCAGCGCGCCGGGGTCGCCGCCGCCGATGTCGAGCGCGATGCGATCGGGCAGCAGCGCACCGAGCGGGACCGCCGTGAGCAACGGGTTCCCGAACGAGCGGACCACGCCGAGGCCCGCGGCCTCGGCACGCAGCGCGAACTCGGCGGCGAGCCTCGACTTGCCGGTGCCCGGGGCGCCGTGGATGGTCGCGACCGTCGCATCGCCCCGCGTGACCGCGTCGAGGGCCGACAGCGCGGCCTCGCGGGCGACGAGCGGCCACTCGTCGGCAGCCTGCGTCAGCACGGCCATCGCGTTCCTTCCCCCCGGCCCGACACGAATGCTAGCGAACCGCCGGATAGGTAGTCGCGCACGGATGAGTAATCCGTCACTCGCGAGTTGAGCAGGTGCTCCCCATCCGGGGAGCGGGGCGCCCGCGGGAACGTGGTACCGCGCCAGAACGGCGCCCATGACCCCCAGCTCCACCCAACCGAAGGAAACTCACGATGCTTGCTCCCATCGCGTTCTCGAAGAAGAACGACACCGAACGCGAGCGCGGCTGCGCGCTCGCCATGCGCGGCCTCGCCGCGACCACCGCCGCCGCGCTCGCGCTCGGCGTCGCCATCCTCGCCGGCACCAGCGCCGCGCACGCCGACGACGCCGAAGGCGGCGAGCCGGAGATCGTGCTCGCCGCCGAGGAGGCGCCCGAGGACTTCTCCCCCGAGGCACCCGAGGCACCCGAGGACGCGCCGATGAACACGGCACCCGTCGCCGTCGACGACTTCTTCGCGATCGCGAAGAACGCACAGACCATCTTCCAGGTCAAGGCGAACGACACCGACGCGGAGTCGTGGATCCTCATCGACGGCTTCACCACTCCATCGCACGGCACGATCTACGCCGTCGACCCGGCAGCCGGCACGTTCAAGTACCAGCCCGCATCGAACTACCAGGGCTACGACTCGTTCACCTACCGGGTGCGCGACGCCGACGGCCTCTACAGCGAGTACGCGACCGTGACGATCGCGATCGGCAACGTCGTCAACACGGCACCGGTCGCCGTCGACGACGTCTACTTCAAGCCGCTCGGCACCCACCAGATCGGCAACGTCCTCGCGAACGACACCGACATCGACGGCGACACGCTCAGCGTCAGCTGGACGCCGCCCGCGATCGGCACCTTCAGCGGGAACGTCTATGGCGACTTCGACTGGCAGCCCCCCTCGGCGCAGTGGACCGGCACCGTCCAGATCCCCTACACCGTCAGCGACGGCAAGGGCGGCACGGACGCCGGGCTCGTCACGATCACCACGCTCCAGGACCTCATCGCGCCGGTCGCCGTCGCCGACGCGTACAGCGTCAAGCAGGGCGCCGTCCTCGTCGTCGACGCGGCGAGCGGCCTCCTCGCGAACGACAGCGACCCGGACTCGACGACGCTCTCGGTGATGGCGTTCACCGGATCGCTCGACGGCGTGCTCGACCTCGACGCCACGACGGGCGCGTTCACCTTCACCCCCGCCGCCGGATTCCTCGGGCAGACGAGCTTCCACTACCGGCTGCTCGACCCGGCGGGTCACGTCAGCGACTTCGTCGACGTGACGTTCACCGTGACGACGACGAACCAGGCGCCCATCGCCGCGGCCGACGCGTACACCGTGCAGGAGGGGCAGACGCTCGTCATCGACGCAGCCGCCGGCCTCCTCGCGAACGACAGCGACCCGGACGGCGACCCGATCGCGTTCGACTCGTCGACCACGCCCATGAACGGCGCGGTCACGATCACCGCGGGCGGCGCGTTGGTCTACACGCCGAACGCCGGCTTCCTCGGGACCGACCACTTCTACTACTCGGTCAAGGACGTCGACGGCGCCGCGAGCGCGCTCGCCGAGGTCACCGTCGAGGTCACCGCGGACGCGATGGTCGAGCACGCGCCGGAAGGCATCCAGGACGACTACCTCGACGTGCTGCAGGGCACGACGCTCACGATCGATGCCGCCGCGGGCCTGCTTGCGAACGACATCGACATCGACGGCGACGCCCTCGTGATCGACTCCTACACGCAGCCCGTGAACGGCACCATCACAGCGTTCGACCTCGCGACCGGGGCCTTCACCTACGTCGGCGACCGGCAGCAGACGAGCGGCATCGACTGGTTCCAGTACGTCGCGAAGGACCCGAGCGGGCTGAGCACCTCCATGGTGACCGTCCGGATCCACATCGTGCCGAACGCGGCCGAACTCCCGGTCGCGGGTGCGGACGCCTACTGGACGACCCCGGGCACCCAGCTCGTCGTCGCCGCGCCGAAGCACCTGCTCGCGAACGACACCGACCCGAACGGCGATGCCTTCACGGTCCGCGCCTATGGCCAGCCGCAGCACGGCACCGTGACCGACTTCGACTTCGCGACCGGCTCCTTCACCTGGACGCCGGACGCGGGCTACGTCGGTGACGACACGATGCACTACAGCATCGAGGACGCGAACGGCTTCGTGACCGAGTACGTCCAGGTCGCGCTGCACGTCGTCGAGACGCTGCCGGTCGACGAGCCGGTCGAGCCGCAGCAGCCGTCCGAGCCGGTCGAGCCGTCGCAGCCCGCGCCGGCCTCGGAGTCCGCGGAGTCCCCGGAATCTGGCTC
Organism: Microbacteriaceae bacterium; assembly: GCA_035556395.1. Lineage (GTDB taxonomy): Bacteria > Actinomycetota > Actinomycetes > Actinomycetales > Microbacteriaceae > 73-13. Next base: position 5,045 of record DATMFB010000081.1, read on the forward strand.
GACGCAGGGCGGCGCCGCGCCGGCACCGACCGCTGAGGTCGAGGTGGAGCACGTCGTCGAGCGGGACGCGCGAGGCCTCCTCGAGCCGGTCCTCGAGCCGAGCGCGCCGAGCAAGGCCGCGACGGACGACGCCGAGACGACGGGCGGCACGACGGCGAGCGCGGCGACCAAGCCGATCGCCGGCATGCCGACCTGGGTCGCCTTCGTCCTCGCCGCGCTCGGCGCGGTGGCGGCCGCAACCGTCGGGATCGTGCGCGGCCTCCGCGCGCGGAGCAACGCCGAGAGGTCGTAGCGATCCCGAGCACGCAAGGGCGGTCCGACCAGAAGGTCGGGCCGCCCTTTGCTCGTGCCCGCGGCGAATCCGGGCGCGGACGACCACGACCGCCGCCGCGAGAACGACCGGCTAGGACTGGACGACCGTCGCCGGCAGCGTCGAGTCGGCGCCGAAGGCGAGGCCGCTCGGCGCGCGTCCCGCGATGACGAGCTGCGCGCCGAGCGCCGCGATCATCGCGCCATTGTCGGTGCACAGCCACAGCGGCGGCGCGACGAAGCGCCTGTCGAAGCGGTGCGCTAGATCGGCGAGAGCCGTGCGGATCGCGCCGTTGGCGGCGACGCCCCCCGCGACGACGAAGGCGGTGGCCCGGGGGCAGGCAGCGAGCGCGATGCGGCTGCGGTCGACGAGGCAGTCGACGACCGCCTGCTGGAAGGAGGCGGCGAGGTCGGCGGTGCGATGCTCGCCCGAAGCCGCGGCGCGCGCAACCGCGCTCTTGAGCCCGGCGAAGGAGAAATGCGGCTCGGCGCTGCCGACAAGCGGGCGCGGCAGCGGCACCGCGTGCTGGTTGGCGCTGACGGCGCGGGCCGACGTCGTCACGGACTGGAACG
>DATMFB010000082.1:0-4665 GCA_035556395.1 Microbacteriaceae bacterium
TATGCCGGGTACTGGTGGCCAGGCACCGGCGCTTCCGAATACCACTTCTACGGGTCGGCGAAGGTGCTGGCCAACGACACGATCGCAACCGCTCCGAGCATCGGATACGCCGCGGCAGGCTGCTACGTCTGAGCCTCGGCCCTCGGCCCTCGGCCCTCGGCCGTCAGACTCCGGACTCGACGCGACGACGTGCGGGTTCGGAGCCTGACGGCCGTGTGTCGAATGGGCGGCGTCAGAAGCCGCGGAACCCGTGAGGCACCTGCGGGCACTTCGTTGAGATCTCCTGCCAGGCGGCATCGCTGTTCGGCACGACGTCGGCGTATGGGCTCCAGTCGGGCCCGTCGCCGAGGTAGTCGGAGATGAACTTCGACTCGGACGGCGGGCTCGGCACACTGTATCCGGCCGCTTCGAGGCACTCAGTGAGCTCGCCCGTCTGGTAGCGGTAGAGGAACGCGATCTCGTCGCGCGTCAGCGGCGTCGTGTAGCGAGGGTCCACGGGGTACTTGGCCGCGCACTCGTACTGGGCCAAGGCCAGGGGAGCCTGCTGGGCCTCCGGCACGTTGAAGTTGATCCCACCGTCCCCGGTCGTCGTCACGTCGAAGCCGAGCCCTTGGAGGCACGCAGCCTGCGTCTCGCCCCATTCGGCGAGCGAGATGAGGCGGACGACCTCGACTTCAGGGCGTTGCGCATCGGGCCATCGGGATACCACCGACGCCCATTGCTGATCGAGTCCCTCGGCGATCAGCTGATCCGCCTCGCCAGGGGCGAGGTCCGGCAACGGCGGCATGCCGCTGACCGGTTCGGCCGGCGTCACGCACCCGGAGAGCGCGAGTACCGCGACCGCGCCAGCAAGGACGGCCCAGCGCCTCGTCAGCACTCGCATGCGCACCTCCTGCGCGAGAGACTAGCCGGTCGGCCGGCACGCGTGATCCTCGGATCACCGCATCCGACGCCACGGCGGGCGCACCTCGACGGTCAGTGCCGCGTCGAGGTGAACCGCGGACGCAGCTGCGGGTCACGTCTCACACGACGGCGGCCGATGCCGATCGCGGTTCCTGGCGTGACCCGCAGCGCGCCGTCAGATCAGCGGACCTTCGCCGCAGCCCTTCTGGACGACGTCCAGATACGCCGGCTCGATGCTCGTCACCGATGACTGCGAGAACGTGCCGGGGTGGTTGGACTTGCGGTAGATGATGATTGTTCCATTGTTCCACTGGGCTCGCTGGACCCAGTCTCGGTTGTGGTTGGTGATCCCGGTCGATGCCGTTCGGATGAACGAGATGGGGCTGCCGCAGGCGGAGCCGCCGAGTTCGACCGGTGCGAACGCCATCGCTGGGATCGCGGGTGCGAGCACGAGGCCCGCCGTGGCTGCGGCGGCTGCCGCAATCGTCGCGAGGCGTGTGCCTCGTCGCCGTCCGTCGCGCATAGATTCTCTCCTTCGCGTCGCGGGAGGGGCCCTCCCGATGCCGCGGACGCTACACCCGGCTCGCAAGCCGCGGCAAGGCTTCCGGAGCCGAGTTCAGGTGGGATTCACCGATCGTAGAGACCTGCCGGCGTGAGGTCGCACTCGGCGTAAACGCGCTCATAAGCGTCGAAGTCGGAGCCTACGGCGCCGGCGACCGGGTTCCATGTCTCGGCGGTCGAGAAGGTCTCCTTGAACACTTCGAAGCTGGGCGGGTCGGCCACGGACAGCCCGATTCCCTCGAGGCACGCGGTGAGCGGGCCCGCATAGTGGTCGTAGAGGGCGCGCAACTGCTGGTCGTCGAGCGGCTGACGATATTTGGGATCGATCGGGTACATCGCGGCGCACGTGTAGGTGGCGAGTTGATAGGCGCCGAGCTGGCCTTGGGCGAGTGTGCCGGGAGTCACCCCTCCGTCGAATCGTGCGGTGACATCGGGGAAGCCCTGGGTTCGAAGGCAATCGGCGGTCACGGGTGCCCATTCCTCGGGCATGAGCAGTCTGACGATCTCGATCTCAGGGCGTGAGGCTGTCGGATCGACGGCGAGTACCCACTCCCATTGCAGGTCCAGCTCCTCGCGCACCTGTTGCAGCCCGGCCGCATCGAGGCCCTGCACCGACGTCGGTGTCGCGCAGCCACCCAGACACATCGTCGCGGCCAGCCCGACGAGCGTACCGATGCCCATCAGCCGACGTCTCATCGCATGGCCTCCCTATCGTCTGTGAGGAGACGGTAGATCCGAACGCCAAACGACGCCCCCATGAATCCCGGATTTCACGACATATTCACCGACCGGGGGACAAGCCGCGCGTGACGCCGGCCATACCGTCGCCGTGACGGCGGGCCACGATCCGCCCCGGCTACGCGGCCGCCGCCTTTCGATCATCTCAAGAAGGGAAGCTGCAATGAAACGTCTCACACGGCCTCGGAACCTCATCATCGCGGGTGCCGCGGCACTCGCGCTGGCACTCGTGCCGGTGATCCCCGCGGCAGCGCAGAGCTGGTCCGCCCTGAACTGCTACAGCTACAGCTACAAGGTGATCCTGTACGCGACGACATCGGGACCGACCATCCACCGGCACGACGAGCCGGCGCCGTCCTACACTCCCCATCCGTTCACCTGGAACGACGCGACACCGACCTACCACCTCACCGATCCGCTGTACGCGGTCAGCGCGAACTTCCTGGACGCGTACACGATCTCCGGGCAGGCTCGCGGCTGCGACTACTGACGGATCGAGATACGGGCACCGTCGTCAGCGGGACTCCTCGGCATCGCGCGCCGAGTGAGCGCCGCGGCGGCGGTGCCTATGCCGTCTCGGGCAGTGCGGCCGCCCGCATGACGTTGGCCGCTCCACCGCGGCACGCAACAAGCGCCAACAACGCTCCTTCGGCTACAGAGAGAGATGGTGTGGCGAGGCCTGACCGCGATCCGCGCCGTGCGCATCAAACCGCGGAAAATCCAGAAGCAGCCAGCGATCGCCCCCAGTTGAACCACCACTCCAGGGAATGCAATCCAGCTGGATCGAACGGCAGGCCATTCGGTTCGACGTTCGGCAACCAGTAGAAGGTCAGAATTCCTGATGCGGCCGACGCCCCGAAGGAGAATCCGGGCGGACGTCCCACCTGGCCCCGCTCCCTGCTGATGGCGGAATCGGGACGGAGGCCGCAAGCCCGAGCGCAGCGAGCGGCTTTCGGCAGCCGACACGACCCCGCACGCTGGGAGAGCGGGTCACGGTGTGGAGCCCCGCCTCGCCCGTTTCATGTGCTAACTCATGTGCTACCGGCTGTGTAGGTGCCTGAATCCTGAAGGAGTTGTCCACAGGTCGAGGGGCGTACTTCCCCGTATTTCCGGGGCCAGGAGGCCGTTTCACGATCCTGTGCGCGAGGGGGTGCCGTGGAGTTCAAGTCCCCCCTCGCGCACGCATCGAGCGGGGCCCCCGACCGGGGATATGATCCGGTCGGGGGCCCTGCTCCGTTCCGGCGCGGCGGAACCCCGGGAGGTCTGTCATGCAGCGCATCGCGATCGCAGGGGCGACCGGCGTCGTCGGCCGGCTCACCGTGGAGGCGGTGCGCGCCGCGGGCGACGAACCGATCTCGCTGAGCCGGGCGAGCGGCATCGACCTCACCCGTCCCGACGGGCTCGCTGCGCGGCTCGAAGGCTGCCACGCGGTCATCGACGTGACCTCGATCGCGACGCTCGAGACGGAGGCAGCCATCGCGTTCTTCTCGGCCGTCACGAGCAATCTCCTCGCGGCAGAACGCGACGCCGGGGTCGCGCATCACGTGGCGCTGTCGATCGTCGGGGCGGCGAAGTCCGAATCGGGCTACTACGCGGGGAAGGCCGCCCAGGAGCGGCTCATCATGGCGGCGGGGGAGCGGTGGACGATGCTGCGCGCGACGCAGTTCCACGAGTTCGCGGCGCAGACGCTCGCCCGCGGCCGGACTGCGGGGGTCTACATCGCGCCGAAGATGCGCTGCCGACCGGTCGCGGCGATCGAGGTCGCGGGCGAGCTCGCGCGCCTCGCCGCGGGGGCACCGCAGGGCCTCGTCCCCGACCTGGGCGGGCCGAGCGTCGAGCGGATGGCGGACCTCATGCGCCGACTGTTGCGCGCACGCAGGGAGCGGGGTCTCGTGCTCGAGGTCCGACTGCCCGGCAGCATGGGTCGGATCCTCGCCGACGGCAGCCTCATCCCGGGTGTCTCGGCGACGCTCGGGCGCATGACGTTCGACGAGTGGCTCGCATCCCACATCCGGGACGGCGACGCGCCCGCATGACCGCCGCGAGCCCCGGCGACGCACCGGCCGCACGGTGGGCGCGAATGGCGGTACGGCGGTCGTTGCGGCGACCATTTGCGCCCGCTCCGCGCACCGGGCGACACTGGAGCCCATGTCCGACGAGCTGAGCCCGACCGCACGGGTCGCCCGCGACCTGATCCGCATCGACACGACCAACTGGGGCGAGGGCAAGGCCAAGGGGGAGACGGAGGCGGCGGAGTACCTCGGCGAGCTGCTGCGCGGTCTCGGCCTCGCGCCGCAGTACTTCGACGCGGCCCCCCGGCGCACGAGCGTCGTCGCCCGCGTGCCGGGCGCGGACCCAAGCCTGCCGGCCCTCGTCGTCCACGGCCACACCGACGTCGTGCCCGCGGATGCCGCCAACTGGTCGGTCGACCCCTTCGGGGGCGAGGTGCGCGGCGGCATGCTG
>DATMFB010000083.1:0-22477 GCA_035556395.1 Microbacteriaceae bacterium
CGCACGCCGGCGGAGATGGGCTGGACCATGCGGCACAAGCCGCGGGCGCCGCACGGTCCCACCTGGCTGGTGCGCGGGACCGAGCGCGTGCAGCCCGACTGGGACGAGTTCCTCGTCCCAGGTTTCGTTGCGGCTTGAGCGGTACCCTGGAATCCATGCTCCGCCAGGCCTTCGCGTTCGTCGCCGCCGTCGGACTCGTGGCCGCTGTCGCCATTCCCGCCTACGCGGTCGTCGACGGGAGTTTCGCGCAGTCACCGGCCGCGGATGGCGCGGTCCTCGCGAAGACGTCGGGCCTCGATATCGCGGAGTCCCAGATCGAGGCGTTCGCCGCAGAACGCGATTCGTACACGGGTCTGCCCGACCAGCCGACCGGCGAGCAGATGGCGAACGCGTATCGCCTCGCGGGGGGCAACATTTCCTGGCCCGCCGGCGACGACTACCCGTACGCGAACGGCCCCGGCGACGCGATGTCCCCCCTCATGTACGCGACGCGCAACTGCACCGACTTCGTCGCCTGGCGGCTGAACCGCGACGCGGGCTCGTTCGGCGAGCCGTGGCTCATGAACTGGAGCTACCTCACGCCCGCCGGTGGCGACGCCTCGAACTGGGCGTCGGCGTGGGAGGCCCACGGCTGGGCGACGAGCACGACGCCGGTCGTCGGCTCGGTCGCGTGGTTCGGCTACGGCGCGAACCACGTCGCGTACGTGCAGGCGGTCAACGACGACGGCACCGTCACGATCGAGGAATACAACTGGGTGCGTTTGACCTATGGCATCCGCACGATCGCGACCGCCTCGATCCCGCTCTACCTCTACCCGCCGCCCACCCCGTAGCCGCTGGCTACACTGGAACGCCTGCCTCTGTAGCTCAATGGAAGAGCAGTTCCGTCCTAAGGAAAGGGTTGGGGGTTCGAGTCCCTCCAGGGGCACCAGGGCGTAGTGACGATACCCGTGCCAGTTGTTGACGAAACCCGGTCGAAAGCGGAAGGGCTGGGCGGAGTGACGGCGGGGTGCGCGGGAACGCGGTGAATGGGTGCGCGACCGGGGCTGGGTCCGGCATCCCGGTGGTCCGCGTCGGGTATCAGCGGTCGCGTCCGGGGTTTCTAAGCGCGGCGGGGCCGTGGGGTGCGCGGATGAACGTGGCTAAGCGATGGCCGTTTCGGTCGACCAGTTCGGACCGATGATCCGTAACGGTGGCGCGTGCGGGTTCGGCCGGTAGTCGGCTAGCGGGTCCTTCCTGGGCCGGCCACGTGTGACGGGCAGCTGGTCGAAGTCGCCGCGTTCCTCAGCTTGGAGCCAGGTGGCTGCCGTACGGGAACGACGGGGTCGACGGGCTGCCGGGGCGGAGAGAGCGCAGCAGTCCCGGAGTCGGCGGCGATGCCCCAGGCATGCCGAACGAACAGCAATGTTGGCAGCAGATCGCCGCCTTCCCCGACGCGGATCACCATGTCGTGGGGGCACGGATTTCCAGGAATCGGGTGCTCCGAGCGCATTCGATACCGGCTCGATTCAGGACAGGTGGATGAGCGCCGTGAACGCGAGCCAGGCGGAGACGATCGCACTGGCGAGCGCGGTGAGCGCCAGCGCCCATGACCATGTCGGGCGTCCGAAGGCTCGGACCGTGATCGCGAACCCGAGACCAGCAGAAGCCACGAGCAGCAGCATGAAGATGAATAATGAGTTCTCGCCCCCACATCCGCGGCCGACGGTCCGCACACTGGAGACGTGGGTCGCCTCAGATCCGGACAGGCTCGTAGCGATTGATGAGCCGGAGGTTCAACGTGTCCGGCAGGCGTGATGTGCGGTCTCCGAACGGGCCGGTATGATCACGCCCATGGGAGAGGCGGAGGGCGTTGCCGTGCAGGCATGGGATGGCGTCGAAGTGAAAGCGAGCGACCGCCTCGAACAGCTCGAGCGGGCGATCGCGGTCCTGCAGTCGTTCGATCGGGATCATCCGGCGCTCACTGTGAGCGACGCCGCACGCATCACGCACATTAGCCGGGCCGCCGCGCGGCGGATTCTTCTCACGTTCCAGTCGCTCGGGCTGGTGCGATCGGACGGCAGGAACTACTCACTGACACCGAAGGTGCTCTCGATTGGCTGGGACTACTTTGCGACTCTCGGCCTCGACGAGGTCGCACGGCCGATCATCGCCGACGTGGTCGCGCGGCTCGATCAGACGTGTTCGGTCACGATCCTCGATCTGCCTGACATCGTCTTCGTCGCCAGAGTTCATAGCAGGAAGATCACTGCGCTCAGTGGCGGTGTTGGAAGCAAGCTTCCGGCGCAGGCGACGGCCAATGGCCGCGCCTTGATGTCGGGGCTCGAGGATGCGCAGATCGACGAGTACCTCGAGCGCAATCCTCTCGTTCGATACACGGATCGCACGATCGTTGATATCGCGAAGTTTCGCGACGAGCTGAGTGCCGTGCGCGAGCAGGGTTGGAGCATCGTGGACCAGGAGATGGAGGTCGGGCTGCTCGCACTCGCGATTCCGCTGGAGGGGAAGTACGGGGAGACACGGGCGGCCTTGGGGGTCTCATCGAACACTCTCCATTCCAGTCGGGAGGAACTGCTGGATGTTTCGCTGCCGGTATTACAGGAGGCTGGCCAGCAGATCTCGGTGGCGCTATCCCGGTCCGACCACCGCGGTCCCTTCGCGTAGCAGCGACTGCCGCTGGCGGCTGCCGGCGACGTGTTGACGCACGTCGGACTCTCACGCTGCTGCGCTTTCTAGTCCCTTCGCGCGCGCCGGCAGGTCGGCCGGGGGTGCGAAATGGTGCTCGAGGATCTTGACCCGCTCGAGCGCGGGCATCGGTGTGGCTGGCCGGAGTTGTAGGGATTTCGCCGCAGAAGCGGGTCTCCGCCCACGCGGATCTGTGCCCGGCGCTTCACTTCTGCTCGCGACTCGTGTAGAACTCCTAGTGCGTTTAACGTACACTTGTGCGCTAAACGGATACCCGCTGTTGCGAACGGGTGTACCGAGAGCCCACTCACCCAGCGTTTCTCAAAGGAGAGGAATCACATATGTCGCCAACGATCCGGCAAAGTTCTGCCCTGCAAAAAGGCCTCATAGTTCTATCGATCGGGGCGGTCGCGCTGCTTTCGGCGTGCGCATCGTCGGGCGAAAGCAAGCCAAGTGCTCCGCCCGACGACGTCGCCGTGGTCGATCCTCATGCGCCCGAGATGTCCAATGTTCGCGTCGCCGCGATCGGCGGTCCAGGCGCATTCCCGGTCAACTACGCAGCGGAGAACGTCGGCCCCGACTTCGGTCTCGCGATCGAAGTGGTACCGATCGAAAGTGCGGCGATTGCGGTCACCTCGGTGGTGTCGGGCGATGTCCAGACCGGTATCACGAGCTACTTCGGTGTCATCGAAGCCATCAACCAAGGCCTCGACCTGGTTGTGATCGCCGAGGGCTGGCAGAGCTCCCCGGGCGTCGGGACGCTCGAAGCCCTGCCGTCCTCCGGCATCACGTCTCTCGCGGACCTCGAAGGCAAGACGGTCAACGTCAACTCCCTTACATCCGCCTGGATGGTCAAGACGCGGTACTCCATGGTCAAGGAGGGCCTGGATCCGGACGCGGTCAACTGGGTGGCGCTGCCTCATGGCGAGGTCGCCGCGGCCCTTGAGCAGGGCACCATCGATGCCTCTGGGACAGTCGGCGCATCTCAGGCGGCTGCCAAGGGGATGGGAAGCGTCACGATCCTCGACTTCGGTGCCGGTCAGTTCGACGGCATGGCCGAGACTGGGTGGGTCGTAACGAGTGAGTTCGCAAAGGCGAATCCGAACACGGTCGCCGCGCTGCAATGCACGCTTCAGACTGCGCAGCTTGCAGTGAGTGATGACCGGGACCTGTACAACCAGTTGTTTGTGGACATTCTGGGTGTGCCGGCGGAGGTAGCCAAGGCAAGCCCTGCGACAGTGTGGCCCGGGAACAACAGGGTGGATTCCATCCAGCTGAATGCGGATATCTACTTCCAGAGCGGACTGCTCGATCAGGAGTTCGACTTCGCTCCGCATGTGCTGCCTATGCCTGCATCCTGCTAAAGAAACCCCACTTCGCCGGGAGGCGGCGCGCGATATCCCGCTGCGCCGCCTCCCGGACCATGAGGAGACTGAAATGACAACCGTTGCGCGGAAGCCTCCGAGGGCGCGGCGAACGGCGGGCGTCTCACCTGCGGTCTGGCGCGGTGCAATCGGCGTGCTTGCCCTCATCGTGGTACTCGAGCTCGTTTCGCGCTCCGGCCTGATTCGTACCAGCTTTCTCCCGCCATTCGATGAAGTGTTGATCAGGATGGTGACGCTCTGGGGAGACCCGACTTTCCTCCGGGATGTCGGCGCTACAGTGAGCGCCTACCTGTTGAGCATGGCGATCGCGATCGCGGTCGCCGTGCCCCTCGGTGTTGTTCTTGGTCTGGCCAGACCGATATACCGTGCGACACGGGCTGTGATCGAATTGGTTCGACCGATTCCGCCGGTCGCTCTCATCCCGCTCGTGCTCCTGGTGGCTGGATCAGGCCTGCAGTTGAAGCTCGTAGTCGCCGTGTTCGCGGCGGTGTGGCCCATCATCTTCAACACTCTCTACGGCGTTCACGACGTCGACCCCTATGCGAAGGACATGGCTCGCAGCTTCCACCTCGGACGATTCGGGATCGTTCGGCGCATTGTCCTGCCATCCGCCGCGCCGTTCATCATGACAGGCGTCCGGGTCGCATCCTCGATTGCGCTCATCGTCGTTGTCACGGTCGAACTCGTCGCAGGTGGCGCGGAAGGTGTCGGAGCATTCATCGCCCGCGAGCGAGCCAACGGCTACGAGGGTGCATACACGAATGTGCTGGCCGCAACTTTGGCAGCCGGATTCATCGGACTCGTGATCAACCTGCTCATCGGCGGAGTCGAACGAAAGTTCTTCGGCTGGGACGCGACGACGAAAGAGAGTGCCTGATGTCGCAAGGCAGCCAATCCCGCTCCCTCCTCACTCACGGCATACCAGTGAGGTCCCGTCCTCGCCGCGGTCGCCGCATCACGGTCACGCTGGCGTACTTCGTCGTGCCGCTGATCGTCATCGCCGCGGTCTGGCAGCTCTTCGCTGTTGCGAATCCGTCGCCGTTCTTCCCACCTCCCCTCGCGATCGGCGAAAACCTCTGGGCCCTGCTCTTCGCTGCCCAGGGCGGGTTCACTCCGGTCTTCTATGAGGACTTCGTAGCAACCATCTGGCGGATGGTACTCGGCTTCACCCTGGGGGTGGTCTGGGGCGTCGTGATCGGCACCATCATGGGCCTCTCGCGGATCGCACGCGGCATCGTCAATCCGATCGTCGAGTTCTTGCGGTCGATCCCCGCCACCGCCACGTTGCCGCTGTTCATCATGCTGCTCGACGGAGGCGACGGCATGCGCGTCGCATTCATCGCCTATGGCGTTTCGTGGTTCGTGGTCGTAAACACCGCATCGGGAGTGGGATCAATCCACAACACGTTGCTCGATCTCGGACGTGTCTTCCGTGTATCACGTACACGCCGTCTCTTCATGATCATCCTGCCGGCGGCGATGCCGAAGATCTTCGCCGGTGTGCGGATCGCCAGCACCGCTGCTCTGCTGTTGGCGATCGTTTCGGAGTTCATGCTGGCGACGAATGGCATCGGATATCTGCTGATCCAGGCTCAGAGTCGATTCCGAATGCTCGATATGTGGTCGTGGATGCTCGCCTTGGCGATACTCGGGCTCATCATCAACTTCCTCGTCGATCTCGTCGAGTCCAGCACCCTCTCCTGGCACCGACTCTCGCGCTCACGCACCTGAAGGGAACGCTGCAATGGCGAATTCTGAACAACACATTGCTGACGCCGCACTGCGAGACGTCGGGGACATGCTCGTCGTCGACGACATCTCCCATATATATGGGACCGGGGTGTCAGCGCATCACGCGATCGATGGGCTCCGCTTTGTCGTCAGGGAGCGGGAGTTCGTTTCGATTGTTGGTCCGTCCGGCGCAGGAAAGACGACGCTGCTCAGGGTGCTGGCGGGTCTCCTTGCGCCGACTGAGGGCGCTGTCTGGGTGGGTGGCAAACGGAGCACCGGGGTTCCGGAAGGGATGGCGATGGTCTTTCAGGACTACAGCCGATCTTTGCTGCCCTGGTTGACGGTCGAGAAGAACGTCGCCTTTCCTCTCAAGGGAACGGGGCGTACCGCGGCCGACCGCGTGGAGGTCGTCGCGGATGCCCTGCAGGAGGTCGGCCTGGCTGGCTTCGAGAAGAGGTACCCGTGGCAACTGTCTGGCGGAATGCAGCAACGGGTGGCAATTGCTCGCGCATTGGCCTACCGCCCGAAACTCCTCCTGATGGACGAGCCGTTCGCCTCGGTCGATGCGCAAACCCGAGAGGGTCTGGAGGATCTCGTGCTGAGTATCCGCGACCGCCACGATGTGACGATTCTCTTCGTCACGCACGACATCGACGAGTCTGTGTATCTTGCCGATCGGGTGCTCGTGCTCTCGCGCCCGCCGGCACACATCGTCGAGGACATCCGCGTGGACTTGCCATTCCCCCGTGATCAGATTGCGACTCGGGAGCGCCTTGACTTCGTCCAACTTCGCGGTCGCGTAGCTCGGTTGGTGCACGGGGCGCCCGCGGAGGGCTGACGGAGTGCCGCAACGTTTGGAGCGGCGAGAAACGGCTCGCGGTAGCTTCCTTCGGCCTGAGGAGTCAAGTTCGACCACAGCGGGAATCGGCTCGTCGCGGGCGCGTCGCACCTCGATGGCCCGCAATTCTCACGATTTGAGGGGGCCGTGGGAGGCGCGCGGACAGGTGACTCGGCACACGAATACTTGCAGCCGAGGAATCAAATGGTGTACGGTGAACGCACGTTTAGCCTGTGACCGAACATTCGGCGATGATGGAAAGGCCCGAAGATGAGGCTCGTCGCGAAGGCACTTGCAATGGTCCTCAAAAGAACTGCTTCGCTCGCGCCTCGTGAATGATCACCGACGCGGGTTTCGAAGTCGTGCTGGTTAAAGCATCGACAAACGAGAGAGAAAGGGTGAATCGCATGGCGGAGCAAGTAGAGGTCCTCGTGGTCGGCGCGGGGCCGACAGGCCTCCTGACCGCGCTGGGTCTGGCGCGGAGTGGAATCAAGGTCAGGGTCGTTGAGGCGGAGGATGCGATCATCGCGTCACCGCGGGCGATCGTCTATCACTGGTCCGTGCTGGAAGGGCTGGACACCCTGGGGGTCCTCGACGATGCACTAAGGATCGGATTCCCGAAGCAGGACTATACGTACCTGGACTGGAAGAGCGGCGAGCAGATTGTCATCAGTGTCGGCGCACTTGAGGGGCTTGTCCGATTCCCCCACAATCTCCACATCGGTCAGGACAAGCTCGCTGAGATCGCGCTATCGCACCTGCGCGAGCTCGGAGCAACCGTCGAGTTCGGGGTTCGCGTGATCGGGCTCGAGCAGGGCGATGATCATGTCGTCGTCACCGCGGACCGGGCCGGCGAATCGGTCGACTATCGAGCCTCATGGGTTATCGGTGCGGATGGCGCACGCAGCACGGTGCGTCATGCGATCGGCGCGGAGTTCGAAGGCATCACCTGGGATGAGCGGTTCGTTGCGACCAATATCCGATTCCCGTTTGATGCGCATGGCTACAGCCGCTCGACGCTTCAGATGGATGACAGATACGGCGCGATCATCGCGAAGATCGACGAGACCGATCTGTGGCGCTGCACCTACTGCGAGGATGCCCGGCTTCCTGAGGAGTCCGTCCTCGACCGCATGCCGGCCTACTTCAACGCGGTCCTGCCGGGGGACAAGAAGTACGAACTTGTGCAGTACTCGCCCTACCGTATGCATCAGCGGGCGGCGACGACCTTCCGATCGGGGCGGATCGTGCTCGCTGGCGATGCCGCGCACGCGACCAACCCGACCGGTGGGCTCGGCCTGACCTCAGGCCTGTTCGACGCATATGTGCTCTATCCGGCGATGGCAGCCATCGTGCGGGGCGAGGCGGATGACAGGATCCTGGACGTCTACTCCGAGGAGCGGAGACGCACGTTCCTGGAGATCGCTTCCCCTCAAGCTGCTGAGAACAAGCGGTTTGTCTATCATCAGTCGGATCCGGTTCGGAAGGCGGCGGATCTCGAGCGCCTCCGAAAGATGGCGGCCGACCGGGATCTGCAGATCGAGCGCTTCATGGGCAGTAAGCGCCTCGAGACGCCATCCCTTGTGGGCCGCGAATGAGCCGCGGCTTCTTCTGGCTCGGCAGCGATGTCGTCGAGACCGCGAATGGGACGTTGCGGGCGGGCCAGATGTACGTCGAGTGGGAGGCCCCGGAGCTCTCCACAAAACTGCCCGTCGTGCTCATCCACGGTGGTGGAGGGCAGGGCACCGATTATCTCGGGACCCCTAGCCGACCCGGCTGGGCACAGCTCCTCGTCGCAGATGGGCATCCTGTTTACGTTGTGGACCGTCCCGGCCACGGCCGTTCGCCTCTCGACCCAGCGACTGCGGGGGAGATCGCTCCGGCCATGTCGATCGAGGCGTGGCTCGAAGTCATGGCCCCGGAGGCGTTCGCATCGTCGCACACGCAGTGGCCATTCGGCCGCACATCTGACGATGCCGGCGTCCGCGAGATGACCTCGGGCAACGGTCCGATGCCGGTCGACTGGCGCGTGATGCACGAAGTGGAGCAGCGCCGGCTGGTCGAGCTGCTTGAACGCATTGGTCCCGCGATCGTCGTCGCCCATTCGGCCGGGGGGCCTGCCGGCTTCCTCGCAGGCGATGCGCGACCGGAGCTCGTCTCGGCGCTCGTCGAGGTCGAGCCCATCGGCCCGCCTTTCCTGCGACGAGCGGGCGGATATCGCTATCTTGCGTGGGGCGTCGCGTCGGCGCCCCTCACGATGGACCCGCCGCCTGTCGATCCCTCCGACATCGTCGTCAAGACCATCGACAGTGGAGGCACGCTCATCACGCTTCAAAACGAGCCCGTCCGAGCCCTCACGAATCTTGCCCGGATCCCGATCGCGCTCGTGCAGGCAGATGCCTCGCATGTCGGCGCCATGGTCCCCGCAACCGCAGCGTTCCTCCGTCAGGCCGGATGCATAGTCGACGTCATCAGGCTCTCGGAGCACGGCGTGGAGGGCAACGGCCACGCGATGATGCTCGAGCTCAACAACGACGAAGTTCTCAGGATCATCTGGCGCTGGGTCAATGATCACACAACGGTCCAGAAGGAATGAGCAGATGACAGACCCATTGGAGATCAAGCCCAAGCCGGGATGGGAAGGCCGATTCTTCGAGGACTTCGAGCCGGGCGACCTCTATCGCCACCCTCTCGGTCGCACGATCACTGAGGCGGACAATAGCTGGTTCGCCCTCCTGACGATGAACACGAATCAGGCCCATTTCAATGCCGTGACGGGGGCTGCTTCAGAGTTTGGACGGCCACTCGTCGTGTCGACCCTCACGATCGCGATCGCGATCGGCCAGTCCGTGACCGACACCACGCAGAACGCGTTCGCCAACCTCGGGCTCGATGAACTTCGATTGGTCGGTCCAGTGTTCGCCGGCGACACGCTGTTCTCTGAGTCGGTCGTGCTGGAGAAGCGTGAGTCAGCGAGCAGGCCGCACGCGGGAATCGTCACGATCAAGACCCGAACCGTGAATCAGGAGGGCGACGATCTCCTCTCGTTCCGTCGCACGTTCTATGTCTACAAGCGGGGCGCGGCGGGTGCGCGGAGCCTCTTTCCCGAGCCGAGGACTCCGATCCTGTGATGTCCGGCGATCAGAGGCGACGACCGCTCCCGCTCGAAGACGTGAGGATCATCTCTCTCGAGCAGTATGGTGCCGGGCCTTGGGGGACTCTTCATCTCGCTGATCTCGGCGCGGAAGTCATCAAGATCGAGGATCCTTCGGTCGGTGGTGACGTCGGGCGATACGTGCCTCCCTATGCGCAGGACGAGGACTCGCTCTTCTTCGAGGCGTTGAACAGGAACAAGAAGAGCATCTCCCTCGATCTGCGCCAAGCGAACGACCGGGGCGTCTTCGAGGATCTCGTGCGCAACAGCGACGCTGTCTATTCGAATCTCCGCGGAGACGTCCCCGAAAAGATTGGAATTAGATATGAGGACTTGCGCCATTTGAACCCGGCCATCGTCTGCTGCTCTCTGAGCGGGTTCGGCATGACCGGGCCGAGGTCGACCGGTCCGGGATATGACTACATGCTCCAGGGTCTGGCGGGGTGGATGGACCTCACCGGCGAACCAGGCGGCGCCCCGACCAAGACGGGTCTTTCGCTGGTGGACTGGACCGGAGGCTATGTCGCATCACTCGCCCTCGTCGTAGGTGTCCACGCGGCGCGGCGCGATGGCGTCGGAATGGATTGCGACGTCAGCCTCTTCGACACTGCGATAACGATGCTCAACTACCCTGCCGCCTGGCATCTGAATCGCGGGTATGAACCTCGACGCTCACGGCATTCTTCGCATCCCTCAATCGTCCCCTTCGGGAACTTCGAGGCATCTGACGGCTGGATCGTCGTGGCGTGCCCGAAGGACAAGTTCTTCCAACTCCTCGTCGAGGCGCTCGATCTCGGCGAGTTGGCTGTCGATTCCCGATTCGCGACGATGGCTGCCCGCGATCGTAATCGCGATGTACTGCTGCCGATACTCGAGGATCGCATCCGTCAATTTCCCCGCGCCGTGCTGTTGGACCAGCTCAGTGCCACCGGGGTTCCGGTGGCGCCAATCCAGTCCGTGCCGGACGCACTGGCCGACGACCACACGATCGCTCGCGGGCTCATCGTGGAGACCGAGCACCCTCGCTTCGGGACACTTCGCACGCTGTCTTCCCCCGTGCGCGTCGGCGATCCGGGGTTGCTGTCGTACCGGCCGGCACCGGCGCGAGGCGCAGACGCTGAGCAGGTCCTGCGGGACGTGGCCGGGTATTCTCCCGAGCGCATCCGGGCAGTCCTCGGGGCTGAGGCCGCAGAAAACCCACACGAGATCACGGATGGCGCGGGCGTCGCCGCCGCGCTGTAAGGAGCAACACATGGAGTTCGCCTTGAACGATGAGCAGCAGCAGTTCCGCCGCGTGCTCCGAGACTTTGTCGATCGGAAGATTATCCCCGTCGCCCGGCAGTGGGAGCACGAGGGTCGCTATCCCACTGAGATTGTCGATGAGATGAAGGAGCTCGGGCTGTTCGGCATCACGGTACCCGTCGAGTATGGAGGGGTCGATCTCGACCCCGTGTCCTTCGCGATCGTGTTCGAAGAGCTTGCGCGCGGGTGGATGGGCATTGCCGGGGTCCTGGGCAGCCACAGTCTCTCATGCAAGATGATCGCGATGCACGGGACCAAGGAACAGAAGGAGAAGTACCTCCCGGATCTCGCGACAGGGATCCGCCGTACCGGTCTGGGACTTACGGAACCCGACGCGGGTACGGACATTCAAGGCATTCGTACCCTTGCGCGTCGGGATGGAGACCACTATGTCGTGTCAGGCACGAAGACGTGGATCACGAACGCGCGATTCGCCGACCCCCTTCCGGTGATGGTCAAGACGGATCCGAGCACCAGCCCGCCGCACAAGGGTATGAGCGTGTTGCTCGTCGAAAAGGGGACGCCCGGCTTCGAGGTTCTCAAGGACATTCCGAAGATTGGCTACAAAGGCCCCGAGTCCTGCGAGGTACTGCTCGATGCCGCGCGCGTCCCGGTCGACAACCTTCTCGGCGGTGTCGAGGGGCGAGGCATGCAGCAGGTGCTCTCCGCACTTGAATGGGGACGCATCAACATCGCGGCACGATCGGTCGGTATCGCCCAGCGTGCGTATGACGAAGCATTGAGCTATTCCAAGCAACGGAAGGCATTCGGCCAGGAGATCGGGCAGTTCCAGGCCGTTCAGCTCAAGCTGGCCCAGCTGGGGATCAACGTTCAGGCAGCCCGGTTAATGGCGTACTGGGGCGCGAGCCAGCTTGCTGAGGGACGTGCCGACGGGCCTACGGGAATGGCGAAGGTCTTCTGCTCCGATATCGCCCTGGAGGCGGCGATCGACTCGATGAAGGTTCATGGCGGCTATGGCTACTCGACGGAGTATGAGATCGAACGGCTCTATCGTGACGCTCCTCTGATGAGCATCGGCGAGGGGACCAACGATGTGCTGCGCACAGTCATCGCGAAGTCCCTCATCTCTGGCCGCACTGTGGTCGGCTGATGCGCGTCGCACGGTCGCTGCTGTTCGTTCCGGGGGATCGCCCCGATCTGATGATGAAAGCGGTAGCCGGACACGCAGATGCGCTCATCGTCGACCTGGAGGACGCGGTCGTCCCATCGGCGAAGGTCGCGGCGCGGGAGTCGTTGACCGCATTGATCTCGGAGACTCCGATATCCAAGCCGGTTTGGGTACGTGTGAGCTCGGGAGAAGAAGAGATGGACTCCGACCTCGTCGTTGTCGGGGACCTCGCTGACCGCCTGGCCGGCGTGTTCATCGCCAAAGCCGAGACGCGGGAGCACGTCGAGTCCGCGGCGAAGATCGGGCTGCCGATCGGTTTGTTCGTCGAGACGGCTCGTGCCGTGCTCTCGCTGGAGTCGCTGGTCGATCACCCGCTCGTCAGGACCATCCATCTTGGGGAGGCGGACCTGGCAGCAGACACGGGTCTTCGTCCGGGGCGTGACGATGCTGAACTCGCGTGGGCGCGATCACGTGTCGTCTTCGTATCGGCGGCCGCGCGCCTAGAGCCACCCGTTGCTCCGGTCAGCACGGAAGTCAACGACATGGAGGACTTCCGAATGAGCACAGAGCGCACAGCACGCCAGGGGTTCCTCGGCCGAGCCTGCATTCATCCTCGACAGGTGACCGTCGCGAACAGAGTGTTCACGCCAAGCGCGGCGGAGGTGGAGTCCGCGCGCGCGTTGCTCGCGCAATTTGCGCAATCGGTGGAGATCGGCAGAGGCGCGCTCATCGTGGACGGAAAGATGGTCGATGAGGCGGTGGTGCGTGCTGCTCGCCGGATCGTTGCGTCGGCGGAGACCGATGCCGAATGACCTGGAGCCAGCGCGAGGTCAGCCGCGACCAGCAACGATTGCCGACCGCAGTAACGACTGATTGCGCCTACCTGCTGACCTTGCCGACGAGTGCACCGAACTGCTTCATCACGAGCGGTCGGACGAGCGCCCAGCCCGCGACCATGGCCGCCAGCGAGCCGAGGAAGATGCCGAAGCCCCACCAGTTCACGGCGTCCTGCGAGGCGAACATGTGGTTGAGGTTGGCCAGGGCACTGGTCGCGAGCACGAGCGTGACGTGCACGATGGTGAATGCGACGAAGTACAGCATGACCGGGAAGTGGATCGCGCGGGCGAGTTCCATCGGGTAGGCCTTGGACAGCCGGGTCGCCTTCTTCGGCCACAGCATCGACATCCGGAAGCCGGTGATCGCCGCGAGGGGCGCCGCGACGAAGACGGTCAGGAAGTACATGAGCACCTGGAGCGAGTTGTAGTTGACCCACCCGTGCTCGGTCGGCCAGTCGAGCGAGACGTACTGCAGGCCGGCCGACACCGCATTCGGGAACAGGCTCCAGTCGTGGGGCACGATACGGATGAACTGGCCGGTCGCGAAGAGCAGCACGATGAAGACGATCCCGTTCGCGAGCCAGAGCAGATCGAGGCTGACGTGGGTGAAGATCTCGATCGAGATCTTCTGCGTCGTCTTCGGGCTCTTCGGGGTCCACATCGCGGCCGGCCGCTTCGTCGTGCGCACCATCCAGCCGGTCTTCGCGACGAGCAGGATGAGGAATGCGTTAAGGAAGTGGCTCCAGTTGAGCCAGACCGGCAGGCCCACGGGCGCCCACTCGGGCAGCGGCGTCGTGCCCGGGAACTGGGCGAGGAAGCCGCGTCCGGCATCCGTCGCGTAGAGGAACCAGCGGACGACGAGCACCGCTGCGATGCCGAGCAGCACGACGCCGATCGCGACCGGGACGATGATCGGCCACCGCCAGGATCTGATGCGGACGGGCAGCGTCGAGGGGGTGGGCACCGGCTGTGCGGACGTGCTCGCCGCGGCCGGGGACGGCGCGAGTTCTGGCTTCGGCGACGCAGCAAGTGCAGTCCTGCCCGGCCTCGGCAACCCGGTGCGCTGCCCGGCGCGAGCTTGGGTGATGGACTCGACTGGCTCATGGGGCTGCGACACGGCCGATTGCGCAGACCGATCTGCAGCGGGTGACGCCGCAGCCAGCGACGGCTCGCCGCCGGGAACGCGAGGCAGACCCCGTCGTGGTTCTGCCATGTCTCAACTCCTGGACTTCAGTGCCTCGATGGTCTGCGGCACGACGGTGAACAGGTCTCCGACGACCCCGAAGTCCGCGATCTGGAAGATCGGGGCATCGGGATCCTTGTTGATCGCGACGATCGTCTTCGCGGTCTGCATCCCCGCACGATGCTGGATCGCTCCCGAGATCCCGATCGCGACATACAGGTCAGGCGCCACGGTGACACCCGTCTGCCCGACCTGATGCGCGTACGGGACGTACCCGGCGTCGACGGCGGCCCTCGAGGCGCCGACGGCCGCACCGAGCGCGTCGGCGAACGCCTCCACGAGAGCGAACTGCTCTCCGGAGCCGAGGCCGCGTCCGCCCGAGACGACCTTCTTCGCCCGACGCAGATCCGGACGCGAGCCCCCGGACTCCGCCGGGGCGAACGACGTGACCGTCGCCGACGCGCCTGACGCCGCCGGCGCCGCCAGCACCGTCACCTCCGGCGTCACGGACTGCGCACGCGCGTCGATCGAACCCTGACGCACCGTGATCACCGGTGCACCCAGGCTCGCCGCCGAATCGACGAGGTAGGAGCCGCCGAACACCGAGTGGTGCGCGAGCACCCCCTCCTCGTCACGGTCGACTCCGACGACGTCGACGAGGATCGCCCGCCTGGCGCGCACCGCGAACCGCGCCGCGGCCTCGCGGCCGTCGACGGAGTGCGCGACGAGCACTGCGGCGGGACCGCTGGCCGTATCCGCGGCCTGCAGCGCGTCGACGAGACCGGTCACGAGCCGCTCACGGTCGGTCGGCACGACGAAGACTCGAGCCGCGCCCAGTTCGCCAGCCGTACTCGCGAGCGATTCCCCGAGCGCCGCGTCAGGGGTCGCGATGACGGCGACGGGCGTGCCGATGGTGCTCGCGGCCCCGAGCAGCTCTGCCGCACCCGGCGCGAGGGCACCGTCGGGGGTGATCTCTGCGAGGACGAGGATGGGGTCGGTCGTGCTCATCTCACACCAGTTTCTGCTCAAGGAGGAACGCGGCCAGCCGCTGGCCGCCGTCGCCCTCGTCGACGATGGTCACACCGGCATCGCGCGGCGGCCGCTGCGACGCCGCGATGACGATCGACCGGGACACCGCGACGTCGTCGACGCGCACCTTGAGGTCGGCGCAGGAGAGGATCATGACCGGCTTCCTCTTCGCGCCCATGATGCCCTTGAACGAGGGGAACCGCGCCTCGGGCATCGCCTCCGTGATCGACACGACCGCCGGCAGCGCAGCCGTCACCGTCGCGACCCCGGCGTCGGACTGCCGCTCGCCGCTGACACTGACGCCATCGACCTGCAGCGTCGCGAGGTTCGTCGCGTGCGGCCACCCGAGGTGCTCCGCGAGCATCGCGGGCAGCACCCCGCTGCCGCCATCGGTCGACAGGTTCCCCGCGATCACGAGATCAGGTGTTTGCCGTCGGATCACCGCCGCGAGCACCTCGGCGGTCAGTGTAAGGTCGGCGCCGAGCAGCTGCTCGTCTGCGATGTGGATCGCGTCATCGGCACCCATCGCGAGTCCCTTGCGAATCGACTCGCCCGCCTCGGCAGGACCCATCGATACGATCGTGACGGTCGTGTCGGGGACCGCAGCCTGGAGCGTCAGGCCCGCTTCGATCGCGCGCTCGCCGATCTCATCCGGCACGCGATCGCTCGCTGCCCGGTCGAGGAGACCGGTCTCCGGCACGATACGCCGGTCGCCATAGGTGTCCGGCACCTCCTTGACCAGGACGAGGATCTTCATCGACGGTTCCTTTCGGCTCGATATCCCCGCGAAGATGCGATGACGGAGTTCATTCGGCGGCCTCCTCGGCGCGGGCCGCCGCGGCGAGCGCGGCCTCGTCGGGCACGTAGCCCTCGAGGTGCCGTTCCGGCGGCCCGTCGTAGACCGACAAGGGACGGATGAGCGCGTTCGCGGCCTGCTGCTCGAGGATGTGCGCGGTCCAGCCGGTCACCCGGCTGGCGATGAACAGCGGCGTGAATACCTCGGTGTCGAAGCCGATGAGGTTGTAGGCCGGCCCCGACGGGTAGTCGAGGTTCGGATAGATGCCCTTGCGGGCGACGAACTGCGACTCGAGGGCGTCGTAGAGCTCGGCGACGTCGGGGCGGTCGTAGAACGCGATGAGGGTGTCGAGCGCGGCTTTCATCGTCGGCACGCGCGAGTCGCCACGCTTGTAGACGCGATGGCCGAACCCCATGATCTTGCGCTTCTCGGCGAGCGCCCGGTCGAGCCAGGCCGTGACGTTCTCCGCCGTTCCGATCTCGTCGAACACGTGCAGGACCGCCTCGTTCGCCCCGCCGTGGAGCGGGCCTTTGAGCGCGCCGATCGCCGCGACGACCGCGCTGCCGAGGTCCGAGAGCGTCGAGGCGACGACCCGGGCCGTGAAGGTCGAGGCGTTGAACGAGTGCTCCGCGTAGAGGGTCATCGAGCGGTTGAACGCGTCGACCACGATCGGGTCGGCCTCCTCGCCGAATACGGTCCAGAGGAAGTTCTCCGAGTAGTCGAGGCCGTCGCGGCTCGCGATCGGCTCGAGACCGTGCCGGCGCCGCTGCGTGTAGGCGACGATCTCCGGCAGCGCCGCGTAGAGGCGCACCGCACGGGCCGCGTTCAGCGTCCGGTCGGTCCAGGTCTCCGACGTCGTCAGGGTCGCGTCATCCGAGGCGAGCACACTGATGGCGGTGCGTACGACATCCATCGGGTGCGCGTCGACGGCGTGCAGGTCCATCGCGGCCTTGACCGCCGGGGCGAGCGCGCGGTGCTCGCGCTCGGCGTGGCGGAGCTCGTCGAGCTCGGCGGCGGTCGGCAGCTCACCATGCCACAGCAGGTAGGCGACAGCCTCGAACGGCTGGGTCGCCGCGAGCTCCTGCACCGGGTAGCCGCGGTAGAGCAGCGAGTTGGTCTCGGGGTTGACTTTGGAAACAGCGGTCGTGTCGACGACGACGCCGGCCAGGCCCTTCTTGATCTCGTCGGTCATGGTCAGTCCTTCCTGACGGTGAAATTGAAGATGCCCGCGTCGAAGCGGTTGTAGCCCTCGTAATCGATGAGCTCGTACAGCTCGGCACGGTGCTGCATCTCGGGCAGCTTCGCGGTGAGATGACCTGCGGAATCGATCTCCGCGAGCCCGCGGGCGGCGGCGCCCATGGCGAGACGCAGCAGCGATACCGGCCAGATCACGATGTTGACGCCGACGTCCCGGAGGCGGTCCACGGCAAAGAGCTCCGACTTCCCGAACTCGGTCATGTTCGCCAGGATCGGCACGTCGACGGCCCGTCGGATGGCCTCGAACTCCTCAAGCGTCGCCATCGCCTCGGGGAAGATCGCGTCGGCGCCCGCGTCGACGAGTGCCTTCGCGCGGTCCTTCGCCGCCTGAAGCCCTGAGACCCCGCGGATGTCGGTGCGGGCCATGATGAGGAAGTTCGCGTCCCGACGCCCGTCGACGGCGGCCCGGATGCGCTGGAGCGCGGTCGAATCGTCGACCACTTCCTTGCCGTCGAGGTGGCCGCAGCGCTTCGGGTTGACCTGATCCTCGATGTGGAGGCCGGCGAGCCCCGCGTCCTCCATCTCCTGGACCGTGCGCGCGACGTTCATCGCCTCGCCGAAGCCGGTGTCGGCGTCGACGAGCGCAGGCAGCTCGGTCACCCGCGCGATCTGGCGGGCGCGACCGGCGACCTCGGTGAGCGTCGTGAGCCCGATGTCGGGGAGCCCGAGATCAGCGGAGAGCACCGCGCCCGAGACGTAGACGCCTTCGAATCCCTGCTGCTCGATGAGTCGTGCGGACAGCGGGTTGAACGCACCCGGGAAGCGCAGCAGCTCGCCCGTCGCGAGCCGCGCACGGAACGCCGCGCGCTTCTCGGCCGGGGGCGTCTGGGCGTAGAGCACGGTCGCCTCCTAGAAGATCCCGGTCGGGGACGGCGTCGCGGCGCGCACGACGTCCGTCATCGTGAACGTCAGTAGTCCGAGCTCCTCGGGGCCGAGCTCGGGGAGCCGTTGGGCGACGTCGAGGAACCGCTCGATCTCCGCCGGGTCGATCACCCCATCGGCGAGCGTGCGGAACTTGCGCACGTAGTCGGCCCGGGCGAAGGGTCTCGCGCCAAGCGGGTGGGCGTCCGCGACGGCGATCTCGTCGGTATACGTGTCGCCGTCGACGAAGGTGACCTCGATCGATCCGCCGAACGCCTTCTCCGCGGGGTCGTGCGAGTGATAGCGGCGCGTCCACTCGGGGTCCTCGACCGTGACGACCTTCTGCCAGAGCGCCACCGTGTCGGGCCGGGCGGCGCGCTCGGGCAGGTAGGAGGCCTCGTGGTCGAAGACGCCGTCCTGCAGGGCGACCGTGAAGATGTACGGGATCGAGTGGTCGAGCGTCTCTCGGCTCGCAGTCGGGTCGTACTTCTCCGGATCGCCCGCCCCCGAACCGATCACATAATGCGTGTGGTGCGAGGTGCGCAGCACGATGCTGCCCACCCAGCTCGGATCACCGATCGCCGGGTACTCGCGGTGCAGCTTCCGGGCAAGGTCGATCCACGCCTGCGCCTGATACTCCGCCGAGTGCTCCTTCGTGTACGTGTCGAGGATCGCGCGCTTGGCCTCGCCCGCGACGGGCAGCGGCACCTCGTAACGTCCCTCGAAGCCGCCGAGCAGCCAGGCGATGACGCCGTCCTCCCCCTCGTAGATCGGCGTGGGGCTCGTCTGCCCGCGGACCGCGCGGTCGACCGCCTCGATGGCCATCTTGCCCGCGAACGCCGGCGCGTGCGCCTTCCAGGTCGAGATCTCGCCCTTGCGCGACTGCCTCGTCGCCGTCGTCGTGTGCAGCGCCTGGCCGACCGCCTGGAAGACGGTCTCGACATCGAGTCCGAGCAGCGCGCCGATGCCCGCGACGGCCGACGGCCCGAGGTGGGCGACATGGTCGATCTTGTGCTTGTGGAGGCTGATCGCCTTGACGAGATCGACTTGGATCTCGTACCCAGTGGCGATGCCGCGGACCAGGTCCCGGCCGGTCAGGCCCCGCCCCGCGAGGTGCTGCGCGACGGCGAGGATCGGGGGGATGTTGTCGCCAGGATGCGAGTACTCGGCCGCGAGGAACGTGTCGTGGTAGTCGAGCTCGCGGACCGCGACCCCGTTCGCCCATGCCGCCCACTCCGGACTCCTGCGAGTCTCCGACGGCTCGCCGAACACCGTGGCACCGGCGCCGCTGCTCGAGGCAGGGTGAGCGAGCGCCTGCGCCCGTGCAGAGGTCGGGGCGCTGCGCGCATAGGAGGCCGCGGCGACCGCAGCGTTGTCGATGACCCGGTTGATCACCATCTCGGTGACGTCGTCCTCGACCTCGACCGGGTCGACGGCGACCTGAGCGATCTTCCAGGCGAGCTGCTCCTCCCGAGGCAGCGCCTCGGCGGACTTGTGCGCGCGGACGGGATGGATCTTCACTGCAGGTGCTCCCTTTTCGCTATGGCTCTCAAGTGCTCTCGCGGCCATCTATGACCAATAGAGCGTTGAGCGCACACTCGTGCGCTTATGGTACATTGAATCAATCCCTTCCACTCATTTGACTGCTGAGGAACCTTCCATGACAGAGACGTCATTCGAGACGCTGATCGCTGACCAGCCCTCCATCACCAGATTTCTTCGGGACTCCCCTCGTTCGAGTCGGGTCGACTTCCGCGGTGTGCCAAGGGAGTTCACGCATTGGAAGAAGGAGCAGCACTCCTGGCGTGAGCGCGCGGCGTTCCTCGATCAGTCCCACCACATGACTGATCTCTTCCTCGAAGGGCCCGGTGCGCTTGCATTCCTTCAGAAATTTGGCGCCGGCAAATTGGCGGACTTCCCGGTTGGCCGAGCACGTCAGTACTTCGCCGTTGCTCCAGACGGGAACATGATCGGCGATGCGATCGTCTTCCACACTGCGGAGAACAGCTTCGATGTCGTCGGAGTGTTCTCCGTGCCGAGCTGGCTGCAGTACCAGCTGGAGTCCGGTGATTACGACGTCGAATGGACGCTTGACCCGAACTCGAACGTCAGGGCAGGAGACCCGGTCCAATATCGCTACGAGGTCCAGGGTCCGAAAGCGAAGGAAGTTCTGGAAGCGGCCATCGGCGGGGAACTTCCGGATATCGGATTCTTCCACCTGACTGACGTGACCATCGCCGGCAGGACGGTGCACGCGCTCCGACACGGTATGGCTGGGCACGTGGGGCTCGAACTGTTCGGTCCTTGGGAGGACGCCGTGGCGGTGAGAGAAGCGCTATTCGAGGTGGGA
This sequence comes from Microbacteriaceae bacterium, assembly GCA_035556395.1. Lineage (GTDB taxonomy): Bacteria > Actinomycetota > Actinomycetes > Actinomycetales > Microbacteriaceae > 73-13. The sequence continues at coordinate 20,537 of DATMFB010000083.1, forward strand.
GAGCCGCTCGGACTCACGGCTGTCGGCACGCGTGCGTACTTCACTCTCAACATTGAGTCCGGATGGATCCCGTTGGTCGCCCCCGCGATCTTCACGAGCCCGGAGACCGCCGGATTCCGTAGATGGCTTCCCCCGGCGCCGATCTTCACGATCGGTGGCAGTTTCGCGCCTGAGAACATCGAGGACTACTACGTCACCCCGTATGACCTCGGGTACGGCAAGTTCCTCGAACTCGACCGAGAGTTCGTGGGGAGGGATGCACTTGTTGCGCTCGCGGATGCGCCTAGGCGACGCAAGGTCTCCTTGATCTGGAATCAGGAGGACATCGCGGCCGCCTTCGAGAAGTCGTTCGACTTGAGCGGTCTGCCGGCGAAGGAACTGACATTGGAGAAACTTCGCTACGCCTTTATCCACTACGACTCGGTGATGGCTGGAGAGCGCAGGGTGGGCTTCTCCATCGATGGTGCCTATTTCGACCCCGATCGGCTGGTGGTTTCACTCGCCATCGTGGATGAGGAGTTCGCCGAGCCCGGGACCGAGGTAATCGTTCTGTGGGGTGAGAGTGAGGATGCCCGGAGCGCGGTGAGCGAAGATCACGAACAGGTCCAGATTCGCGCGGTCGTTGCTCCCTCGCCATTCTCCGAGTTCGCGCGCACCACGTATCGCACTTCAGTAGCCGTATAGGACGCGGCTGTCGCACTCAGCGACAGCACTTCCGCGCTAGGGCAGGGCAGCCATCGGCAAGGGAACTGCCTTGCTTTAGCGCATGACGGAGGTGCGCGCCTGACGCTGGTCCTGGTCTCGATCGCAATGGAGCTGATCTGCCGTCATTCGTCAGAGCCGCAAGGTCTGGTGCGCCTCTGTAGTGGGCTGCGGTCGTTTCATGTCAGAACCTCAACGAAGGAGAGCCGTGTGGCTAGCACTTTCAATGGTCTGATCGGCGACCCGTCGATCGAGATGACCGGTAAGGACATCCCCGCGCTGCTGGAGGCGGCCCCGCATCTCGCCCCTGGCACTCGGGTCAACGTCACCTACCTCGGCAATGAGGACCTGCCGATGCGCACGGCGGCGAGTGCCGCGGTGCTGCAGCAGGGCTTCGTCCCGGTCCCGCACATCTCCGCGCGCCGCCTGCACTCGCAGGACGAGCTCGAGGCGTTCCTCGCGGCACTGCAGGGCGTCGGCGCGACGAAGAGCGTGTTCGCGGTCGGCGGCGACCCGAACCCGCCGTTCGGACCCTACGAGGACTCCCTGCAGCTCATCCAGACCGGCCTCTTCCCCAAGTACGGCGTCGAGCACGTGAGCATTGCGGGCTATCCCGAGGGCCACCCGGACATCACGGACGAGCAGCTCTGGGCGGCGCTGACCGGCAAGTACGCGGCCCTGAAGGACGCGGGCCTCGCGTCGACCGTGCTCACGCAGTTCCTGTTCGACGTCGACGCGGCCGTCGCGTGGATCGAGCAGGTGCGCGAGCGCGGCGTCGACACCTATATCCGCATCGGCGTGCCCGGCCCGGCCGGCATCAAGCGGCTGCTGTCCTTCGCGGGCCGATTCGGCATCGGGGCGAACGCGATGATCGTCAAGAAGTACGGCTTCTCGATCACGAACCTGCTCGGCACCGCCGGGCCGGAGAAGTTCATCACCGAGCTCGCGGAGAAGCTGACCCCCGCCCATGGCGAGGTGGGCCTGCACTTCTACGCGTTCGGCGGCCTCAAGGCGACGGCCGAGTGGATCGAGCACTTCCAGCGCAAGGCGGTCCAGTGACGGCCCGCGCCTCCCGCCCGGTCCTCGTCGTCCACGGGACCGACCGCCCCGGAGTCGTCGCGGCGGTCACGAAACTGCTCGCTGACTACTCGGCGAACATCGTGTCGCTCGACCAGTACTCCACCGACCCGGTCGGCGGCCAGTTCTTCCAGCGCACCGAGTTCATCGTCCCCGACTTCA
>DATMFB010000084.1:0-1695 GCA_035556395.1 Microbacteriaceae bacterium
GCGACCCCCAGCGCCGCGGGACGCTCGGCCGTGCCGCACGCGCGCCGCGCCCCCGCCGCCATCTGCCGCGCGACGTCGGCGTGGACCGCGCCCTCGACCGCGAGCAGCGTCGCATCGACCCCGAGCAGCGTCGCTTTCAGATCCGTCGCATACGCGACGACCGAGCCCCGGACGACCGCGGAAGCGCCCGGGACGCCGACGAGCGCCGAGACCAGGTCGCCACCCGTGAGCGACTCCGCGACCGCGATCGTCACCCCACGGGCGCGAGCGACCCGCACGATGTCCTCCGCGAGCCCGGCGATCGCGTTCTCAGGCATCCGACGGCTTCCGATACGCCTTGACGAGGTAGTCGATGCCCGACCAGAGGGTCAGCGCGAGCACGACGAGCATGAGCGGCCACGCTGTCCACGGCGCCGTGTCGCCGACCGCGAGCGGGAAGAGCAGCAGGACCGAGATCACGACCCCCTGGACGGCCGTCTTCCACTTGCCGAGGCTGCCGGCGGGAATGACGCGGTCCTTGAGCGCGACCGCGCGCCACCAGGTGATGCCCCACTCGCGCAGCAGGATCAGGACGACGACAGGCCACCAGAACGCGGCCGGCGGCCACATGATCGCCATGCTCACGAGCGCGGCGCCCGTCAGACCCTTGTCGGCGATCGGGTCCAGGAAGATCCCGAGATCCGTGACGAGCCGGCGGCGGCGAGCGATATGCCCGTCGATCGCGTCGGTCGCGATCCCCACGACGAACAGGCCCGCGCCGAGCCAGTGCGCCCAGCTGCTCGCCCAGCCACCCGGCCAGCCCTGCGCCGGGTCGAAGCGCTCCGCCAGCAGCGCCCACACCATGAGCGGGATGAACGCGATCCGCACGAGTGAGATGACGTTCGGCAGGCACAGGATCGAGGCCGGCTCGGTCGCGGGGTCGCCGTCGCGGACGAAGCGGCCACGCAGCGGGTTCCTGGTCAGAAGACTCCGCGAATCGGCCACGTGACCAGGCTAGTCATCTCGCGTAGCGTGATCGCGTGGCCAAGGCATCCGAACCGAAGACCCGTCCGACGGGCGCCCCCGTCACCGGCTTCCTCGCGACCGTCGAGCCGGCCGAGCGGCGCGCCGAGGCCGAGCGACTCGTCGGGCTCGTGACCGCGGTGACCGGGACAGCGCCGCTCATGTGGGGCGACTCCATCGTCGGCTGGGGCGAGACCTCGATGCGCTACGCGAACGGCGCCGAGCTCGACTGGCCCGGGCTCGGCTACTCGCCCCGCAAGACGCAGCACACGCTCTACTTCCTCCACGGATTCGACGCGCTCCAGGACGAGCTCGCCCGGCTCGGCGGCCACACGCTCGGCAAGGGCTGCCTATACCTCAAGCGTCTCGACCGCGTCGACGAGGACGTGCTCCGCGAGCTCGTCGCGCGCGCCTGGTCGCTCGCCTGAGCCGCGACACCTCGCCTCGAGGCGCGTCGGCTCGACCTAGGCTGGCGTCGTGATCGACGCGTACCTCGACCGGATCGGGCTCTCCCGGGAGGGGCTCGACCCGCTCGACGGCGCGGCGGTCCGGCGGATCGCGGCGGCGCACGCGGCGAGCGTGCCGTTCGAGAACACGCGCGCGCATCGCGGCGAACGGATCTCGGTGCGCATCGACGACGTGCTGGAGCGGCTGGTCGAGCGCCGCGAAGGCGGCGTGTGCTACGAGCTCAAC
>DATMFB010000085.1:0-4027 GCA_035556395.1 Microbacteriaceae bacterium
GCGCGACGTCGCGCTCCTGGAGGATCGGCAGCAGCAGGGGGAATCTCGTCCGCACGCCGGCGAACATGCCCGTGTCGATGAAGTACGGCGCGACGACGAGCGTGCTCACCGGCGACTCGTCCTTGCGCAGCTCCGCGCGCAGCGACTCTGCGAAGCCGAACGCCGCCCACTTCGATGCCGCGTAGTCGGTCTGCCGCGCGACGCCGACGAGCGCCGCGGCCGACGCGATCGTGACGATCTTGCCCCGGCCGCGCTCGATCATGCCGGGCAGCAGCGCCCGCGTCGTCCAGAAGTGCGCGAGCACGTTGACCTCGAAGGTCCGCCGGATCTGCGTCTCGGACGCGTCGAGCAGACGCCGCCCCGACACCACGCCGGCGTTGTTGACGAGGATGTCGACGGGACCCGACTCGGCCGCCGCGGACGCGACCGCCGCCGGATCGGTGACGTCGACGTCGATGTCCGAGCCGGCGAGATCCCAGCCGATGACCTCGGCGCCGCGGACGCGCGCGAACTCGGTCATCCGGCGCCCGATGCCCGAAGCGGCGCCCGTGATCACGACACGGGCGCCGCTCAGGCGGATGCTTCTACTCATCCGGGCGCTTCGACTCGCTGCGCTCGGCGATCGGACTCGGTCAGGCCGCCGACTTCGGAGCGTTGACGTCAGCGGGCAGCGCCGCCTTCGCCGACGCGACGAGCGTCGAGAACGTCGCCGGGTCGTTGACCGCGAGCTCCGCGAGGATGCGGCGGTCGACCTCGATGCCGGCGAGGCCGAGGCCCTGGATGAACCGGTTGTAGGTGAGGCCCTCGGCGCGGGCCGCGGCATTGATGCGCTGGATCCACAGGGCGCGGAACTCGCCCTTCTTCGCGCGACGGTCGCGGTACGCGTAGACGAGGGAGTGGGTGACCTGCTCCTTCGCCTTGCGGTACAGGCGCGAGCGCTGGCCGCGGTAGCCCGCGGCGCGCTCGAGGATCGTCCGGCGCTTCTTGTGGGCGTTGACCGCCCTCTTCACACGTGCCATGAGTTATCTCTTCTTTCGCGTCTAAGGGGTCTCGTCGGCTACTTGCCGAGCAGGCGCTTGATGACCTTGGCGTCGGCCGGAGCGAGCACCTGGTCCTGGTTGAGGCGGCGCTTGACCTTCGAGCTCTTGACCTCGAGGTTGTGGCGCATGCCCGCCTGCTGCTTCATGACCTTGCCGGAGCCGGTCACCTTGAAACGCTTCTTCGCACCGGAGTGCGTCTTCTGCTTCGGCATCTGTTCTTCCCTCTACTCTGCAGTCTCTTGGTCTTCAGTCTTGGTGGGCGCGGGCCCGCGGTCCGTCGTCTTGGCGGCGACCTGCTCCGCCTTCACGGTGGCCTTGTTCTTGTGGGGACCGATGATCATGACCATGTTCCGCCCGTCGATCATCGGGGTGGACTCGACCGAGCCGAACTCGGCGACCTCCTCCGCGAACCTCTGGAGGAGTCGAACGCCGGCCTCGGGCCGCGACTGCTCGCGGCCGCGGAACAGGATCATCGCCTTGACCTTGTCCCCGTCCTTCAGGAACTCGATCGCGTGCTTGCGCTTTGTCTCGTAGTCGTGCTTGTCGATCTTGAGGCGGAACCGAACCTCCTTGAGGATCGTGTTCGCCTGGTTGCGCCTGGCCTCCTTGGCCTTTCGCGCCTCTTCGTACTTGAACTTCCCGTAGTCCATGATCTTGACGACGGGAGGCTTCGAGTTCGGCGCGACCTCGACGAGGTCCAGGTCCGCTTCCCGAGCGAGACGCAGGGCGACCTCGATGGTGACGACGCCGACCTGCTCGCCCGCCGGTCCCACGAGACGTACCTCGGGGACGCGGATGCGGTCATTGGTGCGCGGATCGCTGATGCGGGGCTCCTTCAGATTGACAACCGTTCGACGGTCGCGGAGCGCTGCGATCCCGCGGGAGCATCCGGCGACTGACGATGGTCAGGCCGGTACTGCCGCTCGCACCCTTCACAGCTGCCAGTCCGATGCGCCTTCGTCCGGGGACTGGTGGCTCGGCCTGGCGGAGTGCAACTACCCGTTAGCCTTGAACACGGCCACGGGTGGGAGAGTTCTCCACTTCCGTATCGTCCGGGCAGGTGCCCGATCGACCGAACAAGCTTAGCAGAGAGCACGATGAGCGACGAGACCGAGTTTCCGAGGGCGTTCGACAATACGGCGTACGACGAGGAGGCGCTCGTCGACGATGCGACCCGAGACATCGGCGCCGTGCCCGCGGTCGAGCTCATCATGACCGTCTCCGTCCACCTCATGTCGGCCGCGGCGGTCAAGCTCGGCCTCGGCGACGACGCCTCCGCCGCCGAGGATCTCGATCTCGACGAGGCGCGCAAGCTGATCAACGCGCTCGCCGGCCTCGTCACCGCGGCGGCGCCCGAGATCGCGGACATCCACGCCCGCCCGCTTCGCGACGGCCTGCGATCCCTGCAGCTCGCGTTCCGCGAGGCCTCCCCCATCCCCGACCCGCCCGGGAAGGGCGCGGGCGAGAAGTGGACCGGCTCGGTCATCTGAGTCAGTCGGTGCGCAGGACGGCGACCGCGACCGAGTCCGGGCCGTCGAACCCCGCGTCGACCGCACGCCAGACCAGGTCGGCGCGCGCGATGAGGGCTTCGGCCGCGTCGTCGGGCAGCTCGGCGGAGACCGTCAGCACGATGCCGACCTCAGGGTCGAAGAACGTGCTGCCCTCCCGGACCGGACCGATGTCGATCGCGAGGATCTCGGACTCGCCGGCCATGAACAGGCGGTAGGCCTCCCACAGCGCGTCGACGTCCCACGGCGGGGCCCAGGGCTCGTCCGTCGCGAGCGCCGCGAGCGCGGGACGGCGCAGCGCGTACTCGGTCGGCGAGAGCGGGTCGATGACGACGCCGGCGCCGTCCGAACCGGCCGCGAGCGCGATCCGGCGCGCCTCCGCGGGGATCGGCCGGGCGCTCGCGTTCCACGCCCGCATCGAGTCGACGCTCGTGAACGCCGGCAGCACCGGCCGGCCTCCCGGCCCTTCGACGGTCACGAGCGAGAGCTCCTGAGTCTTGTCGACGCGGCGCCCCTCCTCGGTGAACCCGATGTCCCCCGCCTCCGTCAGGAGCGGCACGAGGAGCCGGGCAGTGCGCAGCGCATCGACGACCGCGGCACGCGGCCCGGTGCCGGCGTGGAACGCCGTGAGCGCGGCGAGCAGGGCGGGGTCCGGCGAGCCGTCGTCGGCCACGTTCGGGTTCGCCTGGAAGCTGCGACCGGCCCACGGCTGGCCCGCGGAGTCGTGCGCGTCCGAGGACCCGTACCGGTGGTTCATCGCCCAGACCCTTCGACTCGCCCTTCGGGCTCGCTCAGGGAGCCGCAAGGAACATCGCCCATACCGCGGGTCCCTGAGCGAGCGCAGCGAGTCGAAGGGGCGCCCACCGGCTACCTGCCCGCGACCTCGAGCGCCTCGACGAGCGTGAACGCCCCGGCGTAGAGCGCCTTGCCGACGATCGCGCCCTCGACCCCGTCGGCCACGAGGCCGCGGAGGGCCGTGAGGTCCGCGAGGCTCGAGACGCCACCGGACGCGATGACGGGCTTGTCGGTGCGGGCAGCGACCTGCGCGAGCAACTCGAGGTTCGGGCCCTTCAGCGTCCCGTCCTTCGTGACGTCGGTCACGACGTAGCGTGCGCAGCCGGCGTCCTCGAGGCGGGCAAGCACCTCCCAGAGGTCGCCACCCTCCTTCGTCCAGCCCCGCGCCGCGAGCGTCGTCCCGCGGACGTCGAGCCCGACCGCGATCCGGTCGCCGTGCGCCGCGATCGCGCGAGCAGTCCACTCCGGGTCCTCGAGCGCGGCCGTCCCGAGGTTGACGCGCCGCACGCCCGTCGCGAGCGCGGCCTCGAGGCTCGCGTCGTCGCGGATGCCGCCGGAGAGCTCGACGTGCACCCCGGCGGGGACGCCGTCGATGACCTCGCGGATGAGCGCGCGGTTGTCGCCGCGACCGAACGCCGCATCGAGGTCCACGAGGTGGATCCACTCCGCGCCCTGGGCGACCCA
>DATMFB010000086.1:0-34086 GCA_035556395.1 Microbacteriaceae bacterium
CGCTCGACGAGCCAGAGCTGCTGCGCGTCCTTCTGGCCGAAGGACGCGATGTCCGGCGTGACGATCTGGAACAGCTTCGCGACGACGGTCAGGGCGCCGTCGAAGTGGCCCCGCCGCGCCGCGCCCTCGAAGGTGCGGCCCACCTCCCCCGCGCTCACCGTCACGAGCGCGCCGCCGTCCGGGTACATCTCGGCGACGCTCGGGGCGAAGACCGCATCGGCCTCCGCGAGCTGTGCGACGTCGGCGTCGAGCACCCGCGGATAGCGCTCGAAGTCCTCCCCCGCGCCGAACTGCAGCGGGTTGACGAAGATCGAGACGACGATGAACGCCGTCGGGTCGAGCGCCCGGATGCGCTCGACGTGGCGCAGGTGGCCGGGATGCAGCGCGCCCATCGTCGCGACGAGGGCGGTGCTCCGGCCTTCGGCCCGGGCTGCGGCGACGGCCGCCCGGATCCCCGCGATCGTGTCGAGGACGGGTGGCGCAGCCATGGGTCAACGCTATCGGGGTGCGCGGGCTGAGGAATCGCGCGAGGGCTGAGGAATCCGGGCCCGGACCTCAGCCCGGAAGCGAACTCTCAGCCGGCGGCGGGAGCGTGCGCAGCGCCTCCTCGATCGTCGAGCGGATGAGCGGCGCGACGATGCCGCGGGGTTCCTCGACTCCGATGCCGACGAGGATCTCCAGGCTCTGCGCGACGATCGACGCCGAGAACGCCGTCGCCGTGGCGACCGCCTCCGCATACGCCGGGCGATCGCGTTCTGCGATGACGACCGGCTCGGCGCCGAGCTCGACGACGAGCGCCTGCGCGATGGGCAGCACCGGCGTCGGCGCCGTCACCGCGCAGACCGCGTCGTGCAGGCGTGCGAGATCGAGCGACGTGCCGGTGAAGACGATCGCGGGGTGGATCGCGAGGGGGATCGCGCCGCGCTCGGCGGCGGCGGACAGCACGTCCGTGCCGAACTCCGCCGCGGTGTGCGCGAGGAGCGTCCCCGGCCGCCAGTGGCCCGCGTCGGCGAGCCCGCGCACGAGCGGGGCGATCTCCGCCGCCGGGATCGCGAGGATGACGAGGTCGCTGCGCGCGAGCAGGTCGGGCAGATCGAGGATCGGCGCCGAGCCGAGCAGCGCCTCGACGCGGTCCCGGCCCGAGGTGGTCGCGACGCCGACGATGCGGTGGCCCGCCCCGGCGAGACCCGCGGCGAGGACCGGGCCGACGCGGCCGGCGCCGACGATGCCGACGTCGAGGCGGCCGTCGCGGTGGGGGGCGCGGCCCTTCGACTCGCTTCGCTCGCTCAGGGACCCGCGGGAATCCGGCTCGCTCAGGGACCCGAGGGAGTCGGGCTCGCTCGAAGAGCCGCTCGCATGGCGTTCTGTCATGTCATCGCTCCGAGGGCTCGGGTCTCGATGTCGCGCCACATGCCGACCGCGTCCTGCGCGTCGAGCGCGCCGACGCGGGCGCGCACGACGCCGACGACCGTGTGGACGTCGACGCGGGCGAGGCGCATCGCCCGGGTCAACGGGCCGTCCTCGATCCCGACCGACTGGACCCGCGCGAGCGGGACGAGCGTCAGCGTCCGCCAGAACCGGCCGCGGCGCAGGACGACGGTCCGGTCGTCGAACGCGAAGCCGTTGCGCCGCCAGGAGAACCAGCGCACCCACCGCGCCCGCCTCGGGCTCACGGTGAAGTCGGCCGGCTCCGTCCAGTCGGGGAGGATCAGGCCCACCACCCGCAGCGTCTCCTCGATCGTGCCGACGGGGAGGATCGTCGTGTTCGCCTGCGCCGCTCCCCCGTCGCGCACGGAGGCCGAGGCGCGGTTGATGCGCACGCGCCACCAGCCGAACGGACGCCAGAACAGGGGCTGGGAGAGCTCGATCGCGTGGACGCGACCGGGCGGGAGGGTCTCGTTCGTCGTCGAGAGCAGGCCGTACCCGATGCGGATGCCGTCCGGCGTCGAGGCGATCGAGTACTGCAGCGAGCGCAGCACCTCGCGGGCGGCGAAGCCGTACACGCCGATGAGGATCGGGATGATCACGAAGAGGAGCTCGGGACGGTAGATCGTGGCGAGGACGGCGCCGGCGAGGACGAGGAGCATGGCGGTCCCGAAGCGCAGCGCGGTCGCGCCGACGAGCCGGCCCGGGTGCATCGTGACGAGCGAGCTCGCCGCGACGGGCTCTCGGAGCTCCGGCGTGAGGAACTCGTTCGCGCGGGCGACGATCGCGCCCTGCAGGCGGGACGTGCGGGTGCCGGAGTCCTCCGGGGGATGCAGCGGACCCGGGAGCGGGTGCGACTCGGCGCCGTCCTCCTGCGCCTCGGTCCTGCGCCGCAGCGACGCCGCGGCGAGGATCCCCGCGCGGAGCTCGTCGGCGCGCGCCGAGGCGACGTAGGAGAGGCGGATGCTGCCGTCGCTGCCCGCCATCGAGATCTCGAGCCGGGCCGCGCCGAAGATCCGGGGGAAGAGCGGCCGCACGATGTCCACGCCCTGAACGCGATCGAGCCGGCCCCGGCGGTGACGCCGCCAGATGACGCCCTCGCGCTCCTCGATCAGCTCGTCGGTCACGCGGTACGTGTGCATCCGCCAGGAGAGCCAGCCGAACCCGATGATCGCGACGAGGAGCCCGAACACGATCAGCAGCGCGAGGGCGGAGTGCTCGAGGAGCCACCGTGTCATCGGGTCCTCGTGCGGCTCCCGGCCCGCGACCGTGCCGATGAAGATGCCGATGAAGACATCGCGGAACTGCACGATGAGATAGCCGAGGATCGCGATGACGACGATCCCGCCGCGCAGGAACGGCGTCGCGGGGTAGAGCCGGTGCCACTCGCCGTCGGCGACGGAGGTCGTCACAGGGCGGCCCTGCGGCTCTCCGCGAGCACGACGAGGCGGTCGCGGAGCGACTCGGCCTCCGCCTCCGGCAGTCCCGGGATCACGACGCCCGTCGCGACCGCGGCCGTCACGAACTTCAGCTCCGCGAGCCCGAAGGCGCGCGCGATCGGGCCGCGGTTCACATCGACGAGCTGCATGCGCCCATAGGGCACGGCGACGACGCGGTGCCACATGATCCCGCGACGGAAGATCAGGTCGTCCTCGCGCAGCCGGTACCCGATCGCGCGGACGCGGCGCGGCGTGAACGCGAGGACCAGGACGAGGATGACGAACGAGGCGGCGGGCAGCACCCAGAGCCAGGCGATCCGCGACGCGATCGGGGCGACGACGAGGCCGCCCGTGATGACGACGCCGGGGATCAGGACGGTGATGAGGTCGACCCAGAGGTAGCGCGGCGAGACGCGCTGCCAGGTCTCCCCGGCGGCCGCGATCCCGGTCACGCCGTCCCTCCGGGCAGCTCGCTGCCACCGCGCTCGTCGTCGTCGCGCGGCGGGATGCGGCACATGCCCTCGGCGACGATCCCCGCGACGAGGAGTGCGGCGCTCGCCGCGAGACCGGCGATCGACTTCCACATCAGGTCGTCGACGATGACGGGTCGCGTCGCGATGAAGACGAGGGCACCTCCGAACAGGCCGGCGAGGCCGGCCGCGGCGATGCTCGCGCTCTTGGCGAGCACGAGGACGCGGGTCGCGTAGAAGGGGTCGACCCGCGCACCGGGCTCCCCCTTCGCCACGCGGCGGACCGGCACGGCGACCGCGACGACGGCGACGGCGAGCACGACGAGGGCGCCCGCGAGCGGGTACGGCGGCACGATGACCGGCCGCCCGACCGCGACGAGGAGCAGCTCGATGAGCCATCCGACGACGAGTCCGCCGACTCCGATCGAGACGAGCGTCCAGGGCGCGGTCCGGTTCATGCCAGCGGCTCCGCGGGGTAGGGGTCGACCCGTTCGCCGGTGCGCTCGATGACCTCGGCGAGGAGCTCGACGACGGCGCCGCGTCCCGGCAGGACGGCCTGCTCGTCCATCGCGGCCCACGGCGCGAGGACGAACGCCCGGTCGTGAGCGCGCGGGTGCGGGATGACGAGGTCGTGCTCGGCGATCCGCTCACGGCCGTACGTGATGATGTCGAGGTCGAGGGTGCGATCGCCCCAGCGGGTCTCGCGGGTGCGCCCGTGCACGGACTCGATCCGGTGCAGCTCCGCGAGCAGCGCCCGGGGCGGCAGCACCGTGTCGAGCTCGACGACCGCGTTCAGGTACGCGGGCGCGGACTCGTCGACCCCTTCGACCTTGAGCGCGGGCGTCTCGACGATCGGCGACGCTGCGACGACGCGGGTCGCGGGATTCGTGGCGAACGCGAGGAGCGCCTGCCGGATGGTCGCCTCTCGGTCCCCGAGGTTCGCGCCGATCGCGACGACGGCACGGGTCCACTGCCGCTGAATGGACACGGTGACGTCCGCGAACTCGACGGGGATCGGCGCCTCCGGCTTGTGGACGGTGACATCGACGATGCGGGCGGCCCGATGGGAGAGGACGACCAACGCGATCCGCTCGGCGAGCGTCTCGATCAGATCGACAGGATCGCGTTCGATCGCCCCGACGATCTCCTCGGCGAGGACGCCGTAGTGGATGGTCTCGCCGAGCCGATCCGAGGAGCCCGCGGTCGAGAGATCGAGGTGGACGGTGACGTCGACGATGAACGGCTGGCCGGCTTCGCGCTCGTGCGCGTAGACGCCGTGGTGGGCGAAGGCGCGCAGGCCCGTGAGGGTCAGGCGGTCGAGGCGGGTCACGTGGTCGCCCCTTCGGCTCGGTCCTGCGGGTCGCGCTCAGGGTGCGGGGTGGACCAGGCGCCCTCGACGTCGAGCGCGATCCGCGTCGCCCGCACGTCGTGCACGCGCACCGCCCACGCGCCGGACCGGGCCGCGAGCGCGCTCGTCACGGCGGTCGCCAGGTCACGATCGGCGAGCGGGTCCCCGACCAGACGGCGGATGAAGCGCTTCCGCGAGGTGCCGATCAGCACCGGGTAGCCGGTCGCGGCGAGCACGGCGGTGCCGCGCAGCAGCGCCCAGTTCTCCTCGGGGGCCTTCGAGAAGCCGAGGCCCGGGTCGAGCACGATCTGCTCCGGCGCGACGCCGACCGCCTGGAGCGCGTCGACCCGGCGCAGCAGCTCAGCACGCACCTCGGCCAGGACGTCGTCGTAGTGGTGGGGGGTCGTCGGCTCGCCGAAGGAGTGCATCGTGACGTACCGGACGTCGCTGTCCGCGATGACCGCCGGCATCGCGGGGTCGATCCCGTAGACGTCGTTGACGATCCGCGCCCCCGCGCCGATCGCGGCGGCGGCGGTCGTCGCGTGATAGGTGTCGATGCTCACCCGGATCCCGTCGCCCGCGAGCGCCGCGATGACCGGCAGCACACGACGCTGCTCCTCCTCAGGAGTGACGGGCGCCGTGCCGGGGGCCGTCGACTCGCCGCCGACGTCGACCCAGTCGGCGCCCTCCGCGACGAGCGATCGGCCATGCGCGATCGCGGCCTCGGCGTCGAAGTGCTCGCCGCCGTCGCTGAACGAGTCGGGTGTGACGTTGAGCACGCCGAAGACGAGGGGGCGGAGGGGAGGGGTCTGCTCGCTCGGGGGACGATTCATGCGTCTCCGACATCCATGAGGAGGAGCGCCTCCGCGCGCCGGACCGGGTCCTCGAGCGCACCGCGCGCGGCGAGCGTCACGGTCCTCGCCGACTCCTGCCGCGGGCCGCGCGCCGACACGCAGCCGTGCGCCGCTTCGAGCACGACGAGCGCCCCACGCGCCTCGAGCCCGCCCATGAGCGCGTCGGCGACGTCCTCGGTCAGCCGCTCCTGGAGCTGCGGCCGCGCCGCCGCGATCTCGACCGCGCGGGCGAGCGCGCCGAGCCCGGCGAACCGGGCCCCCGGCAGGTACGCGAGGTGGGCGGTGCCGAAGAACGGGAGCAGGTGGTGCTCGCACATCGAGCGGAACTCGATGCCGCGCAGCACGACGATCTCGCCCGCGCGCTCCGCCGAGTCGGGGAAGTCGGCCCGCGCCGCGAGCGCACTCGCCGGGTCCTGGCCGATCCCGCCGAACAGCTCGTGGTAGGCGGTCGCGACCCGTCGCGGGGTCTGCTGCAGCCCCTCGCGCTCGGGGTCGTCGCCGATCGCGGCGAGGAGCTCTTTCACGGCCGCCTCGATGCGGCCGGAGTCGATCGTCATGCGGACCTCGTCCGGTCAGGCGGTGGCTGGCTTGGGGCGCGTCTGCGCGCGGGGCGCTCGCTTCTTGACGGGACGACCGGTGGACTCGTCCTCGGCCTGTCCGCTCGCCGCGATCGGCTCGCGACCGGGCATGTCGACCGGCGGGCGATTCGAGACCGGCCGCGCCGGGCTGGAGAGCCACTGGGGGCGCTCCGCGAGCTTCTTGACCGTCGTGAAGATCTCGGCGATCTGCACGTGGTCGAGCGTCTCCTTCTCGAGGAGCTCGGTCGCGAGCCGGTCGAGGATGTCGCGGTTCTCGTTGAGCACGGTCCACGCCTCGTCGTGCGCCTGATCGATGAGCGCGCGCACCTCCTCGTCGATCATCGCGGCGATCTCGTCGGAGTAGTCGGCCTGATGACCCATGTCGCGGCCAAGGAACGGCTCCGCGGACTGCGTGCCGAGCTTCACGGCGCCGACCTTCGCGCTCATGCCGTACTCGGTGACCATCTTGCGGGCGATGCGAGTCGCCTTCTCGATGTCGTTCCCGGCGCCCGTCGTCGGATCGTGGAAGACGATCTCCTCGGCGACGCGGCCACCCATCGCGTAGGTGAGCTGGTCGAGCAGCTCGTTCCTCGTGATCGAGTACTTGTCCTCGAGCGGCATGACCATCGTGTAGCCGAGGGCGCGGCCGCGCGGGAGGATCGTGATCTTCGTCACGGGGTCGGAGTAGTTCATCGCCGCCGCCGCGAGCGCGTGTCCGCCCTCGTGGTACGCGGTGATCAGCTTCTCCTTGTCCTTCATGAGCCGCGAACGGCGCTGCGGACCGGCCATGACGCGGTCGACGGCCTCGTCGAGCGCGCGGTTGTCGATGAGCTGCGCGTTCGACCGGGCGGTCAGCAGCGCGGCCTCGTTGAGCACGTTCGCGAGGTCGGCACCGGTGAAGCCGGGCGTCTTGCGCGCGAGCACCTCGAGGTCGACGGAGGCGGCCATCGGCTTGCCCTTGGCGTGCACCTCGAGGATCTGCTTGCGGCCGAGGAGATCGGGCGCATCGACGCCGATCTGACGGTCGAAGCGGCCGGGGCGCAGCAATGCCGGGTCGAGGACGTCGGGACGGTTCGTCGCGGCGATGAGGATGACGTTCGTCTTCGCGTCGAAGCCGTCCATCTCGACGAGGAGCTGGTTGAGCGTCTGCTCGCGCTCGTCGTTCCCGCCGCCGATGCCGGCGCCGCGGTGGCGGCCGACGGCGTCGATCTCGTCGATGAAGATGATCGCGGGCGAGTTCTGCTTCGCCTGCTCGAAGAGGTCCCGGACGCGAGAGGCGCCGACGCCGACGAACATCTCGACGAAGTCGGAGCCGGAGATCGTGTAGAACGGCACGCCGGCCTCGCCGGCCGTGGCGCGAGCGAGCAGCGTCTTGCCCGTGCCGGGCGGCCCGTAGAGCAGGACGCCCTTCGGGATCTTCGCCCCGACGGCGAGGAACTTCTGCGGCTCCTTGAGGAAGTCCTTGATCTCCTCGAGCTCCTCGACGGCCTCGTCCGAGCCGGCGACGTCGGCGAACGTGACCTTCGGCGCCTCCTTGCCGACGAGCTTCGCGCGCGACTTGCCGAACTGCATGACCCGGCCGCCGCCGCCCTGCATGCGCGTGAGGAGGAAGTAGAAGATGATGCCGATGATGATGAACGGCACGAGCGTGAAGAGCAGGCTCATGAAGACGTTCGTCTGCGGGACCTCGTCGTCGTAGCTCTGCAGGTTCGCCCGGTCGATGGCGTTCACCACGTCGGTGCCGCGCGGGGCGACGTAGTAGAACTGCACCTTCTGCCCGTAGGTCGGGTCCGGCGTCGTGAGCGTCAGATCGACGCGCTGCTCGCCGTCGATGATCTTCGCCGACTGCACCTGGCTCGACGCCAGGAACTCGAGGCCCTGCTGGGTCGTGATCTGCTTAACCCCCGAGCCCATCACGAGGCTCGTACCGATCCACACGACGGCGACGGCGATCAGGATGTAGATGATCGGCCCGCGAAAAAGGCGCTTGAAGCTCATGGTCGTTTCAGGCTACTCGTCACGGCTAATGGGCAGCAGAGTGTCCGCTGAGGGCAGAACGAGCATCAGCTGTACACGTGCGGGGCGAGGACGGCGATGCCGCGGAGGTTCCGGTAGCGCTCCGCGTAGTCGAGTCCGTAGCCGATGACGAAGCGGTTCGGGATGTCGGCGCCGATGTATCTCGCGTCGACCTCGACCTTGAGCGCGTCGGGCTTGCGCAGCAGCGCGCAGATCTCCACGGAGGCCGCGCCGCGCGACTCGAGGTTCTCCTTGAGCCAGGACAGGGTGAGCCCCGAGTCGATGATGTCCTCCGCGATGAGGACGTGTCGGCCCGTGATGTCGGCGTCGAGGTCCTTGAGGATGCGCACGACGCCGGAGGACTGCGTGCCGGCACCATAGGAGGAGACGGCCATCCAATCGAGCTCGACGTGACGCCTGAGCCGCCGAGCGAGGTCGGTCATGAACGGCGCGGCGCCCTTCAGGACCCCGATGAGCAGCAGGTCGCGCCCCGCGTAGTCGGCGTCGACCTCCGCCGCGAGCCGGGTGACGATGTCGGCGATGTCGTCCGGGGTGAAGAGGACATCGTCGATGTCGCCCGCGATGTCGGAGAAGTCCATGCAGCCATTCTCGTGGACGTTGGCGGCATGCTCACACACCCGCGGCGGTGAAGACGATCGACGTGCCGATGCGCGTGGCCGTGACCCCCGGCAGATCGATCGGCCCCTGACCGCGCCACTCGGTCACGAGGCGCGCGACCTCGAGAGTCTGCGCGCGGGTGAGGCTGCGCCCGAACTCGGCCTGCACGACGAACCGGATGAGGCGGTGGCGGATCGCGGGCGGGTTCGCGGCGAGGCCCGCGACGGGCAGCGAGATCCCGCCGCCGGGGTAGGGCTCCTCCGTGACGGGGTCGACCCCCTCGAGCACGAGGTCCTCGACGAGCTCCTCCGTCATGGCGTCCAGCGCGACGGCGTCCTCGCGGAGCTGCTCCGCGGTGCGGGCGAGGGCCTCGGCGATCCCCGGTCCGAGCTCGGACTCGAGGATCGGCAGCACCCGCTCCCGGACGCGGACGCGGGAGAACGCGATGTCCGCGTTCTGCGGGTCGGTCCACGCCTCGAGGCCCTGGTCGGCGCATGCCGCGACGGTCGTCGCCCGCCGGATGCCGAGGAGCGGCCGGAGGTGGGCGCCGCCCGGACCGGCGGCCGCCGCCATGCCCTGCAGGCTCGTCGCACCCGAGCCGCGCGCGAGGCCGAGGAGGACGGTCTCCGCCTGATCGTCGAGCGTGTGGCCGAGGAGGATCGCGGCGGCGCCCGTCTCGCCGCGGGCCGCCTCGAGCGCGGCGTACCTCGCGTCGCGGGCGGCGGCCTCGGGACCGCCCGAGGAGCCGACGTCCACGCGGCGGACGACGACCGGTTCGAGTCCGAGGTCGCGGGCCTGGGTGGCCGCGCGCTCGGCGACCTGGGCGGAGCCCGGCTGCAGCCCGTGGTCGACGATGATCGCGCCGGCGCGGAGCCCGGCCCTCGGCCCCTCGAACGCCGTGGCCGCAGCGAGCGCGAGCGAGTCCGGCCCCCCGCTCAGGGCGACGAGCACGAGCGCCCCGCCTCCCTGTGATCGACTGTGCACTTCTGAGCCCGAAACCGGCGTTCTGGGGTCGAAAAGTGCACAGTCGATGAGGGCGTCGCGGACCGCCCGACGGACGTCCGCCATCGCGGGAGTCAGGCGCGGTCGCATTCGATTACGGTAGTGCCCGGAGTTCCACGACATTCAGGAGCAGAACGCATGGGCGACTACGACGCCGTCATCGAGATCCCGGCCGGCAGCCGGAACAAGTACGAAGTCGACCACGAGACCGGGCGCGTCTTCCTCGACCGCTACCTCTTCACGCCCTTCGTCTACCCGACCGACTACGGCTTCTTCGAAAACACCCTCGGTCTCGACGGCGACCCCGTCGACGTGCTCGTCCTGCTCTTCGAGCCGGTCTTCCCCGGCGTCGGCGTCAAGGTCCGCCCGGTCGGCTACATCGACATGGAGGACGACGGCGGCATCGACACCAAGATCATCGCCGTCCCCTACAAGGATCCGCGTTGGGCGCACATCCAGGACATCGACGACGTGCCGGCCAAGACGCGCCAGGAGATCCAGCACTTCTTCGAGCACTACAAGGACCTCGAGCCGGGCAAGTGGGTCAAGCTCGGCGAGTGGGGCGACGCCGCCGGCGCGGAGCAGGTCATCCAGGACGGCTTCGAGCGCTTCAAGGCCGAAGGGCACTGAGCCTTCGGGCGGAGCGGTCTCGATACGCCCTGCGGGCTACTCGACCCGCGACGGTCGCGTTCTACAGGTAGATGCCCTGCGCAGCGAGGAACGCGGCGGGGTCGATGCGCTGGCCATTCGCCCGCATCTCGAAGTGCAGGTGGCAGCCGGTCGAGTTGCCGGTCGTGCCGACGTAGCCGATCTTCTGACCGACCTGGACGTACTGGCCGACGCTGACCTCGATGCCGCCCGACGGCTGGTGGCCGTAGTACGTCTCGAGCCCGCCGCCGTGGTC
This sequence comes from Microbacteriaceae bacterium, assembly GCA_035556395.1. Classification (GTDB taxonomy): domain Bacteria; phylum Actinomycetota; class Actinomycetes; order Actinomycetales; family Microbacteriaceae; genus 73-13. The sequence goes on from DATMFB010000086.1 coordinate 10,655, forward strand.
GATGATCGTGAGGTAGCCGTAGCCGCCGCTGTTCCAGCCGGCGAACTCGACGACGCCCTCGTGCGCCGCGACGATCGGGTTCCAGCAGGCCTGCGCGAGGTCGACGCCGCTGTGCGTCCCGCCGTAGCTGTCCGAGTAGCCGAACCAGGCGCTGACGAAGCCGCCGGCCGGGCGGATCCAGCCGCTCGACGAGATCGCACCGAGGTCGACGCCGAGCTTCGCGAGCTCCGCCTCGATGCGCTTCTGCTCACCGACCTGGTAGTCGGCCTCGGTCGCCGCGCGGTTCTCCGTGAGCGTGATGAGCTGCTGCTGGAGGCGGGCCTGGTTCTCCTGCTGCTCGACGACCGCCGCGGTCGCCGCCTCGGAAGCGGCCTGCGCCTCCTGCATCGCGACGGCGGCCTGCTGCTCGAGGACGCCGAGTTCCTCCTCCATGACCGTCGCCTGATCGGTGAGGCCCTGCGCGGTGTTCCGCTGCTGGATCGCCTCCTCGTAGAGGGTGTTCGCCTGCGCGGAGATACGGGACGAGACGCCGATCGCGCTGAGCAGGTCGTCGGCCTTGTCGGACGCCGCGAAGAGGCTCAGGGTCGGATCGCTGCCGCCGATGCGGACGACCTGCGCGGCCCACTGGCCCGCGCGGCGCTCGGACTCGAGCGCGACCGCCTCGGCGCTCTCCGCCTGCTGGCGCAGCTGTGCGGCTTCCGCCACCTTCGCCTCGTAGAGGGTGTTGAGCTGCTGCCACTTCAGGGCCTTCGCGGCGAGGTCGGCCTTCGTCCGCTCGACCTCGGCTCGCAGCTGCTCCAGCAGTGCCTGGAGGTTCGCGATCTGCTGCTGCTTTGCCTGCTCGCTGGCACGGGCGTTCTCGACGTCCTGCCACGAGGGGTAGTCGGCGGCGTAGGCGACGGTGGCCGGTACGATCAGCGCGCCCGCGAGCGCGAGCACGACCGCGCCGATGAACAGCTTGCCCCTGCGCCGCATGCCCAGTCCTTCCCTAGCCCGGGACACCCTAACCCTCAAGTCCGAGATGAACCTCATCGAATCACCGCGCGTTTGGCTAACTGCCGGGGTGGCCCCTATGATTGAACGCCGGTAGCCGGAGTGATCCGTGCTTTCGGCCCCATCGTTTAGTGGCCTAGGACGCCGCCCTTTCACGGCGGTAGCACGGGTTCGAATCCCGTTGGGGTCACGGAGCATCTAATTGAATAGCCTGGTTCTCAACATCTAGGCCCTGTAGCGCAGTTGGTTAGCGTGCCGCCCTGTCACGGCGGAGGTCGCGGGTTCAAGTCCCGTCAGGGTCGCGGAAGGTCGCCCCGCCCGTTCGCGGGTGGGGCGCTTCTATGTACGGCTCTGTAGCTCAGTTGGTAGAGCGCACGACTGAAAATCGTGAGGTCACGGGATCGACGCCCGTCGGAGCCACCAATCGGATATGACGCGCGAGGTCTGTTTGTACCCGATCTCACGCCCTCCAAGTTGACTCGACGATTTCAGCCTTCTGCCACTGGGACGTTACATCAGCAGCTCTTGTTGCTTTGACTCCTATTCAGCTCAACAAGAGGTCGCGGGCAGACCTCTCGATCAGAGAGCAACCAGGTCAGGATCATCGTCTCGAACATCTCACGATTTGCTGGATAGCTTTACAACAGGCTCGGGCTCAATCGCGATCGGAAGGGGGCAAGTGGGTCGCGCGACCGACCCTCGAGCTTCTGTTCGCGAGGTGACTGCCCACTTCTAGCTGCCTTGGCATAGCAGCCAAGCGCAGGGCGCGCCAGGTCCACGCTTGGCTCTGTATCTCCTCGGCTCAATCACCGCATCGATCTAGGAATTCGGTATCACACGGCGGACTGGAACTACGATCAACAGCAGTCGGACCTTCACAAACACACCGGCCCGCTAACTACCGCCTGGGAGGCTGACATGTACGTGAATCGCGTCAGCCTTCGCAACATTAAGGGCTTTGTCGAAGCCGACCTCGACTTCGCCACGACGGATGACGTCCATGAAGGATGGGCCGTTATCACGGGTGACAATGGCTCCGGCAAGACCGCGCTCCTGCGCGCAATCGCGCTAGCGATTCTCGGGCCTGAACAGTCCCGTGGGCTCGTGCAGGACCTGCGCGGGTGGGTCACCGAAGGGCAGAGCGAGGGAACGGTCTCTGTCGAGATAACGCCGGACCACCTCATAGATCGGACTGCCAAGGGCGGTCAGCCGGTCCAGTCAACCTTCTGGGCCGAGGTCGCAATCTCGCGGGCCGACGCACCGGGAGCGCGCCTCGACCAAGTTTGGACCATCTCTGCTACAGACGTCTTCCGGAACAAGCGGAAAAGCGCCACAAATGGTCCGTGGGCGCCGAGCACGAGTGGATGGTTCACCCTCGGATATGGCCCCTTCCGACGTATGTACGGAAGTTCACCCGATGCGCAACGCCTCATGGTCATCCCGGGTCGGATCCCCCATTTCGCCACGCTCTTCAAAGAGGACGCAACACTCAGCGAGGGCGAGGAATGGGCCAAACAACTAAATTACGAGCGCCTTGAGAACAACTCAGAGTCCGCGGAGGCGCTCGACGGGCTCATTACACTGGTCGCCCACGACTTCCTCCGGGAAGGCGTGCGCATCAAGGGGGTGACATCCGAAGGGATCTCCCTGGAGGACTCGGCCGGACGTGTGGTGCCTCTGTCGGACATGAGCGACGGATACCGTTCTGCGCTAGCCATGCTGATCGATGTATATCGCCACATGCTTACGGCCTATGGCCCCAGGGGCCTCGTCGATATTACGGATGACGGTCCGGTAGTCGCGCGGCCAGGTGTCGTATTGATCGACGAGATCGACGCGCACTTGCACCCTGCATGGCAGCGCGAGATTGGCTTCTGGCTAAAGTCGCACTTCCCGAAAGTGCAGTTCATTGTCACAACTCACAGTCCGATTGTTTGCCAAGCCGCGGACGGCGGCCGGATCTACAATATTCCGTCACCTTCGGCGCAGCGGGCACCGTTCCAGCTCTCCAACGCCGACTTCGAGACCGTGATAGCTGGCAAGCCAGATGAGATCCTTCTCTCCCCGGCGTTCGATCTCGAGCACACAAGATCTCCACGAGCTGTCAGGGCCCGAGCTCGGCGCGCATCTCTCAAAGCCAAGCAGGCCGCGGGCGCGGCACTGAGCACAGTCGAACAGACAGAGTTCGCTAACCTCGCCTTGTTCTCCGCAGACTTCGACTTGAAGACTGACTTCGTTGCGCCCGTCTAATGAGACGATTGCACCGAGGCCAGCTGCCGTTTCTGTCCCGCATCTCACTTAGGGCCGAGCAGGCAGGTGTTAGCGACTCATTGGCAGCCCGAGAAGGATGGAAGAGGTTTCGCAGCGCCGCTTCTAGTCACGATCTCATCGTTGAGCTTCGTCGTATGGCGGGCACGACCGAGCGATGCTCGTACTGCTCGGACTCTCTCGGGGCCACGGTCGACCATTTTCTCCCGATCACCCCACACTTTGAACACACCTTCGACTGGCGAAACCTCTACTGGATTTGCGACAACTGCAACCGGCGCAAGAGTGCAAAGATGACCTTCGATCCGGCGACCGGGCAGCCGCTCGTCGTTCGCCCGGACCGAGAGTGCCCATGGGATTTTCTCTATTTGGATACCGAGACCGGAGTGATCACCCCTAGGGTGCACGCCCCGATGTTCGAGCCAGACAGACGCGGCCATGAAACGCTACGAGCACTTCCGGTCCTCGGCTTCGAGCCGGTGCTTGAAGGTCGGCGCCGGGAGATCAGGCGTCTGCTCGGGGCCGGCCACCGTGCTCTCGAAACGCGCGGAACTGACGAAGCTCGGGCCGTGATTCTTGCCTTCAAGGAGGAACACCACGGCGTAAAGTCGTGGATCGCGCACCACGAGGGAAGCGAAGAATCCCCCTGGCGCGAGATCAAGGCCGAATCTCCGCGCCTTTGGCGTCGGCTGGTCACTACTTCGCTCTTGGACTAAGCCACACCGCCCTTACTAGGACTCAATCGGCATGGACGACCCCTTCAAGCCCCTCCCCAGACACTCACACCCGAATGAGTTTCGAGTTGTGATCTCATCTGATTCGGCTCGAGAGCTAAACGACATCTCGAGCTACGAGCGCGATTTGCGGCTCGCTGCGGGCTACCTGCGCCACTACATGGGATCGGACATTGAGGGCGACCACGACTTCGGCTCACCGATAGATGCAATGTGGACTGCAGCGTTTGTCCTATACGGCAGAGTCTTCGCCACTGGCGTGCGCCGCGCCCAGAAACCGGGCCTTGATCGTCTGACAGCCGACGAGCGCGAACTGCATGACTACCTAGTCGACGTGCGCAACAAGTACGTGGCGCACTCTGCCAACGGATTCGAGCAGTCGCAAACTGTCGCCTTTCTAGTCGAGCTCGAGAACGGCGAGCGGGCGATGACAGGCACAGCCGTCGAGCAAACGGCTCTAAGCCGCATCTCACGTGCATCCGCGGAGCGCTTTGCAGATCTCTGCGATTTACACCTCCGCGGCTTAGGTGAGCGGGCGCGCGAGCTCACCCGAACCATCACTGATGAGCTTCTACAGATGGGCGGGGAGAAGGTGTTTGCTCTTCCCCGGTACACAATGCCGAATATCGATCAGAACGCAGTCAAAGAACGACGGAAGTAGACCCGGGCGTGCGGGTTGCGGACGTAGGTCACGTCGGACGTCACGGTCCCCGACGGAAAACGCGGCAGCTGAAACCGCCCCCGACCAGCCAGCCCAACGATCGTGAAGTTGTCACCGCCACGGGATCGACACCCGTCGGAGCCACCAAGCAGGGCATTCGTCTGATGCTTCGCCGGAACGTGTGAGGCTGGAACGGTGATCACCGACGCCGCCCGGGACTTCCTGGCCGAATACCATCTCGCGACCCTGTCGACGCTCGGACGCGATGGACACATCCATTCGGTGCCGGTCGGCCTCACCTACCGCGACGGCATCGTGCGGGTCATCGGCTCGCGCGGCTCGCAGAAGTTCCTCAACGTGGCGCGCACCGGCAGGGCGAGCGTCAACACCGTCGACGGCGGGCGCTGGATCAGCTTCGAAGGCCCGGCCCGGATCTCCGAGGATCCGGAGGCCGTCGCTCTGGCCGTCGAGCTCTACGCCGCACGATATCGAGCACCGCAGCCGAATCCGGAGCGGGTCGTGCTGGAGATCACGGTCGAACGCGTGCTCGGCTCGCCGCAGTTCCGCGCCTGAGCATCAACGCGCGAGGGCGCGAACGTGCTGAAGGTGGATGCCGATGTGCCCGATGCCGAGCACGACGGCCGCGACGACCAGGGGGATGAGTCGCCCGTAGACGCCGAGCAGGACGAACGCGACGAGGGGCAGGATCGCGAGCGGCACCGGCACGCCGAGCAGGCTCCGATAGAAGTCGCGCATCGTCCGTCGGCTGAGGAAGTAGCGAATCCATCCCGCCTCGTAGGCGAGCATGAGCACGACGGCCGCCACGAGCCACCACGACCACGCCGACCAGGGCTGCAGATTCGTGTCGGCGAACAGCAGCGCGGCAGCCGTGGTCAGCACCTGCCCCACACGCTCGAGCGCGAGCAGCACGCGATTCTCCGACCCCGACTCGTAGTCGCGCGGCTTGGCGACGGTCGCCCAGAGGATGTTCGGAATGAACAGCGCGAGCAGGAACGCGAGACCGACGAAGGAGAACCCGAACTCACCCATGTCGCCTCCTCACCCGCCGACCCCGCTCGGAAACCCGTCCGAGGGGCTATCGAGGCGGATCGCGATCGACGGTCAGGGGCGCGGGAACGGCCGGACGAGTCGATAGGCGGCGATCACGGCGAGCACCACGCCGCAGATCAGCGACGTCCACACGCTCCACCCGGTCAGCCCCATCGTGAAGTCGACGATCGCCGCGACGATCATCACCGCCGCGCCGACGAGTGCGATCACGAACAGGAGACGGACCACAGCGTCACGGGTCATGCGAGCATGCTACCGAGCATCCTCGCCGCGCCATCGTCAGCGAGAAAGAAAAAGCACGGCCCCGGCGACTTCACGGGAGCCGTGCTTCTGGACAGACCTACTTGTGCTTGCTCTTCTTCGGCTTCGAGTCGTCGCTCGCCGCCCGGTGGATCGCGTCGGCCGCGGAGCCGAGCGCGTCGCTCACGACGGTCGTCACTTCGTTGACCTTCTTCTCGACCGAGTCCACGACCCTGTCGGTCACATTCTTCGTTCCTTCGGCACCACGCTTGATGCCCTCGCCTGCGGTCATGTCGACCTTCCCTCTTAGGTCTCGAACGCTACGGGGCGAACATGCGATTCGCCTGCACGTCGTGAAACACGATCACGACGCCCGCTTCTTGGTCACCGCGCGGCGGATGATGCCGATCAGCAGAGTGGCGACGAACAGGATGATTCCGATGATCGCGAGCCACAGGAGGCCCTTGATCGCGAAACCGACGACCGCGAGGATCGCCCAGATCACCAGGAACACGATCACGAGTATCAGCATGCGGGCAACCGTACGCGCCGTTCGAGCCAAGCACCATCGCCGGCCGTACGATCCCATCAACCCAACACCCCACTGAGGATCAACGCGGCATGACCGACACCACCACCGAGGCGGCGAGCCTGGCCGAGACGATCGCCCGGATCGCCAAGGACACCGAGCGCACGATCGCGGTCGCCGAATCCCTGACCGGCGGCGCGCTCAGCAGCACGCTCGCGAGCGCGCCGGACGCAGCCGACTGGTATGCAGGCGGCGTGATCGCCTACCGCAAGGCGACGAAACAGCGCCTCCTGGGTGTCGATGAAGGTCCCGTCGTCACGGCGGACTGCGCGATCCAGATGGCCCGCGGGGTCCGAGAACTGCTCGCCGTCGACCTCAGCGTCGCGCTCACCGGCGTCGGCGGTCCCGGCCAGGAGGAGGGCCAGCCCCCCGGCACGGTCTTCATCGCTGTCGGCTCCCAGCTCGGAGAGCAGGTCCATCGGCACCGCTTCGAGGGCACCCCCGAGACCGTCGTCACCCAGACGGTCGAGCAGGCCCTTCGCCACCTCCGCGACGAGCTCCTGCGCGAGCGCTGACGACGCTCGCTTCGGTCGACTCGGGCAGCGGCTCTCAGCCGAGCAGGCGGGCCTTCGCCGCCGCGAATTCGGCATCGTCGAGCAGACCCGCGTCCTTGAGCGCCGCGAGCTTCTGCAGCTCGGCGACGATGTCGACGGCGGGAGCAGCGGCCGGAGCCGCCGGCGCGGCTGCGGACTGCGCCGCGACGGCCGCGGCCGCGGCCGCATCGATCTGCGCCTGCTGCTGGGCCGCGGCGTACTGCTGCTGATCGGCCTGCGCCTGCGCCTTGCGATGCTGACTCCCCGCGACTCCGCCGACGACGGCGGACGCCGTCGCGGACACGACGGCCGTGCGTGCAGCGAGACCGATGAGGCCTGGACGGCCGGCTCGACGGATGGGCATGGGGATCCTCCTCAGGACTCGTCGGCGAGGGCGTCGACGAGGGCGTTCACGACGGGCGCGGGGATGCGCTCGACGCTCAGGACTTCGGCACCGGATGCGGCGACCTGCTCGGCGAGGCGCTTGGCCCAGAGGAGCTCGAGGGCGATGACGACCGCCGACGCCCCCGGCTCCAGCAGCTCGGCGAGGTCGTCCGCGTCATCGGCGCCGGTGAGTCCCGGCGCGTGCAGCTCGATGCCCTCGAAGCCGAACTCGTCGGCCTCCACCTCGAGCACCGAGAGGCTCCCGTCCTCGCCGCGCGTGACGATCACGAGGTCGAGCAGGCGCACGGTGCCGGCCTCGATGAGCTCGACGAGCGCATCGACGACACCAGGAGCAGGGCGATCGCCCTCGAGCGCGACCAGATACAGCTCCACGGGTCCGAACTTGAATGAAACCATCTTCGGATTCCTTCGGTAGGGCCTCGACGCGAGGTGCTCGACGCTCGGCTCATCATAGTGACGAAGACTCCTCATGCCGACGGGTCGAATCCGTCGCCGAGGCTGACGCGATACCTTCGAGATGCGATGGCGGTCGCAACGATCAGGACCCGGAGATGACGAGCAGGCAGAGCGAGCGAATCGCGATCATCGGGGGCGGGATCCTCGGCATCGCCCTCGCGCGCGAGCTCACGCTCCGCGGTCTCGCCGATGTCACCGTCTTCGAGAAGGAGCACCGGCTCGCCGCGCATCAGACGGGACACAACTCCGGCGTCGTCCACGCCGGCCTCTACTACAAGCCCGGCTCCCTCAAGGCGCAGCTGTGCGCCATCGGGCGGACGAGGATACGTGACTTCTGCCGAGAACGCGACCTGCCCTACCGCGAGGTCGGCAAGCTCGTCGTCGCGGTCGACGAGTCGGAGCTCGAGCCGCTCGCCGAGATCGAGCGACGTTCGATCGAGAACGCGGTCCCCGGCCTCGCGCGCATCGACGACGTCGGCCAGCTGCGCGAGATCGAGCCGCACGTCGCCGGCATCGCCGCCGTCCACTCACCGCATACGGCCGTCGTCGACTACACGGCTATCACCGAGGCGATGGCCCAGGACGTACGCGCGGCGGGCGGTCGCGTGCTGCTCGGCCACGAAGTCACCGGTCTCGTCGAGGAGCAGGGGAGGGTGCGCGTCGTGTCGCCCGACCTCGAGGAGGAGTTCGACCGCGTGATCGCCTGCGCCGGTCTGCAGTCGGACCTCGTGGCTGCCCTCGTCGGGGCGGATCCCAACCCCAAGATCCTCCCGTTCCGAGGCGAGTACTGGAAGCTCGCCCCTGAGGCGAACGACCTCTGCCGCGGCATGATCTACCCCGTCCCCGACCCGAGATTCCCCTTCCTCGGCGTCCACTTCACCCGGAGCGTCTATGACGATGTGCACCTCGGACCCAGCGCCGTGCCGGCCCTCGCGCGCGAGGGATATGACTGGCGGACGTTCTCGCTCAAGGACACCTGGGCGTCGCTCACCTGGCCCGGAGCCTGGCCGCTCTTGCGCAAGCATTGGTACATGGGCATCGACGAGGTGAGCGCCTCGCTCATCAAGCGACGGTACTTCGAGAAGGCGCGAAGGTTCGTCCCCGAGCTGTCGATGAAGGACATGGTCGCGAAGTCCGCGGCCGGGGTCCGCGCCCAGGCGTGGGGCCGGGACGGCTCGCTGCTCGACGACTTCGCCGTCGACCAGATCGGCCGGGTAACCGTGCTGCGCAACGCCCCATCGCCCGCCGCGACGTCCTCGATCGCGATCGCCGACTACTTGATCGAGCACTACCTCGCCCGCTGAACGAAGCGAGCGAGGGCCGGGCGCCGCCTCAGAACGGGTGCGGAGCGGACGGGAAGAACTCCTCGGGGCTCAGGCCCTCCTGGAGGAGCACCTCGCGAGCCTCGTCATCGAAGGCGTCGCCGCCGTAGTGGTCGCCCGAGTCGTGCCGCCGCCACCTGAAGTGGACACCCCGCTCGCGCGGCTCCACATGAACGAGCTCGTCGTCCGGGTGCTCTCGCCTGACCGCCATCGCGCCTCCTCCTCGATGTGGGCGAGCGTACTCGTCCGGCGGTCGGCGACATAGGCTGTCGCCGTGTCTCCCGACGAACTCGCAGCGCTCGCGCGGCTGCGACAGGCGCGCGACCGGATGGACCGCGACTACGCCGAGCCGCTCGACGTCGCGACGCTCGCTCGGGACGCGTTCATGTCGACCGCGCACTTCTCGCGGAGGTTCCGCGCGGCCTACGGCGAGACCCCATACGCGTACCTGATGACGCGGCGGATCGAGCGCGCCAAGGCGATGCTCCGGGAGGGCTCCCGCACCGTGACCGAGGTCTGCATGGCTGTCGGCTGCGCCTCGCTCGGATCGTTCTCGGCGCGGTTCACCGAGGTCGTCGGCGTCACGCCGACCGACTATCGCGCGCAGGACCACCTCGCGTTCGAGCACGTGCCGTCCTGCGTCGCGCGGCACCTCACCCGACCGGTGCGCCGACCGAGCAGGATCGGAGAAGCGCGCGGCGCGCTCGCTTCGTAGCCTGGTCGGCATGAACCTCGCACTCTCCCGCGCATTCGTCCAGATCAACGACCCCGACGAGGCGATCGCGTTCTATCGCGACGCGCTCGGGCTCGAGGTCCTGGGTGACGTCGCGAAGGACGCGTTCCGCTGGATCACGGTCGGTGCCGTCGGCCAGCCCGGCGTCGAGATCGTCCTCACGAACTACCTCGCCGGCAATCCGGCCGACGCCGACGCCATCGCGGCGCTCATCGCCAAAGGCGCGCTCACCGCGGTGCACTTCCGCTCCGACGATGTCGATGCGACCTTCGAGCGGCTGCGGGAGGCGGGCGCCGAGATCGTCCACGAGCCGACCGACGAGTCGTGGGGACCGCGCGGAGGCGTCGTCCGCGACCCCTCCGGCAACCTCATCCGGATCGATCAGCCGCCGGCAGCCGGGAGCTGAGCCGACGCCTGTGAGTGCACCGGGATCGGCTGGCCGTTTCCTGGAAGATCCCCGGATACCGGCTCGGCTCGGCCAGACTGCCAGGCATGAAGACCATGCAGACTCTTGCCGCTGTCGGCGTCGGCGCGCTCGCGCTCACCTTCTCGCTCGCCGGCTGCGCCCCCGCCACGCCCTCCGGCCCCGGCGGCGACGCATCGAGCGCCGTCGGCACCTGGGGGTCCGACGCGCAGGGCGAGCCGAACCTCAGCCTCACCGAGGACGGCAAGCTGAGCGGGACCGACGGCTGCAACCGCCTGACCGGCTCCTGGACGCAGGACGGCGCGACGGTCGACTTCGGCCAGGTCGCCTCGACCATGATGTTCTGCGAGGGCGTCGACACCTGGCTCATCGACCTCTCGACCGGGACCGTCGAGGGCTCGACGCTGCACATCCTCGACGCGGACGGCGTCGAGATCGGCACCCTCTCCCGCGGCTGAAGCGGCTGAGTCGGCTGAGCGCGCGAGCGCTTCCGAACCGGGCCTAACCGCGCATCGCGACGCCGATGCGCCAGTAGCCCATGAACGCGACCTGGGCGCGATCGATCCCGAGGTCCTTGACGAGGTGGCGCCGTAGCGTCGTGACGACGCCGCTCTCGCCGGCGATCCAGTAATAGCGGTCGGCATGCGCCTGCCCTGACGCGACGAGCTCCTCCCCGAGTCCGGAGTAGACCGGCGTCTCCCAGACCAGGTCCTCGGTCTCGACATCGCGGATCTCGACGGCTGTCGCGGCGCCGAGGTGCTCGAGCACGGCGGGGATGAGCGCCTCGCCGGGCCGGCGACCATCGCGCGCGAGCCAGTGGATCGCGACCCCCGCGGGCGCGGCGATCGCCAGTGCGTCGGCCTCCTCCGGCACCTCGATGAACGCGATGCCCCGCAGGTCCGGATCCGCATCCTCGAGGATCCGGGCGATCGCCGGCGCCGCGGTCTCGTCCCCCGCGAGCAGCACCGAGGGCGCATCGCCCGGCGCATACTCGATCCCGCCCCCGCCGACGCGACCGCGGCGCGGGCCGAGGATGAGCAGCTCGTCGCCGGGCTTCGCGCCGGACGCCCACCACGACGCCGGCCCCGTGAGGCCGGGCGCGAGGTGCAGGACGAAGTCGACGACGAGCCGCGTGCCGGACTCCTCGACGAGCAGCTCCCGGATCGAATAGGTGCGGATGGAGCCACGCTCGGCCTCCGGCAGCGTGAGCCAGAAGTCCCACCACCCGGCCCCCGCCGCGGCGAGGTCGGGCAGCTCGCCTCCGGCCGGGGGGAAGATGAGCTTGATGCGCTGGTCGAAGACGGCGCCGGGCGTCCCGAACTCGTCGAGCTCCCGTCCGCCGAAGGTGACGCGCACGAAGCTCGGCGACACCCGTTCGACCTCTTCGACGATGGCGCGGACGAATGCGAAGGGCCGCGCCTCGCGTTCTGCCTCCTGTGCGGCGATGTGCTCAGCGGACATGGTGCCTCCCATTCGGCAGTACGAGCGGACTCCCGGAGACGGGATCCGCGATGACGAGGCTCTTCAGCCCGAAGACTGCCTCGACGAGCTCGGCGGTGACGATCTCGCCGGGCGCGCCCTGCGCCTGCACCCGACCGTCGCGGACGGCGACGAGCTCGTCGGCGTAGCGCGCGGCGAGGTTCAGGTCGTGGAGGACCATGACGATCGTCGTGCCGCGCGTCTGGTTCAGGTCGGTGAGGAGGTCGAGGACCTCGACCTGGTGCGCGACGTCGAGGAACGTCGTCGGCTCATCGAGCAGCAGGATGTCGGTCTCCTGCGCGAGCGCCATCGCGATCCAGACGCGCTGGCGCTGCCCGCCCGAGAGCTCGTCGATCGCTCGATCGGCGAGATCGGTCGTAGCGGTGGCCTCGAGCGCGGTCGCAACCGCCTCGTCGTCCCGGGCGCTCCAGCGGGAGAACATGCCCTGGTGCGGATTGCGCCCCCGCCCGACGAGGTCGGACACGGCGATGCCCTCCGGCGCGATCGGCGACTGCGGCAGCAGGCCGAGCGTGCGGGCGACCTCCTTCGACGGCTGGCGGTGCAGCGCCTTGCCGTCGAGCAGCACGTGCCCGGCCTTCGGTGCGAGGAGTCGCGCAAGCGCTCGCAGGAGCGTCGACTTGCCGCACGCGTTCGGGCCGACGATCGCGGTGACGCGTCCCGCCGCGATCGTGAGGTCGAGTCCGTCGATGACGGTGCGATCCCCGTACGCGAGGACGAGGCCCTCGGCGTCGAGGGTGTGTCCGGTGGTCACAGGGAGCCTCCCGCGCGGTTCGTCCGGATGATGAGGTACAGCAGGTAGGGCGCACCGAGCGCGCCGGTCACGACGCCGACGGGGAATCGGGTGCCGAGGGCGTACTGCCCGGCGAGGTCGGCGACGAGCACGAGCAGCGCCCCGACGAGCGCGGCGGGCAGCAGGGGCGAGCCGTGGGGCCCGACGATCCGCGCGGCGATCGGACCGGACAGGAACGCGACGAATGCGATCGGCCCGCTCGCCGCCGTCGCGAAGGCGATCAGGACGACCGCGGCGACGATCACGATGAGCCGGGTGCGCTCGACCCTGACCCCGAGCGCGGCGGCCGTGTCGTCGCCGAGTCGGGTCGCGCCGAGGTTGCGGCTCTGACCGAGCAGCAGCGGGCCGAGCGCGGCGAGGGCGATGAGCACCGGGACGACCTGCGTCCACGTCGTGCCGTTGAGACTGCCCGTGATCCAGCGCATTGCCTCCTGCAGATCCCACGCGCCGGCCTTCGACAGCACGTACGCGGTGACGCTCTCGAGCATCGCCGCGACGCCGATCCCGATCAGGATGAGGCGGGTGCCCGCGACGCCGCTGCGGTAGGACAGCAGATAGACGAGCAGCGCGATGCCGAGACCGGCGACGATCGCGAACGCGGAGACGCCCGCGCCGTCGAGCGACAGGATGACGATCGCGAAGGCGGCTGCGGCGCTCGAGCCCGCACTGATCCCGATGATGTCGGGGCTCGCGAGCGGATTGCGCAGCATGGTCTGGAACGTCACGCCGCCGAGCCCGAAGCACATGCCGGCGACGACGGCGAGCGTCGCGCGCGGCAGGCGCAGCCGCCCGACGGTGAAGGACGCGCCCGGCACGTCCTCGCCGAGGATGACGCGCACGACCTCGTCGGGACCGTAGAAGGTCTGGCCGACCATGAGCGTCACGGCGAAGACGGCGACGATGAGCGCGGCGAGCGCACCGATCACGATGCGCCGGCGCCGGGTCCTGCGCGCCCGGCCCTCGGCGACCCGCTCGATGGTCGGCATCGCGGCGATCACAGCTCGCGCACCTTCTGCCGGCGGACGATCGCGATGAAGAACGGCGCGCCGACGAGCGCGGTGATGATGCCGACGTCGAGCTCGCCGGGGCGCGCGACGATGCGCCCGAGCACGTCCGTCGCGATGAGCAGGCAGGCACCGGTGAGCGCGGAGAACGGGAGCAGCCAGCGATAGTCCACGCCGACGAGCAGTCGGCACAGGTGCGGGACGACGAGTCCGACGAAGCCGATCGGCCCCGCGACGGCCGTCGCCGCACCGCAGAGGAGCACCGCGCCGAGCGCGGCGAGACCGCGCACGATCGCGACCCGCTCCCCGAGGCCGGCGGCGAGCTCGTCGCCGAGCGCGAGCGAGTTGAGGCTGCGGGCGGAGATCAGGCTGATGACGGCCCCGACCGCGAGAAACGGCAGGACGGAGACGATCGAGTCGAACGACGCCCCGCCGACGCCGCCGATCTGCCAGGACCTGACGTTCGCGGCGATGTCGTTGCGCGGGAGCGCGACGGCGGCGATGAACGACGCGAGCGCGGCGGAGGTCGCGGCCCCTGCGAGCGCGAGCTTGAGCGGGGTCGCGCCGCCGCGGCCGAGCGAGCCGATCGTGTAGACGAGGACGGCGGCGATCGCGGCGCCGACGATCGCGGTCCAGATGATCCCGGTCGCCGTCCACAGGCCGAACCAGGCCATGCCCGTGACGACCGCGAGCGATGCGCCCATGTTCACGCCGAGGATGCCGGGGTCGGCGAGCGGATTGCGGGTGACGCCCTGCATGACGCCGCCGGCGAGCCCGAGTGCGGCGCCGACGAGTGCGGCGAGCACGGTACGCGGGATGCGCTTCACGACGACGGCCTGCCCGAGATTGTCGACCCCGCCGCCGAGCCCGGCGATGAGGTCATCCCAGCCGACGTCGCGCGAGCCGACCGCGACGGAGGCGGCGGCGAGCAGCACGAGGACGATGAGGACGGCGCCGAGCCAGAGCAGGCGGACGCGTCTCGGGCGCCGCACGATGGCGGCGCCCGAGACGGTCCGTTCCTGGACTGCGGTCACTAGCCCTTGTCGGCAGCGGCCGCGAGCAGCTTCACGTAGTCGCCGAGCACCCACGAGATCGCGAGCGGCGTCGGGTTCGCGGCGGTGCCGAGCGGACCGTTCGGCAGGAGCACGACCGCGTTGTTCGCGATCGCCGGCATCTGCGAGAGCAGCGGGTCGGCCTTGAGCGCGTCGATGAGCGCCTGGTCGCCGTACGTGACGATGAGCTCGACGTCGTCGAACACGTCGACCTGCTCGGCACTGATCGTGCCGGAGAACGACCCATCGGCGGACGCCTCGACGACGCTCTTCGGCATCGTCAGACCGAGGTCCTCGAAGAACTTCACGCGGGTGTCGTGCGTCGTGTAGAAGCTCACCTCGCTGAGGTCGGTCGTGTCGATGTGCGTGAGGAACATCGTCGGCTTGCCGACGAGCTGCGGGTACGCGCCGACGGTCTCGGCCATCTGGGTCTCGAGGTCGGCGATGAGCGCCTGGCCCTCGGCCGCCATGCCCATGCCCGTGCTGTTGAGCTCGATCATCTCGCGCCAGTCGGTCGCCCATGCGGACTCGGTGTACGCGACGACCGGAGCGATCTCGCTCAGCGTGTCGTAGTCCTCCTGCGTCAGGCCGGAGTAGGCGGCGAGGATCACGTCGGGGTCGGTGTCCGCGACGGCCTCGAAGTCGATGCCGTCGGTCTCGTCGAAGAGCACCGGCGTCTCGGCGCCCAGCTCGTCGAGCTTCTCCGCGACCCACGGCAGCAGCCCGTCGCCGTCGTCATCGCCGAAGTTGGCCGCGGCCATGCCGACCGGCACGACGCCGAGCGCGAGCGGGACCTCGTGGTTCGCCCAGTTCACCGTCGCGATGCGCTCCGGCTTCTCGGTGATCGTCGTGGTGCCGAGCGCATGCTCGATGACGATTGGATAGCCGTCCTGAGCGGCCGCGGGGCCGCTGTCGGTCGGGGTCGGGCTCGCCGAGCAGGCGGCGAGCGTCGCGGCCGCGGCGATGACCGCTGCAGTGCCGATGATGCGTGGGATGCGCACGGGGCATGTCCTCCAGATCACTTTGGTGAGCCTCACCTTCATTAGGTAAGGCTCGCCTAATTTACATGATCTGAATGCGACCGAGTGCGCTCCCCCATCTCACGAGCTCGTCGATCGTGGCGGGGTCGGCGCCGAAGCGATCAGGCGGCGCGGCGCCTGGCGACGACGATCCAGATCGCCGCGCCGATGAGCAGCACGAGGAGGACGAGCCCCCCGACCAGCCACCAGACCCAGCTCGACTGGTCGGCCGGGATCGGCTTCAGCTGGACCGTCAGGTGGCTGACGCTCTTGCCCTCGAAGCCCGGCACGAAGCCATCGTCGGGGTCCTGCATGAAGCCGTCGGGCGGAGTCGGGACGACGACCCGCAGGTCACCGCGCGCCACGACGTCCTCGAACATGAAGAGCCCGTCCACCGCATGCGTCGTCTGGACGAGCGTGCCGCCCTGCATGAGGTTCACGATGCCCTCCCAGGGCGGGCCGTCGACGCCGTCGCCGGTCTCGACGACCGCGCCGGAGATCGATCCGCTCGCCTTGGCCACCGGGAGCTTGTAGAGGTAGAGGTCGGCGCCGACGATCCGCTCGCCGGCTTTCAGAGTCACCGGGCGCTCATCGACCGAGTACCCCGCCGCGGCCGCCTGCACGATCGCCTCGCCCGGCGGGAGTCCGCCGA
Source organism: Microbacteriaceae bacterium (assembly GCA_035556395.1). Taxonomy (GTDB): domain Bacteria; phylum Actinomycetota; class Actinomycetes; order Actinomycetales; family Microbacteriaceae; genus 73-13. Next base: position 27,101 of record DATMFB010000086.1, read on the forward strand.
TCGAGTAGACCCCGTCCTTGTCGGAGAGCACGGTGATCGGCTCGCCGGACTTCGGGACCACCGTGACGGTCGCGTTCGCGACGGGCTTGCGTGACTGGGCGACGAGGACGGTGCCGCTGAGCGCCGCCTTCGTGACGGGCGGAGTCGGCGTGGGGCTCGGCGTCGGGGTCGGCGTCGGCGTAGGGCTCGGCGTAGGCGTCGGGGTCGGAGTGGGCGTAGGGGTCGGAGTGGGCGTGGGAGTCGGCGTGGGTGTCGGAGTCGGCGTCGGGGTGGGGGTCGGGCCGTCCTTCGGCGTGAGGCTGAAGTTCACGTCCGAGGCGCCGCCGACCACAGGCGTCGCCTTGTCCGGCGTCGGCGCGAGGTGGAAGTACTGCACGAGGTAGCCGTAGGCGATCGCGAAGGCGATGCCGCCCTCGCCGTCCTCGACCGTGAACGATCCGTCGGCCCGCGTGTATGCGACGTCGTCGCCGACGACGACCATCGCGTCCGAGATCGGGGTGCCGGCCAGGTCGGTGACGGTGCCGAGGATGTCGAGCCCCACGGGCGGGGGCCCCGGCACCGCCGGGATGAGACCGAGCTTGAGGCCGGGCTGCGGCACGGCGAGGAAGTCCGCAGCCGCGAGATAGTGCGCGTACTTGCTCGGGTCGCTCGTGAAGAAGCGCTGCGTGAAGTCCTCGGCATACGCCTGGAAGGTGTACTTGCCCGGCGGGAGCTCCGCCTCGAACTTCCCATCCTCGTCCGTCTGCAGCACCGCGACGACGTAGTACTTGCTGTCGAAGACGGTCACGCTCGCATCGGGGACCGGCGTCGCGGAGATCGGCTCGGTGATCGAGTTCTGCTTGAGGATCTGCCCGGCGTAGAGGCCGTTGTCGTTCTCCTCCTCGGCCGCGCTGGCGGCGGGCGCGGCCCCGACGAAGGCGACGAGCGCGAGGCAGAACGCCGTGGCGAACGCGGTCAATGGACGGCGAGCGATCGTCGACATGGCCCCGACACTATCGGCATCCGGGGGCCTGTCGGGCAGGATGGGCGCATGAATCCCGCTTCGATCGCCGTCGTCGGCGGGGGCGTGATCGGCCGCACCGCGGCGCTCGAGCTGTCCGCCGCCGGCCACCGGGTGACCCTCATCACAGCCGACCCGCTCGAGGCGACCACGAGTGCGAAGGCGGCGGCCCTCGTCATGCCCTTCGCGGCGCATCCCGCCGATCGCATCGCCGCGTGGACCGTGCGGTCGATCGAGCGGCTCATGCGACTGGTCGACGACGCCTCCGCGGGGGTCCGGCTCGTCCACGGCTACGAGATCCACCGGACGAGTCGGCCCGAGCTCGACTGGGCGTCGTTCGCTCCCGACGCCTCCGAAGGTCCCGCGCCGGCGGGCCTCCCCGAGGGCATCGCCTCGGTCGTCAGCGCGACGATGCCGCTCGTGGACACGAGCTATCACCTGGCCTGGCTGCGGCGGGCCGGCGAGGCCGCAGGCGTCGAGGAGGTGATGCGGCGCATCGACTCGGTCGACGACGCATTCGCCTATGGCGACCTCGTCGTCCTCGCGACCGGTCTCGGGACGAACGCGCTCGTCCCGGGCGCTGGCCTCTACCCCGTGCAGGGCCAGGTCGTCCGGGTCGCGAACCCGGGTAGCGTGCCCTGGCTCATCGACCAGGAGAACCCGGCCGGGCTGCTCTATGTCATCCCGCGGATCGACGAGGTCGTCGTCGGCGGGACCCAGATCCTCGGTGCGGACTCGGTCGAGCCGGACCCTGCCGTCGAGGCGGCGATCCTCGCCCGCGCGAGCGCGTTCTTCCCCTGGATCGCGGATGCACCCGTGACCTCACGCGCCGTGGGGCTGCGGCCGGGCCGCGACGCCGTGCGGCTCGAGCGGATCGGCGATGTCATCCACTGCTACGGGCACGGCGGCAGCGGCGTGACGATCGCGTTCGGCTGCGCGGAGGAGATCGTCGCCCTCGCGGGGACCTGACCCGCGCGGCCTTCAGCCGACCCGCTTCGCGAACCAGTGCGTCGCGTTCGGGTTGTCGTTGTAGCGCGGGACGTCCTCGTAGCCGCTCGTGCGGTAGAGGTGCTGCGCGACCTCGAGCGACTCGTTCGTGTCGAGCACGATCCAGCGCGCACCGAGCTCGACCGCCCGCGCCTCGAGACGGTCCATCAGCAGCCGGCTCCAGCCGCGCCCGCGCGCGGACGGGTCGATCCAGACGTGCTTGACCTCGAAGCAGGGCTCGCCGTCTCGATCGCCGATCCGGCGAACTCCGCCGCAACCGACCGCTGCGCCCGCATCGTCGCGCACGAGGATGAAGACACCGGTGGGCGGTGTGAACCACGCCGGGTCGGGGTGCACGACGCGATACCCGCCGGGGTGCGTCGTGAAGCCGAGCTCCCGACTCGTGAAGTAGTCGTCGAGCAGGCGGACCGCGACCGGGTCGTCGCTCGGGGTCTCGGCGAACGCGGGCACGCGGCGACGATACTCTCGATCGGTGGTCGTGATGCACGGATGATCGGGGTGCTCGAAGGCTTCGGCGTCATCGCGATCGTGATCCTCATCGGCTACCTCGCCGGGCGATCCGGGGTCCTCGGAAAGCACGCCGACTTCGTGCTCGCGCGGATCGCGTTCTACGTCCTGTCGCCGCCGCTCCTCTTCACCATCCTCGCCCGCGCGGACGTCCACACCCTCTTCTCCACGCAGCTGCCCGTCGCGGCGGTCAGCGCCGTCGTGATCTTCGCGATCTACCTCGGCGTCGCCCTCCTGATCTGGAAGCGGGCGATCCCGGAGGCGATCATCGGCACGCTCGGCGCCGGGTACCAGAACGCGAACAACATCGGGCTCCCGCTCGGGCTCTACATCCTCGGGGATGCGGCCGCGTCCGCGCCGATCGTGATGCTGCAGCTCATCGTCTTCGCACCGATCGCGCTCACGATCCTCGACGCGACGACCGGGGCGAAGCAGTCGATCGCCCGCACACTGACCCAGCCGCTGCGCAACCCCCTCATCATCGGCTCGGTGCTCGGGGTCATCTGCGCGGCCTTCGACTGGCTCCCGCCCGACATCGTGATGGCGCCATTCGACCTCATCGCGGCCGCGGCCGTGCCGATCCTGCTCCTCAACTTCGGCCTATCGCTCGCCGGCGAGCGCGTGCTGGCGGCCGGCCCGTATCGGAAGGACGTCATCCTCGCGAGCGCCCTCAAGCTCGTCGCGATGCCGATCGCGGCATGGGCGATCGCGAAGTTCGCGTTCGGCCTCGACGGTCACGCGCTCTTCGCGGCCGTGATCCTCGCGGGACTCCCGAGCGCGCAGAACGTCTTCAACTGGTCCCAGCGCTACGACCGCGGCGTCATCATCGGGCGAGACACCGTCTTCGTCACGACGCTCGGATCGATCGGCGCGCTCGTCCTGATCGCGTGGTTGCTGGCCGCCTGATCGCCACTAGCATTCAGCCATGGAAGACGCGGAGCCGTCCCCGAGGCGTCGATTCAACGTCGAGCTCGTCGTCGTCATCCTGCTCGGCATCGCCTCCGTCGCGACCGCCTACGCGTCCTTCCAGTCCTCGCTCTGGGACAGCGTGATGTCCTCGAGCTACACCCGCGGGCAGCAGACGAAGACCGAGGCCGAGTCGATCTACCTCGAGGCGAATCAGCAGTACGCGCAGGACGCGCAGACCTACTCGCAGCTCGTCATCCTCGGGGTCGACGCGCTGAGCACCGACCCCGCCCTCGTCGAGTCGGCGGAGACGAAGATCAGCGCACTCACCATGACGAGCGTCGACGATGTGCTCGGGGCGGCCCTGGAGTGGTCGAACACGACCGGCGAGTATCCGCTGAACTCCGAGGACTACCTCGAGGCGCGATTCGGCGATTACCTCGCCCTCCAGGACGAGGCCGCCGCCTACGTCATCGCGGGGGACGAGGCCAACGGCTTCGGCGATCGGCTCACGCTCTACACCGTGCTCCTCGCCGTCGCCCTCTTCCTCCTCGGCATCGCCGCGGTCGTCTCGTCGATGACGATCAAGCGGAGCCTCATCGTCATCGGCGGCGTCGTCACCGCGGTGGCGATCATCCTGACGACCCTCGTGCCGTTCACGCCCGTCGGATAGGCTCACGGCACCGATTCGCGCGGGAGCGGAGGCGCCGATGGTCGACGGATACCGGCGATTCTCGACGCTCGGCGTGACGGAGACCGAGCGCATCGAGCGCTGGGAGCAGCACAACGCGGAGGCGCTCGTGCCGCTCGCCGCACGCTCGATCGACGGCGCGCCGCTCGAGGCGACCGAGGTCAACCTCCAGCTGCCGAACCTTCAGTTCGCGCACGTCAGCGCGAACCCGCACATCGTGGAGCGGACCACCGACCACATCACGGCGAGCGGGACCGACGGCGTCGCGCTCTACTTCTCCCTCGCGGGCGACGCCTTCTTTTACCACCAGGACGGCGTCCACCTGCAGCAGCCGGGGACCCTGCTCATCTGCGACACCTCGCAGCCCTTCATTCGCGGCTTCGCGCACGGCCTCAGGGAGTACGTGCTCGTGGTGCCGCGCGAGGTGTTCGAGTCGACGACCGAGGGCAAGACGCCCCCGAAGCCGCTCGTGCTGCACTTCGCCGATGTCCCCGGGGGCGACGTGCACGCGGCGGCGCTCGCCCGGCTCGTCGAGCAGTCGCTCACCCAGCCCGACGACGCGAGCCTCGCCGCGACGGAGGAGAGCGCGCTCGATCTGCTGCGCACCATGTTCTCCGACGACGGCGCGCACTCCTCCTCCGCCTACCGTCGCGCCGCCGTCGCCTGGATCGAGCGCAACCTGCGCGACCCCACCATCTCGGTCTCCCGGGTCGCGCAGGCGGTCGGGGTCTCGGAACGCCATCTCGCTCGCGCCTTCGGCGAGACCGGGACGGGCGTCGCGCGGACGATCCTGACGCTCCGGCTCGAGCTCGCGAAGCGGCTGCTCGCGGAGTCCGGTGCGACGTCCGTTGGCGATGTGGCGCTCGCGAGCGGCTTCGTCTCGCACGCGCACTTCTCGCGCGTCTTCCGCGAGCGCTACGAGCTGAGCCCGATGGAGTGGCGCGCGACGCAGCTCTCGCCTCGCGTGCCCTAGTCGGGCGCTTCACCGTCTCCTGCGGCGCTCGTTCGCCGCCGCGGCCGCGAAGCCGGCCCCGCCGAGCGCGAGGCCCCCGGCGAGCACGACGCCCACCGCGGCGGATGCGTCGCCCGTGATCGCGAGCACCGGCTCGACGCGCACGGTCTCCGAGGGCTCTCCGCAGACGCCGACGGCCTGCGGCACGTGCGCGGGATCGTAGAGCGTCGCGATCCACCCGTACGTCCCGGGACGCATGCTCAGGTAGGCGTCGCTCTCGAACTCGCCGGCACCGTCGATCGGGATCTCGGCGCTCGAGAAGACGAGCGTCTCGGCGGTGCACACCGGGGCGGCCCCGCCGGCGGCGGGGAACTCGTACAACTCGAACCCGATCGTCCAGCCCGCGAGGTCGACGCCCACGCCGTGGTCCCCGACGATCGCCGTGTCACGGATCCCCGTGCCAGCCGGCACCGTCGCGGTCGTCCGCGTCGACAGGACGACGGCGGCGCGCTCGTCCGCCTCGGACGCCGATCCTGTCACCGGGATGATCGCCAGCGGGGCGGGACCCGCCATGCCCTGCTGCCCCGGCCCGTAGGAGTAGACGGGGACGGCTGCGCCGAAGGTCGAGAGCGTCGACGTGCCGGTGAGCGTCGCCGCGATCCGGTAGGGCGCCCCCGTCGTCGGCAGCCCGCGGATCGGGATCGACTGCCCTGCCGTGAATGTGCCCGTCATGGTCTCGACCCCCGTGTCGACGAACACACCGCCGGTGAGGACGATGGTGCCGGCGACAGGCGCGCCGGGCGCGATCGAGTCGATGGTCAGAACGCCGTCGGCCGGCCCCGTGGAGACGATCGACATCGCGACCGTCCCCGCGTCCGGAGCGGCGACCCAGGCGTCGATCCAGCGGACCACCTCCATCGCGCGGGCGGCCGTCGGACCGGATGGGACGATCCCGTCGGTGATATGCCAGATCGCGTCGGCGATCGCGCGCGCTTCGAACGGATCGCCCGTCTGCCCGATCGCGGCCACGGCGGCGCCGATCCCGGCGAGGCGGCCGGGAGGCAGTGACCCGTAGGACGTCACCGTCCCGGCCCAGGTCGGGCTCGCCCCGCCGTCCCAGTCGAGGTGGTAGTCGAGGCAGTAGACGTAGGCCCCGTTCTCCATGTAGTTGCCGTGCCAGTGCGAGCCGACGTAGTCGCCCGCGCCGTGCGTCGAGGCATGGGCGGGTGCGGCCGGCGCGAGCGGGACGGCGAGCGCCGCGAGCAGCAGGGCGGCGAACGCGATGACGCGGGCCGCCCGCCACGAGCGGGATCCGATTGATCGGGATCCGATTGATGAGGTGTCGTGCATCTGGGTTTCCTTCCGTTCACCCCTTGAGTGCACGACGGGGCAAACCGTGGCCCTTTTCACCCGCGTTCTTGCCGGATCGCGCCACCGCCTTGCCGATCCGCGCCACGACGCGCGCGCGGGCTCACGAGGCGCGCACACTCGTCCGAAGCGCACACGGGTGTGCGCCTGGATGGAGGACGACCCATGGCGGTCTTCGACGATGGCCTCGCAGCGACCGAGCTGCCGACCCACGGGATCGTGGAGACGGACGTGCTCGTGGTCGGCTCAGGCCCGAGCGGCGGCGCGGCGGCGCTCGCGCTCTCGACCTACGGCGTGCGCAACATCACGATCACCAAGTACCGGTGGACGGCGAACACCCCGCGCGCGCACATCACGAACCAGCGGGCCATGGAGTTCTTCCGCGACATGGGCGTGCTCGCCGAGGTCGAGTCGCTCGCGACGCCGCACCACCTCATCGGCGACACCGTCTTCTGCTCGTCGATCGCCGGCGAGGAGTTCGGCCGCATCCTGACCTGGGGCACGAGTCCCGCCCGCCACGCCGACTACGAGGCGGCCTCGCCCGTGCTCAACTG
>DATMFB010000087.1:0-22906 GCA_035556395.1 Microbacteriaceae bacterium
CGCTCAACCGGCAGGAGTCGCGCGGCGGGCACATGCGCGACGACTACCCGAACCGCGACGACGAGAAGTACATGAAGCACACGATGGCCTACCTGACGGGCGACCCGACCTCGCCCGACCCCGAGGACCACATCGAGCTCGAATGGAAGCCGGTGGTCTTCGTCAAGGACGACAAGGGCGAGTTGATCTACCCGCCGCTGGAGAGGAAGTACTGATGGCGACCGCCACTGCTGAGGAGCTCGAGGCCGTCGGCGGCCATGACATCGAGGCCGCCGAGTTCGGCACCGTGCAGGAGTACACCGCGACGCTCATCATCCGCCGCTTCGACCCGGACGTGGACGCCGAGCCGCACTGGGAGGACTTCGACGTCAAGGTGTACTCCACAGATCGCGTGCTCGACGCGCTGCACAAGATCAAGTGGGAGACGGACGGCTCGCTGACCTTCCGCCGGTCGTGCGCGCACGGCATCTGCGGCTCCGACGCGATGCGCATCAACGGCCGCAACCGCCTCGCCTGCAAGACGCTCATGAAGGACCTCGACCTCACGAAGCCGATCTACATCGAGGCGATCAAGGGACTCCCGCTCGAGAAGGACCTCATCGTCGACATGGACCCGTTCTTCGCGTCCTACCGCGAGATCAACCCGTTCCTCCAGGCGCACTCGACGCCCGAGAAGGGCAAGGAGCGCAAGCAGTCGATCGCCGCGCGCGAGATCTTCGACGACACGACCAAGTGCATCCTCTGCGCGGCATGCACCTCGTCGTGCCCCGTGTTCTGGACCGACGGGCAGTACTTCGGCCCCGCCGCGATCGTCAACGCGCACCGATTCATCTTCGACGACCGCGACGACGAGGCGAAGGTGCGGCTGTCGATCCTCAACGACAAGGAGGGCGTGTGGCGCTGCCGCACGACCTTCAACTGCACCGAGGCCTGCCCCCGCGGCATCCAGGTCACGCAGGCGATCGCCGAGGTCAAGCAGGCGATGATGCGCGGGACGCCGTAGGCCTCAGGGCTGATCGTTCACGCGGGGGCTGAGCAGTCCGCTCGGCTAGCCTTGCCCCGGTGAAGGCGAAGATTGCGGCACTGATCGCGTGGGTGCAGGCGACCCGGCCGATGCGGGTGCTCGCCCGGTTCGGGCGGGCGAACGGCCCGCTGCTCGCGAACGGGCTCTCCTACCAGGCGATCTTCGCGGCCTTCGCCGCGATCTGGGTCGCGTTCGCCATCTTCGGCCTCTGGGTCGGCGGGAGCTCGTCGCTGCGCGACGCGGTCCTCGACACCATCGCCGATGCCGTGCCCGGGCTGATCGACCGGGGCGAGGGCGGCGCCATCTCGGTCAACCAGCTGCTCTCCGCGCAGATCCTCGGCTGGACGGGCGCGGTCGCCGCGGTCGGCCTCGTCTGGACCTCGGTCGGCTGGTTCGGTGCGGCGCGCTCGGCGGTGCGGGCGATGCTCGGCCAGGTCCACGTGCAGCAGAACGCGATCATCCTCAAGTTCAAGGACGCGGGCCTCGCGCTCGGCTTCGGGATCGCGCTCGTGATCTCGGCCGCGCTCTCGCTCTTCGCGACGAGCCTGCTCGATGCGCTGCTCACCTGGGCCGGGGCCTCCCCCGACAACTCGTTCGCCGAGATCGCCTCGCGCATCGCCGGCCTCGTCATCGGCTTCGGATTCGACCTCGTCGTGCTCCTCGCCCTCTACTCGGTGCTCTCGGCTGAGCGCCTGCCGCGCCGCGCGCTCCTGCAGGGCGTGATCGGCGGCGCGCTCGCGCTCGAGGTGCTCAAGGCGCTCGGTGGGCTGCTGCTCGGCGGCGCCGCCTCGAATCCGCTGCTCGCGTCCTTCGCCGTCATCATCGGTCTGCTCATCTGGTTCAGCCTGCTGTGCACGGTGCTGCTGCTCGCGGCCGCGTGGATCGGGGAGGCGGCAGAACGTCATGCCGCCGCGCCCCGGGGCGAGGCCGGTTCCGAGGCCCGGACGGTGCCTGCGATCGGTTCCGGTGTCGGAGGCCCCGAGTAGCATCGGACCGTGCCGAAGAAGCCCCTGCGAATCGCCACCGTCAACACGAACGGCATCCGTGCCGCGTACCGAAAGGGGATGGGCGACTGGCTCGAGGACCAGGGCATCGACATCCTCGCCATCCAGGAGGTGCGGGCCGAGACGGATGACGTCGTCGGGCTCCTCGGTCCGGGATGGCACGTCATCCACGATGCCGCGACCGCGAAGGGGCGCGCGGGGGTCGCACTGGCGAGCCGCGACGACGGCGGACCGCGCGAGCCGGAGATCCACCGGATCTCCCTCGGCGACGACGAGTTCGACAGCGCGGGGCGCTGGCTCGAGGCCGACTACAAGGTCGGCGACCGGATCATCACGGTCGTGTCGACGTACGTCCACTCCGGCGAGGCCGGCACCCCCAAGCAGATCGAGAAGTACAAGTTCCTCGACGCGATGACCGCTCGCCTGCCGGAGCTCGCGAAGCACTCCGAGCTCGCGGTCGTGCTGGGCGATCTCAATGTCGGGACGACGCCGTTCGACATCAAGAACTGGCGCGGAAACCAGAAGAACGCCGGGTTCCTCCCCCAGGAGCGCGCCTACTTCTACCGCTTCTTCGGCGCCGAGGGCGAGCCGATCGAGGGCCCGGACGGCTCGGTCGCGCCCGGGCTCGGCTGGGTCGACGTCGGGCGCACCTGGGCCGGCGAGGTCGACGGGCCGTACACCTGGTGGTCGAATCGCGGGCAGGCGTTCACGAACGACGTGGGCTGGCGCATCGACTACCAGGTCGCGACGCCGGCGCTCGCCGCGCTCGTCAAGGACTACCGGGTCGCCCGCTATCCGTCCTACGAGACGCGCTGGTCCGACCACGCTCCCGTCATCGTCGACTACGACGTCTGACCACGCCCCGCTCAGGGAGCGGTTTGTTGCCGGTCCCTGAGCGAGGCCGCAGGCGGAGGCGACGGGCGTGACCTGAAAGAATGGTGCGGTGACCAAGCCCCGACTGTTCTCCGGCATGCAGCCGTCCGCCGACTCCCTCCAGATCGGCAACTACATCGGGGCGCTCCTCCAGTGGCGGGAGCTGCAGGAGACGCACGACGCGGTGTTCTGCGTCGTCGACCTCCACGCCATCACCGTCGAGCAGGAGCCGGCGCAGCTGCGCGAGGCGACCCGGCGCACCGCGGCGCAGTACATCGCCGCGGGCATCGACCCGGCGAAGTCGATCCTCTTCGTCCAATCGCATGTCGCGGCGCATCCCGAGCTCGCCTGGGTGCTCAACACGATCACGGGGTTCGGCGAGGCGAGCCGGATGACGCAGTTCAAGGACAAGTCGGCCCGCCAGGGCGCGGACAAGACCTCGGTCGGCCTCTTCACCTACCCCGTCCTGATGGCTGCGGACATCCTGCTCTACGACACCGAGATCGTGCCCGTCGGCGACGACCAGAAGCAGCACGTGGAGCTGACCCGGGACCTCGGGCTTCGCTTCAACTCGCGCTTCGGCGACACCTTCGTCATCCCGAAGGCGCAGATCCCGGCCGAGTCCGCGCGGATCTACGACCTCCAGGAGCCGACGAACAAGATGTCGAAGTCGGCCTCCTCGGAGAAGGGGGTCGTCTGGCTGCTCGACGACCCGGCCGTCTCGGCGAAGAAGATCAAGAGCGCGACGACCGACTCCGACGGCTCGGTCCGCTACGCGCCGAAGGACAAGCCCGGCGTCTCCAACCTCCTCACCATCTACTCCGCCCTGTCCGAGCGTCCGATCGGCGAGATCGAGACGGAGTACGCGGGCCGCGGCTACGGCGACTTCAAGTCGGGCCTCGCCGACCTCGTCGTGGACACCTTCGCCCCCATCCGGGCCCGCGCGCTCGAGCTGCTCGACGACCCGGCCGAGCTGGATCGCGTGCTGGCGGCGAACGCCGACCGCGCCGCCGAGATCGCGGACGCGACGCTCGCCCGGGTCTACGACCGGGTCGGCTTCCTTCGCAGGAGGTAACACTGCCTGGTCCCGGGAATAGGGCCCTGGGGACCGCGTTAGAATCGTCGAGCAACATGCTCCGGGGTCGGTGAAATTCCGAACCGGCGGTGACAGTCCGCGAAGCCCTCTCCGAGGGCCCGATCCGGTGGAATTCCGGGACCGACGGTGACTGTGGTGCTGGGGTCGAGTAGGCGTGCAACGCCGTATCGAGACCAAGCCACGGGAGTCCGGAAGGGAGGCGCATGGGAGGCGAACGATGTCGACTGACGGCGGATCCACGGTCCTGGCGACCGCGATGCGCCGTGCCCTCGAGCTCGCGGCGAACGGCCCGCTGAGCGGCGGCAACCCCCGCGTCGGCTGCGTCATCCTCGACGCCGATGAGCACGTCATCGCGGAGGGCTGGCACCACGGTGCCGGTACCCCCCACGCCGAGGTCGACGCGCTCTCGCGCACGCCGGCCGGCCTCGCGCACACGGCGGTCGTGACGCTCGAGCCGTGCAACCACTCGGGACGCACCGGCCCTTGCGCCGAGGCGCTCATCGCGGCCGGCATCCGCCGGGTCGCCTACGCCGTGGCCGACCCCGGGCACGAGTCCGGTGGCGGCGCCGAGCGACTCCGCGCGGCCGGCGTCGAGGTCATCCCGGGCGTCCTCGCCGAGCAGGCGACCGCGTTCATCGAGCCGTGGCTCGTCGCCCGCCGCCGCGAGCGCCCATGGGTCACCGTCAAGTGGGCGGCGACGCTCGACGGACGGGCGGCCGCCGCCGACGGGACGAGCCAGTGGATCACGGGCGCCGAGGCGCGCGCCGACGGTCACCGCCTGCGCGCCGAGTCGGATGCGATCATCACGGGGACGGGCACCGTGCTCGCGGACGACCCGGCGCTGACCGCCCGCGGGCCGGATGGCGTTCTGCTCCCCCAGCAGCCGGTGCCGGTCGTCGTCGGCGCACGCGCCGTGCCGGGCGACGCGGCGGTGCGACGTCATCCCGCCGGCCTCGTCGAGGCGGGCGACCGGCCGGTCGAGGACGTGCTCGACGACCTCTGGCGACAGGGCATGGCCCGCGTGCTCGTGGAGGCGGGTCCGGTGCTGACGAGCGCGGTCCTGCGTGAGGGCCTCGCCGACGAGCTCGCGGTCTACCTCGCGCCGAAGCTGCTCGGCGGGCCGGCGACCGCGATCGGCGACCTCGGCATCACGACGATCGGCGCCGCTGCCGAGCTCGAGCTCCGCGAGGTCCGGCGTCTCGGCGACGACCTCGCGCTGACCCTCCGAGTCGACCCTTCGACTCGCCTCGCTCGCTCAGGGAACGGAGAGCACTGATGTTCACGGGACTGGTGGAGGAGATCGGCGAGATCGTCGCCGTCGAGCGCAGCGGCGACGGGAGCCGCGTGACCGTGCGCGCACCGCTCGCCGTCGAGGACGCGCAGCACGGCGCGTCGATCGCCGTGAGCGGGGTGTGCCTCACGGTCGTCGGGTGGGGCGCCGACTGGTTCGCCGCCGACGTCATGCAGGAGACGCTCGACGTCACGACGATCGGCGCCAAGCACGCGGGCACCCGGGTCAACGTCGAGCGAGCGCTGCGCGCCGACGACCGACTCGGCGGCCACATCGTCCAGGGACACGTCGACGGCACGAGCGCCGTCCTCGAAGTCCGGCCGGGCGACGAGTGGCGGGTCATCCGGTTCGCGCTCGACCCCGAGCACGCGCCGCTCGTCACCGGGAAGGGCTCGATCACCGTCGACGGCGTGAGCCTCACGGTGAGCGATGCCGGCGACGACTGGTTCGAGGTCTCGCTCATCCCCGAGACGCTCGAGGCCACCACGCTCGGCGCACTCCGCGTCGGCGACCGAGTCAACATCGAGACCGACATCCTCGCGCGCCACATCGCGCGCCTGATCCGATTCCAGGAGGGAACGCGATGAGCGTTGCGACGATCCCAGAGGCGCTCGAGGCGCTGCGCGCCGGAAAGCCGGTCCTCGTCGTCGACGATGCCGACCGCGAGAACGAGGGCGACGTCATCGTCTCGGCCGCGCTCGCGACACCGGAGACGCTCGCCTGGATGGTCCGCGTGACCTCCGGCTACCTCTGCGCGCCCATGCCGCGGGAGCTGGCCGACCGGCTCGCGCTGCCGCCCATGGTCGCCGTCAACCAGGACCCTCGCTCCACCGCGTACACGATCTCGGTCGACGCGGCATCGGGCGTCACGACCGGCATCAGCGCCGCGGACCGCGCGCGGACCCTCAACGTCCTCGCCGACCCCGCGTCCGAGCCCGAGGACCTCATCCGCCCCGGCCACATCCTGCCGCTGCGGGCGGTCGACGGCGGGGTGCGCGTGCGCGCCGGCCACACCGAGGCGGCGGTCGATCTCATGCGGCTCGCGGGCCTGCCGCCGGTCGGCGCGATCGGCGAGCTCGTGACGGATGACGGCTCGATGATGCGTCTGCCCGAGATCCTCGCACTCGGCGAGGAGCGCGACCTGCCCGTCGTCACGATCGCCGACCTCATCGTGTTCGTCGCGGACCTCCCGGCCGGCCAGGAGCCGCCCGTCGCCCGGCCGCGGGTCTCGTTGCGCGCCGAGGCGAACGTGCCGACCGAGCACGGGACGTTCCGCGTCCGCGCCTACCGGGACGCCGCGACGGGCCACGACCACCTCGCGCTCATCTCCGACCCGATCCCCGAGACCCCGCTCGTGCGCGTGCACTCGGAGTGCCTCACGGGTGAGGCGTTCGGCTCGCTCAAGTGCGAGTGCGGCCCGCAGCTCGACGCGGCGCTCGACGCGATCGCCGCGGAGGGCGGCGTCGTCGTCTACCTGCGCGGCCACGAGGGGCGCGGCATCGGGCTCGTCGACAAGCTGCGCGCCTACCGGCTCCAGGAGGACGGGCTCGACACCGTCGAGGCGAACGTCGCCCTCGGCCTGCCGCCCGACCGTCGCGAGTTCGGCGGCGCCGCGGCGATCCTCGCCGACCTCGGCGCGACGAGCGTGCGGCTCATGACCAACAACCCGGACAAGGTCACCCAGCTCGCCGCCTACGGCGTCGACATCGCGGAGACGGTCCCGATGGTCGTCGGGGTGAGCAACGAGAATCGCGAGTACCTCAGCGTCAAGCGCGATCGGATGGGCCACATCCTGCCGAGCGACGACGAGCTCGAGCAGCTGGGACTGAGCACGACGGCGACCGCCGAACGACCCGTCAGAAAGGGACACGCATGAGCGGCGCAGGACGGCCCGATGGGACAGAACTCGATGGCGCGGGGTTCCGGGTCGTCATCGTCGCCGGCCGCTGGCATGAGGCGATCACGGACGGGCTCATCGCCGGCGCGCTGCGCGTGCTCGATGCGGCCGGCGCGGACAGCGAGGTCGTCCGCGTCGCGGGCGCCTTCGAGCTGCCGCTCGTGGCCAAGGTCGTGCTCGAGTCGGGGGCCGACGCGGTCGTCGCGCTCGGCGTCATCGTGCGCGGTGGCACACCCCACTTCGACTTCGTCGCCGACGCCGCGACGAGCGGTCTCACGCGAGTCGCGCTCGACACCGGCAAGCCCGTCGGCTTCGGCGTCCTGACGCTCGACGACGAGCAGCAGGGCCTCGACCGGGCCGGGCTCCCCGGGTCCAGGGAGGACAAGGGCGGTGAGGCCGCGCACGCCGCCCTCGAGACGGCGATCGCGCTCCGACGCCTGCGCTGACGGCAGGCCGGCTACGTCAGGAACATCGTCCGCAGCCGTCGCGTCGTGAACGCGAGGCCGAGGCCGATCATGACGGCGAAGTAGCCGACGTGCAGCAGCATCCCCCAGTCCAGGGCGCCGAGCGTGAGGCCGCGGATCAACTCGTTCCCGTGCCACAGCGGCAGGGCCTTGATGACCCACTGGACCGGCTCGACATACTGCTCGACCGGGAAGAACGTGCCGGAGAGCATGAACATGGGCAGCATGACGAACGCGATCCAGTCCATCTGCTGGAACGTCTTCATGTAGGACGTGATCCCCATGCCGACGGCGGCGAAGCCGAACGCGATGACGACGGCGGCCGGGATCGCGAGGATCGCGGTCCAGGCGGCGTTGAGGCCGAAGCACTGCATGACGACGAAGAATCCCGACGCGTAGATCGCCCCGCGGAAGAGGGCCCAGCCGATCTCGCCCAGGGCCACGTCGAGCGGTCCGAGGCTCGTCGCGAGCATCGCGTCGTAGGTCTTCATGAACCGCATCTTGAAGAAGACGTTCCAAGTGGAGTCCGCGATCGCGCCGTTCATCGCCGAGACCGCGAGCAGCCCGGGGGCGATGAACGCCGCGTACGAGACCTCGCGACCCGACGCGAGCTCGACGTCGCCGATCAGGCCGCCGAGCCCCGCGCCGAGCGCGATGAGATAGAAGATCGGCTCGAAGAACCCCGAGACCATGACCCAGAGGTTCGTCCCGCGGGCGCCGACGAGGTTGCGGTTGAAGACCGCATAGGCGTTCCCCGAGGAGAGCGCCGAGTGCCGCCTCGTGGCCTGGGCCTGCTCGACGCTCACTTCTCGAGCCTCCGGCGCAGCGTGCGGACGACGAGCCACCAGCCGAGCACGATGAGCGCGAGCAGGACGAGGATGTGGACCGCCAGGAGCCAGGGCGGCTCGGTCGTGCCGTAGGCCGCGGCGCGGGCGAGCTGCGACGCATGCCAGAGCGGACTGACCCATCCGATCCACTGCAGCCAGAACGGCAGCATCGCGAGGGGGAACATCGTGCCGCTGAAGAGCGTGAGGGGCAGGATGACGAACCGCCCGATCAGCGCGAACTGGCCGACGTCGCGCTGCATCCGCGAGGCGAACGCCATGAGCGGCAGTCCGAACGCCGCGGCGCCCGCGAGCGCCGCCAGGACCGAGGCCCATGCCCACGGCGATGAGAACGCACCCGCGATCGCCGCGACGATCGCGTAGAGGATCGCGGTGACCCCCGCCCGAACGGCGATCGAGGCGACGACGCCGCCGACGATCTGCCGGACCTCGATCGGGGCCGCCCGCATCGCGACGAACGTCCTGCGCCACATGACGCCGAGCATCGTGCCGAACATCGCGTCCTCCGACCAGACCTGGAGCGTCAGGCCGCACATGAGCGCAGGGAAGACGAACGCGAGGTACGGGACGCCGTCGATGCCCGCACCGCTCGTGCCCGCCTGGACGAGGGCGCCGACGCCGATCCCGAAGGCGAGCCAGCCGAGGAACGGCGTGCCGATCGCCTGCGCGATCGTGACGACCCCGTACGAGCGGGCCTCGCGCATCAGATGCTCGAACACGTACCACGTGCCGAAGCGCCTCGGGCGGGCCGCAGCACCCTTCGACTCGCTGAACCGCGGTTCCTGAGCGAGGCCCGGAGGGCCGAGTCGAAGGGCGCTCAGGGACCGGTCCTTCCCACTGCGCTCGCTCAGGGAGCGGTGCGGGGACCGAGGAGTACCGGTCCCTGAGCGAGGCCCGGAGGGCCGAGTCGAAGGGTCCGATCCGCTCATTCGATGAGCGACCGTCCGGTGAGGCGGAGGAACACGTCCTCGAGCGACGAGCGCCGAACGAGCGAGGTCACCGGGTCGTGCCCGCGCCGGATGACCTCGACGAGCACCTGCTCCGCGTTCTCCGCGTAGATGAGGATGCGGTCCGGCAACGCCTCCACCCGCTCGCCGAGGTCCGCGAGCGCGTCCGCGACGATCGCGTTCCGCTCGGAGCCGAACCGCACCTCGAGCACCTCCCGCGTCGAGTGCTCCCGGATGAGCGCCGCGGGCGATCCCTCCGCCATGATCCGGCCGTGGTCGACGACGACGAGCCGGTCGCAGAGCTGCTCGGCCTCGTCCATGTAGTGCGTCGTCAGGACGAGCGTCGTGCCCTGCTCCTTCAGTCGGAAGAGCCGATCCCAGAGGATGTGACGCGCCTGCGGGTCCAGGCCGGTCGTCGGCTCGTCGAGCAGCAGGATCCGCGGGTCGTTGATGAGCGCCCTGGCGATCGTGAGCCGCCGCTTCATCCCGCCCGAGAGGTCGTCGACCGCCGACTTCGCCTTGTCCTCGAGCTGCGCGAAGGCGAGCAGCTCATCGGCCCTGCGCTTGACCACCGCATGCGGGAGGCCGAAGTAGCGGCCGTAGACGATCAGGTTCTCCCGGGCATCGAGCTCGGTGTCGAGGTTGTCCTGCTGCGGCACGACGCCGAGCTGGGCGCGGATCTCGGGCCCATGGCGGTCCGGATCGAGCCCGAGGATCTCAAGCGATCCGGCCGAGCGCGTGGCGACCGCGCCGAGCATCCGCATCGTCGTCGACTTGCCGGCGCCGTTCGGCCCGAGCAGCCCGAACGCCTCGCCGGGGGCGACCTCGAACGAGATCCCGTCGACCGCGACCGTGTCGCCGTAGCGCTTCTCGAGTGCTGCCGCTCGGATCACCGGGGTCGGGGAGGAGGACACCCGAAGAGCCTAATCGCGACCCCCGACGCGGCCCTCGGCCGCTTCGAACCGCTCGACGACGAGCCGCGCGATCGCCTCGTCGGGGGCGAGCGGCGCCGTGACGATGTCGCCGCCGGCCGCCGCGATGACGTTCGCGAAGTACCCCGGCGCGAGGACGTAGCTCGCGACGGCGACGCGATCGGCCCCGTCTCGGCGCGCGGCGGCGACGACCGCGTCGATGCGGGGGCCATCGCCGGCGGCGAAGCCGATCCGCACCCGGGCGCCGATGCGGCGGGTCAGGAGCTCGGCCATCGCCTCGACGTCGCCCGCCGCCCGCGGATCGCTCGATCCGGCCGCGGCGAGCACGACCGCGTCGCCGGGCCGGGCGCCCGCGGCGGCGAGTCGTGCCTCGAGCACCGCCGCGAGCGCCTCGTGCGGGCCGAGCGGCGGGGCCGCGGCCGCCCGGCCCGGATGGGCGGCGACCGCGCGCGCGATGTCGACCTCGGTGTGGTACCCCGTCGACAGCAGGATCGGCACGACGACCACATCGCCGAGCGGGACGCACCGATCGACGACGTCGGCGACCCGCGGCTCCTGCACGTCGACGAACGCCTCCTCGACCCGGATGTCCGGGAGCATCGTCCGGACCTGATCGAGCAGACCCCTGATCGCGGCGCGACCGGCCGCCGAGCCGGTGCCGTGGGCGCAGGCGATGAGCGTCGAAGTCATGGCCGGGCCTCCTCCTCGACGAGCTCCAGCCGGTATCCGCGCTTGACGACCGTGCGGATGATCGCGGGCGCCCCGACCGCCTCGCGCACGCGCGCGATCGCCATCTCGACGGCATGCGCGCTCTCGCCCGAGCGGGGCAGCACGGCGCGCAGCCGCCCCCGCGGGACGACGCCACCCTGTGCCGCGAACAGCTCGCCGAGCACTGCCACGCTCGTGCGCGAGAGCGGGATGAAGCGCCGATCGAGGACGGCGCCGGCGCTGCGCAGCTCGAGGCGTCCGGCCGCCGTCCGCAGCGACGGCGCATGGCCGCCGCCGAAGTGCGTCACGACACTGCGCACGAGCGAGCCGAGCCGGCCCCGTTCCGCGATGAGCGGGGCCAGGCCCGCGTCGACGAGCGGCCCGGCGGTGATCGGGCCGACGGCGGCCATGAGCAGCCGCCCGGATCGGGAAAGGGTCACGATGCGCTCGAGCACGCCGGCGCGATCGGCAGCGGCCCGCCACTCGGCGGCGCCCGGCGCCGACGTGAACAGGACGGCGTCGACCTCGCCCCGGGCGGTCGCGCTGACGCCGCGCGCGACCTTCGCCGGGTCGGGCGGCGGCCCCCAGCGGTAGACCGTCAGGCTGACGACCTCCGCGCCCGCGCGCGCGAAGAGCTCGTCGAGGCCATCGGCGCCCGAGCCGTGATGCTGCACCGCGACCCGCCGGCCCGCGATGCCGCCGGCGAGGAGGTAGTCGCCGAGCTCGGCCGAGGTCTCGGACTCCGCGACCCAGTCGGCCGCGAGACCCGCCTGCTGGATCGCACCGCGCGCCTTGGGGCCCCGCGCGACGATCCGCGCGGCGGAGAGCACGCGATGCAACTCCTCGAGCATCCCTGCCTCGTCCGCCGCCTCCATCCAGCCGCGGAAGCCGACGCCGGTCGTCGCGACGACGATGTGCGGCGGGCGGGCGATGAGCCGCCGCGTCGCCGCGACGAGCGCCTCGTCGTCGGTGTGCGGGACGATCGTCAGGGCGGGGGCGTGACGCACGAGGGCCCCGTGCCGCTCGAGCGCGGCGGCCAGCTCGGACGAGCGGCGGTCGACGGCGAGCACGACGGTGCAGCCGTCGAGCGCGGCCGACAGGGCGGGGTGCGGGCGGGCGGTCAACGGGTCGCGTCACCTGCCCGTTCGCGCTCGGGGAGCAGGAGCCCCGCCCGGGCGACCTCGCCGATGACGATGACCGCGGGATTGCCGACCCTCGCGGCCGAGGCGTCTGCGACCGCGCGATCGAGCGTGGTGCGGGTCGTGCGCTGCTCCGGCGTGTGCCCGCGCTCGACGATCGCGACGGGCCGCGTCCCGGGGACGCCGGCGTCGAGCGCTGCCGCGACGAGCCGCGGCAGCCCGGCGACCCCCATCAGCACGACGGTCGTGACGGTCTCGTCGGCGAGTGCCGCGAGGGTCGCGGGGGCGGTCTCCGCCTGTCCGTTGACGATGTGCAGGCTCGCCGCCGTGCCCCGGTGGGTCACCGGGATCCCGGCGGACTGCGGCACCGAGACGGCGCTCGTGAGTCCGGGCACGACCTCCACCGGGATGCCGGCGGCCAGACAGGCCGCGACCTCCTCGCCGCCTCGCCCGTACACGAACGGGTCGCCGCCCTTCAGCCGCACGACTCGGCTGCCGGCTCGCGCGTGTGCGACGAGCAGCTCGTTGATCTCCTGCTGCGGCACCGGCTGGCGCCCGGGACTCTTCCCGACGTCGATGACCGTGACGCCGGGCTCGAGCTCGCCGAGCACGTCGATCGGGCCGAGCCGGTCGTGCACGACGACATCGGCCTCGGCGAGCAGTCGGCGGCCGCGGACGGTCATCAGGTCGGCGGGGCCGGGTCCGCCGCCGACGAGGTCGACGCGGCCCGTGCCGGTCCGGTTCCGACGTCGGCGGAGCGGCAGCGTCCCGTCGCGCAGCAGCCCGGCCACGGCGTCGCGCACCCCCGCCGCCCGGCGGGGGTCGACGCCCGCATCCGAGACCACCCCGACGATGACGTCGCCCGCCCGCGCCTCGGCGGCGAGCCGGGCCGAGCCATGCGCACCGTCCGAGGCGTTGACGCACAGGATTCGGCGCCGCTCGCACCAGCCGGCGACGTCGGCATCCACGCGGGCGTCCCCCGTCGCGGTGTGCACGAGCCACGCGTCCGAGACGTCGGAGGCCTTCGCGCGGCGGGGCGTCCAGGCCAGGTCGTGCGCCGCGACCAGCTCGCGCAGCTCATCGCCGAGCTCGGGCGCGACGATGCGGACATCGGCGCCGTCCGCGAGGAACCGGCGCAGTCGTCGCGCCGCGACGCTTCCGCCGCCGATGAGCACGACGCGGCGCCCCGCGAGCGAGACTCCGAGCATCGTCGTCACGGCCGGCTCCCCCAGCGCACGAGCACCTGCCCGTCCTCGACGGCGACGGGCCAGCTGCGCAGCGACCTCGGCTCCTTGCCCTGCGAGTCGAGGCAGGCACCGGTGCGCAGGTCGAAGACCTGCTTGTACATGGGCGAGGCGACGGTCGGAGCGTCCTGTCGCGTCCCGACGATGCCGCGGGCGATGACGTTCGCCCGGCTGTACGGATCGAGGTTCGCGACCGCGTGCACCCGTCCGCTCGCGAGCAGGAACAACGCGATCTGCGTCTCGCCGATGAGCGCCGCGCGACCGCGTTCCACCTCGAGGTCGGCCAGGGCGCACACGCGCACCCAGCCGTCCGGGACGACGGGCGCCGACGTGTGCGGCGCCGCGAGCGTCATCGGCGCACCTCCAGGGTCGTACCGGCGATGAGCACGCCGGCGTCGGCGCGCTCGCGCTCGGTCGCGGGACGCGGCTGCCCGCGTTCGGCCGTGTAGGCGAACGAGGGGTCCGGGGTCGCGGGCGCGTTCACGAACGAGGCGAAGCGGCGCAGCTTGTCGGGATCCTGCAGCGCCGCCTGCCACTCGTCCCGATACGAGCCGATGTGCGCGGCCATCGCCGCGTCGAGGTCCGCGCAGATGCCGAGGCTGTCATCGAAGATCACGGCGCGCAGTGCCTCGATGCCGCCCTCGAGCTCCTCGAGCCACGGCGCGGTGCGCTGCAGCCGGTCGGCGGTGAAGATGTAGTACATCAGGAAGCGGTCGATCGCCGTCAGCAGCGCCTCGTCGTCGAGCCCCTCCGCGAGCAGCACCGCGTGGCGCGGCGAGAAGCCGCCGTTGCCGCCGACGTACAGGTTCCAGCCGGCCTCCGTCGCGATGACGCCGACGTCCTTGCCGCGCGCCTCGGCGCACTCGCGCGCGCAGCCCGAGACGCCGAGCTTGAGCTTGTGCGGCGAGCGCAGCCCGCGGTAGCGCAGCTCGAGCCGGACGGCCATCCCGACCGAGTCCTGCACGCCGTAGCGGCACCAGGTCGACCCGACGCACGACTTCACGGTGCGCAGCGACTTCCCATAGGCGTGGCCCGACTCGAATCCGCTGTCGACGAGGCGCCGCCAGATCTCCGGCAGCTGCTCGAGCCGCGCGCCGAACATGTCGATGCGCTGGCCCCCGGTGATCTTCGTGTAGAGCCCGAAGTCCTTCGCGACCTGACCGATCGCGAGCAGGCCCTCCGGCGTGATCTCCCCGCCCGGGATGCGCGGGACCACCGAATAGCTCCCGTCCTTCTGCAGATTGGCCATGACGTGGTCGTTGGTGTCCTGCAGCGTCGCGTTCTCGCCGTCGAGCACATGCCCCCGCACGAGCGTCGAGAGGATGCTCGCGAGGGTCGGCTTGCAGATGTCGCAGCCGCGGCCCGTCCCGAAGCGCTCGATGACGGCGCTGAACGTCGTGAGCCCGGACACCCGGACCGCGTCGAAGAGCTGCCGACGGGAGAGATCGAAGTGCTCGCAGAGCGCGCTGCTCAGGACCGCGCCCGACTTCGCGAGCTCCGCGCCGACGATCTTCTTGATCGTCATCACGCAGGAGCCACACGCCGCGCCGGCCCGGGTGCAGGCCTTGACGGCCGCGACGTCCGTGCAGCCCTCCTCGTGCACCGCATGCCGGATCGTGCCCGCGGTGACGCCGTTGCACGAGCACACGAGGGCCGTGTCGGGCAGCTCGCCGGCCGGCGCGGGGGCGGTCCCCTCCGGCATGAGGTACGCGGCCGGATCGCCGCCGAGGGCGCCGCCGACGAGGGGGCGCAGCGAGCCGTACGCCGATGCGTCGCCGACGAGGATGCCGCCGAGCAGCGTCGTGGCGTCGTCGGAGAGCACGAGCTTCTTGTAGACGCCCGCGACCGGGTCGGCATAGGTCACGTCGAGCGCCCCCGGCGTCTGCGCGAACGCATCGCCGAAGCTCGCGACGTCGACGCCGGAGAGCTTGAGCTTCGTCGAGAGGTCGTAGCCGGGGAAGGCGGCCTCGCCGCCGAGCAGTCGGGTCGCCGCGACCTCCGCCATCGCGTAGCCGGGGGCGACGAGCCCCACGCAGGCGCCGCCGAAGCTCGCGACCTCGCCGATCGCGAGGATGCGCGGGTCGGACGTGCCGCACGCCGCATCGATCACGACGCCGCCGCTCGGGTGCACCTCGAGCCGGGCCTCGCGCGCGAGCTCGTCGCGCGGTCGGACGCCGACGGTGAAGACCACCACGTCGGTCGACCCGTAGCCGCCGTCCCGGAACTCCAGCCCGGCGACCTTCCCCGAGCGATCGGGGTCGAGCCGCGTCGTGGCGGCCTCGGTCCTGACCTCGATCCCCCGCGACTCGACGATCCGGCGCAGCATGTCGCCGGCTGGCCGATCGAGCTGCGCGGGCATCAGCCGATCCGAGGCCTGCACGACCGTGCACGAGACGCCCAACCCGTGCAGCGCGCCCGCCGCCTCGAGGCCGAGGAGGCCGCCGCCGATGACGGTGCCGACGAGCGGACGACCGAGCTCGGCCGAGCGCCCTTCGACGAAGGAGCGCAGGCGCTCGACGTCGTCGAGGGTCCGATAGACGAAGCAGCCGGGCAGTCCGAAGCCGTCGACGGCGAGCTGCGCCGCGTACGACCCCGTCGCGAGCACGAGGTGGTCGTAGGAGACGCTCAGCCCGCTGCGGGTCGTGACGCGGCGGGCCTCGCGGTCGATACGGCGGACGGCGTCCCCGCGGACGAAGCGCACCCGCGGATCGTCGAGGACCGAGCGGTCGAGCGTCAGGTCCTCGGGCGACGCGCCGGAGAAGAACGACGTGAGCCCGACACGGTCATACGGGTGTCGGTCCTCCTCGCCGACGATCGTGACGCGCCATGCCTCCCCGGCGCGGGCCAGCAGACTCTCGACGAAGCGGTGCGCGACCATGCCGGCCCCCACCACGACGGCATGCATCGTGCCGGTTGCTTCGGCGGCCATGGCCTCACGGTACGTCGGCGATGTTTCGACGGCGTCAGCGCCGTGTTTCGGCTTTTCGACGGTGCGGCGCATCGCTTCTCCCGGGCGGTCGACGGCGGACGGAGGACGGTCAGGGCGTCGCCGGCTCGACGGAGGCCGCGACCGGGGCGGGCGTGCGTGCGGGCGTCGCCGGCGCGGGGGCTCCGCGCAGCGCCGAGCGCCTCGATCCTCTCGGCGTGCGGGGCGACGTGCCGCGGGCGTAGGTGAGGTAGAGCGGGATGGCGGTGAAGACGAGACCGCCGACGAGGTTGCCGATGACCGTCGGGATCTCGTTCCAGATCAGGTAGTCGCCGATCGTGAAATCGGCGCCGAGGAGCAGTCCCGAGGGGAACAGGAACATGTTGACGATCGAGTGCTCGAACCCCATGAAGAAGAACAGCATGACCGGCATCCACATCGCGATGATCTTGCCCGGCACGCCCTTCGAGATCATCGCGAGGACGACGCCGCCGGAGACCATCCAGTTGCAGAGCACCCCGCGGATGAAGAGGGTGAGCATGCCTGCGGCGCCGTGCTCGGCATAGCCGACCGTGCGGCCCTCGCCGATGTGGCCGATCGCCTGGCCGACCTCGTTCGGCGGGGACGAGAAGCCGTAGGTGAACACGATCGCCATCACGATCGCGACCGTGAACGCGCCGATGAAGTTGCCGACGAAGACGAGACCCCAGTTGCGCAGGATGCCGCCGATCGTGATGCCGGGACGCTTGGCGAGCCACGCGAGCGGGGCGAGCACGAAGACGCCCGTCAGCAGGTCGTAGCCGAGCAGGTACAGCATGATGAAGCCGACGGGGAAGAGGACCGCGCCGAGCAGGGGCGATCCGGTGGTGACGCTCACGGTCACGGCGAACGCCGCCGCGATCGTCAGCAGCGCGCCGCCCATGATCGAGCGCACGAGCGTGTCCCGGGTGGACAGCATGACCTTCGACGCGCCCGCGTCGATGATGTCGCCGACGAGTTCGGCGGGCTTGACGTACGTCATCTTGGGAACTCCTTCGTGAGAGGACGGTGCCGCGCACTGCGGGTCCTCCCGAAGCTATGAGCCCGATGTTTCGCGGGGGTACGCGCCGGTCGCGCATCTCATTACCCTTTCCTCTCAACCGGCGGATCCGCGTTGTGAGATCTCCGCCGAGCCCTCCAGCCGAGCGCGAGATGGACGGCGGGTGAACACCCGGTAACCTGGGCCGGTGGAGCCGTGGATCGTCTTCCTGGTCATCGGGATCGCCCTCGTCTTCGACTTCACGAACGGCTTCCACGACACGGCGAACGCGATGGCGACGCCCATCGCGACGGGGGCGCTCAAACCGCGCACCGCGGTGGCGCTCGCGGCCGTCCTCAACCTCATCGGGGCGTTCCTGTCGACCGCGGTCGCGCTCACGATCTCCCACGGCATCATCAACGAGGATCCATCCGGTGGGGGCATCGCGATCACCCCGGCCTTCGTCTTCGCAGGGGTCATGGCGGCGGTCGTGTGGAATGTCGCGACCTGGCTGTTCGGCCTGCCGTCATCGTCATCGCACGCCCTGTTCGGCGGGCTCATCGGCGCCGCGATCGTCGGCGCGGGCTTCGGCGCGATCGGCTGGGGCACGCTCGTCGACAAGGTCATCATCCCCGCGATCGCCGCGCCCCTCGTCGCCGGCCTCACGGCGTATCTCGCGACCCGCCTCGTCTACGCGGTGACCCGGCGCAAGGACGGCAACCCCGACGGCCGCGGCCGCTTCAAGGTCGCGCAGATCTTCAGCTCGTCCCTCGTCGCGCTCGCGCACGGCACGAACGACGCACAGAAGACGATGGGCGTCATCACGCTCACCCTGATCTCGGCGGGGATGCTCGACAAGAGCGCGGGCGTGCCGTTCTGGGTCATCGTCGCGTGCGCCGTCGCGATCGCGCTCGGCACCTACACGGGCGGCTGGCGGATCATCCGCACGATCGGGACCGGGTTCACCGACGTCAAGCCGGCGCAGGGCTTCGCGGCGGAGACGTCGACGGCCGTCACGATCCTCGCCTCCTCGCACCTCGGCTTCGCGCTCTCGACGACGCAGGTCGCGAGCGGCTCGGTCATCGGCTCCGGGCTCGGACGGCGTGGCTCGAAGGTGCGCTGGGGCACCGCCGGGCGCGTCGCGGCCGGCTGGGTGCTCACCCTCCCGGCCTCCGCGATCGCCGGCGCCCTCTTCGCACTGCTCTCCCTGCTCGGCGGGATCGGCGTCGCGATCGGCGCCGTCATCGGCGCGATCGTGCTCACGGCGATGTTCCTCGTCTCGCGCCGGAGCGCGGTCGGCGCGCACAACGTCATGAGCGACGTCGAGGAGGCCTCGCAGGCGGTCGCGATCAGGCCGACGCGGCGACGCAAGGGACGGTCCCGCCGATGATCAACTGGGTGGGCCTCGTCAGCGTCCTCGTCGTCACGATCGGCGGCGCGCTCGCGATCGTCCTCGTCGTCGGACTCGGGATCCGACTGCTCGCGATGCCGAGTCGGCCAGGCCCCGTCGCGGACGCGCGCGACGAGGAGGAGGACGAGGTCAACCTCAACGGCCGCCCGAGGATCGCGACCTTCTTCGCCGTGTGCTGCTTCATCGCGTTCGCCGCGATCATCGCGTTCGGGATCTGGCTGCTCGTCCCCGCCTTCCACTGACCCGGGCACATTTCCAGGTCCTTCCCCGGAGAATGTCAGCGTGGCACGACGAACCCCCGAGGGCCCCCGCGCGACCGTCCGTCAGCTGCTCCCCCACCTCTTCGCCGCGCGCGGCACCCTCGCGTTCGCGATCGTGCTCTCGGTCCTCGCCTCGGCGGCCTCGCTCGCGATGCCGCTCGTGGTCGGGCTCATCATCGCCGACGTCCAGGCGGGCAAGCCGCTCGGGTCGAACGTCTGGATCGTCATCGCGCTCGTCGTGGCCTCCGCGCTGCTCGGCGCGTTCCAGCACTACCTGCTGCAGCGGATGGGCGAGTCCGTCGTCCTGTCGACCCGGCGCGCGCTCATCGCGCGGCTGCTGCGCCTGCCGATCCCCGAGTTCGACGCGCGCCGCACCGGCGACCTCGTCTCGCGCGTCGGCGCGGATGCGGTGCTGCTGCGGGCGGTCCTCACGCAGGGCCTCGTCGAGGCGATCGGCGGCGCGCTGACCTTCATCGGCGCGATCATCGCGATGGCGATCATCGACTGGGTGCTGCTGCTCATCGTCGTCGGCGTGCTCGTCGTCGCGTTCGGCGCGGTCGGCGGTCTCGCGAGCGGCATCCGCCGGGCCTCGGCCGAGGCGCAGCGGCGCGTCGGCGCGCTGACCTCGGCGGTCGAGCGCGCCATCACCGGCATTCGCACGGTGCGGGCGGCGAACGCGACGGACCGGGAGATCGAGGCGATCGACCGCGAGTCGGTCGGCGCCTACCGCGCCGGACTCAAGGTCGCGCGCGCGTCCGCCGCGGTGCTGCCCTTCGCGGGCATCGCCTGGCAGGTCGGTCTGCTCGCGGTGCTCGGCGTCGGCGGCTACCGCGTCGCGGCCGGCGAGCTCGAGATCGCCATGCTCGTGTCATTCGCGATCTTCCTCTTCATGCTGCTCATGCCGATCGCGAACTTCTTCGGCGCGATCTCCGCCGTCAACCAGGCGCTCGGCGCGCTCGGCCGGATCCAGGAGGTCGTCTCGCTCCCGGTCGAGGGGGACGGCGGGGAGGATCGGATGCCCGACAGCGGCTCCCTGAGCGAGCGGAGCGAGTCGAAGGGCGCCCCCGCGATCGCGTTCGCCGATGTCTCGTTCTCCTATGCGACGTCGACCGAGCCCGTACTGCGCGACGTGAGCTTCGAGGTGCCCCGCGGGCAGCGCGTCGCGATCGTCGGGCCGTCCGGCGCGGGCAAGTCGACGATCCTCGCGCTCATCGAGCGCTTCTACGAGCCGACGAGCGGGTCGGTGCGCTTCGACGGCGAGGACGTCCGCCACCTCGACCGCGAGGCGCTGCGCGCCCGCATCGGCTATGTCGAGCAGGACGCCCCGGCCCTCGCGGGGACCATCCGCGAGAACCTCCTCCTCGCGTCCCCCGACGCGACGGACGAGGACTGCGAGCGGGCGCTCGTCGCGGTCAACCTCGCGGACCGCCTCCTCGGCGGGCGGGAGGGCTTCGCGGGCCTCGACGCGGAGGTCGGCGAGGGCGGCGTGCTGCTGTCCGGCGGAGAACGCCAGCGGCTCGCGATCGCGCGCGCGCTCCTCTCCGCGCCCGAGCTGCTGCTCCTCGACGAGGCGACCGCATCGCTCGACGGGACGAACGAGCGCCTCCTGCGCGACGCGATCGACGCCGTCGCCGAGGGGCGCACGCTCATCGTCATCGCCCACCGGCTCGCGACGGTCGTCGACTCCGACCGGATCGTCGTCCTCGAGCAGGGCCGCCTCATCGGGATCGGGACGCACGCCGAGCTGCTCGAGTCGACGCCGCTCTACCGAGAGCTCGCGAAGACCCAGCTGCTCGTCTGACCCCGCACCCGCGTTTTTCAGGAGTACGGCGGCCTACGCGTGCCTATTGCACGCGAACCCCTCCCGACTCCTGAAAAGGGAGGTCACCACCAGCCGAGGCTGAGGGAGAGCAGCGACTCCTGGACGGCGCGGGCGCCGGGCTCGTCGCCGGGCTTCGGCGGGACGAGCTCGCGGAGCTCGTGGAACTTCGAGTCGCCGAAGACGAGCGGATGCTTGTCGCCGTCGACGCCGAGCCGGTGGACGCGCAGGATGATGACCTCGTGGTCGCCGACGGTCTGCTCGAACTCGATCGTCGTCTCCATCCACGCGGCGGCACCGGCGAGCAGCAGCGCGCCGCCCTCGCCTTCCGACCACGCCGCGCCCGCGAAACGGTCGCCCGTCTTGGACGCCATCTGGCGGCACAGCAGCGACTGGTCGGCGGCGAAGATCGAGACGCCGATGCGCTTCGACTTCTGCACATGCGGCCAGGTGCTCGAGCCGGTCTGCACGCAGAGCGAGACGAGCGGCGGATCGGCGGAGACGGTGTTGAACGAGCTCGCGGCGAAGCCGATCGGCTGACCATCCTCGACGACGCAGATGGCCGTCACGCCGGTCGGGAACCGTCCGAATACCTTGCGGAGACGGCCGTTGTCGATCGCGCCGTCGGCGTCGTTGACATCGTCGAGTTGGGGCAGGACCAGTACGCTCACGCACCAACACTAACCGCCGGGCCGGAGCCGCAGATCAACCCTCGCAAGGACGCGTCCACACTCAACTCGTGACAGCCGAAATTGGGATACGCTTGAATTACTCCGTATACGGAGTATATTCGGCACATGCAGTTCCACACCGACGGCTACCAGATCGGCGACCCGGACATCCATCCGGCCGATCCCCGCGCGACCGCCCGACCCGCAGCGCTCCCCGAGCGCGTCGACGTCCTCATCGTCGGGACCGGACCCGCCGGCCTCACCCTCGCCGCCCAGCTCTCGCGCTTCCCCGGCATCGACACTCGCGTCATCGAGCGCCGCGGCGGCCCCCTCACCCACGGCCAGGCCGACGGCATCGCCGTGCGCTCCGTCGAGATGTTCGACGCGTTCGGATTCAGCCACAAGATCCTGCGCGAGGCCTACTGGGTCAACGAGACCACATTCTGGCGGCCCGACCCCAACGACCGCACCCGCATCGTGCGCACCGGGCGCGTCCAGGACACCCCCGACGGCGTCAGCGAGTTCCCGCACCTCATCGTCAACCAGGCCCGTATCAACGACTACTTCCTCGAGGTCATGCGCACCTCCGCGAGCCGCCTCGACGTCGACTACGGCACCGAGTGCACGGACGTCACGACCGACGACGACCCCGAGCACCCCGTCGCGGCCACCCTGCGCCTCGCCGACGGCTCAACCCGAGTCGTCCGCGCCCGCTACCTCGTCGGCGCGGACGGCGCGCGCTCCGTCGTGCGCACCTCGATCGGTCGCGAACTGCGCGGCGAGGCCGCGAACCACGCCTGGGGCGTCATGGACCTGCTGCCCATCACCGACTTCCCGGGGATCCGCATCAAGGCGGCCATCCAATCCGGCACCGGCGGCAACGTGCTGCTCATCCCCCGCGAGGGCGGCCACCTCGTCCGGCTCTACGTCGACCTCGGCGAGGTGCCGGACGGCGACGACGGCGCGATCCGCCGCACCACGCCTGACCAGATCCTCGCCGTCGCGAACCGCATCATCCACCCGTACACGCTCGAGGCCGCCGACATCGCCTGGTCCTCCGTCTACGAGGTCGGACAGCGGCTCACCGACAAGTTCGACGACGCCCCCGCCGGCGACGGTCCCGCGCCGCACGTCTTCATCGTCGGCGACGCCTGCCACACGCACAGCGCCAAAGCCGGCCAGGGGATGAACGTCGGCATGCAGGACGGCTTCAACCTCGGCTGGAAGCTTGCGTCGGTGATCGAGGGCCGGGCCGAGGCGTCGCTCCTGCACACGTACTCGGCCGAACGCCAGCGCATCGCCCAGATCCTCATCGACTTCGACAAGGAGTGGTCGGC
>DATMFB010000088.1:0-1562 GCA_035556395.1 Microbacteriaceae bacterium
GAGGCCGTCGATGAAGTTCATCGCGTTCATCACGAGCACGACGGCGACGATCGTCGCGACGAGCGAGATCCACGGGCTGACGATCGTCTGCCCGCCGATCGGCAGCGTGTACAGCTGGATGCCCTGCCAGGCGAGCACGCCGGCCGCGAGGATCTGAGCCGCGAGCTTGAGCGTCCAGTCGAGGTCCCAGATGTCGTCCGCGACCCCGACGATGACGACGATGAGACTCGAGAGCGCGAGCCCCATGATCGCGTTGCGCTCCGCGAAGACGAGGTCAAACGACGGGATCAGGGCGGCGACGCCCATCGCGACGGCCATCCCGATGAACATGGCGATACCGCCGAGCCGCGGCGTGGGGCGGGTGTGGACGTCGCGCTCGCGGATGCGCGGAGTGAGGCGATAGCGCCGGGACAGCCGCCACACGAGCATCGAGACGCCGAACGTGACCCCGGCCGAGACGACGAGCACGATCGCGTAGAAGAGCGTGCGCACGTCAGGCGGTCCCGGCCGCGGAATCGTCGAGGCGGTCGGCGCCGACGATGGCGCGAATGTCCTCGGCGCCGATCGCGCCCGCGCGCACGATGCGAAGCGGGCCGTCCGGCACGGCCGTCGCGTCGACGATCGTGCTCGCGACGCCGCCGCGCTCGCCCCCGTCGAGGATGACGGCGACCGCCTCGCCGAGCGCGGCCTGCGCCTCGGCGGCGGTCGCAGCCGGCGGCTCCCCCGTGCGGTTCGCGCTGGAGACCGCGAGCGGCCCCGTCTCTCGCAGCAGCTCGAGCGCGACGGGGTCATCGGGCATCCGCAGCGCGACGCTCCCGCGGGTCTCCCCCAGGTCGAGGTCGAGCGAGGCGCGGGCCGGGACGATGATCGTCAGGGCGCCCGGCCAGAACCGGGTCGCGAGCGCGCGCACCTCGTCGTGGACCTCCTCGGCGAGCGCGTCGAGCGCCGGCAGGTTGCCGATGAGGACGGGCGGGGGGCTCGCGGGGGTCCGCCCCTTGGCGGTGACGAGCGCGAGCACGGCCTCGGCATTGAACGCGTCCGCCGCGATGCCGTAGACGGTGTCGGTCGGGAGGACGACGAGCTCGCCGCGCCCGATCGCCGCCCGAGCGAGGCGCATGCCCGTCTGCAGCGAATCGGGCTGGCTGGAGTCGTAGATCGCGCCCATCGCGGGCCAAGCCTACCGGCGGCTACCGGAGCGCCGTCGTCGCACGCGGCCGACCGACGAGATCGGGGTGCGTCGCGACGGCTCGCCAGCCGGCGTCGGCGAGCAGGCGCGCGATCTCGCGCCCCTGCAGCTCGCCGTGCTCGATGACGAGCACGCCGCCGGGGCGCAGCAGCCGCCGGGCCGTCGCCTCGAGCGCGCGGACCACCTCGAGGCCGTCCTCGCCGCCGTAGAGCGCGAGCTCGGGGTCGTGCAGACGCACCTCGGGGTCGCGCGGGATCGCGCCGGTCGGGATGTAGGGCGGGTTGGAGACGACGACGTCGACCGTGCCGTCGAGCTCGGGCAGCGCGTCGGCGAGATCGCCGTGCACGAGCGTCAGGTTGTCCGCGCGCGCCGCCAT
>DATMFB010000089.1:0-17412 GCA_035556395.1 Microbacteriaceae bacterium
GCTCGACCTCGCGGGGCACCGGGTGACCGACTGGCGGGCCGCTCGCGTCCTCGTCGTCGGCACCGGGAACTACGCCGCGACCGCGATCGCGAGCCTGCGGGGGCTCGGCGTCGCCGACATCGCGGTCTATTCGAAGACCGGGCGGGCGCACTCGTTCGCGGCGAAGTACGACGTCACGCCGCACCACGACCTCGCCGAGGCGATCCGCTCGGCGGAGATCGTCATCACCTGCACCCGGCGCTACACGGTGACCGCGGCCGATGTCCCGGATCCCGGCACGCGACGGCTCGTCATCGACCTCGGGATGCCGAGGAACGTCGAGCCGGAGGTCGCCGAGCTGGCCGGCATCGAGCTCCTGGACCTGCGGATCATCGGGATGCACGCGAGCCTCCCCGAGCTCGCGCCGGAGCTCGCGGCGCGGGACATCGTCCAGACCGAGGCCGACCGGCACACCGCGGAGCACCTCGCGGCGCCCGCGATCGTCGCCCTCCGGCGTCACGTCTTCGACGCCCTCGACGCCGAGATCGCCCGGGCCGAGGACCGCGCCACCACCCCCGAGGAGGCCGCTGCGGCGACCGAGGCGCTGCGCCACCTCGCCGGCGTGCTCCTCCACGTCCCGTCTCAGCGTGCCCGCGAAGCGGCCGCACGTGGTGCGATCGGCGACTTCGAAGCGGCGCTCGACGCCGTCCACGGGATCGATCTCGCGCCGCAGGCCGAGCGCCCCGCCACGCCGCTCCGGGCCGCCGAGCCCGATGCCCGAGCCGACGCGGCGAGCTGACCGGTCGGTCCGCCCGGAAATCTCCGCGCGCGCCCCGGGGTCGCGATGGCCCGCACGGGGTCTACGTTTTACCCATGACAGGCGGGGGTCGCGCGTTCACGCGCCGACAGGCGATCGGGCTCGGCATCATCGGAGCGATCGGGGCCTTCGCGGTGCCCGTCCTCCTCTCCTCCTGCGCGACGGGGCCGCGCGCCGTCCTGCAGTCCGGCCTCGAGCTCGTCAATCCGCCCGTGCGCAGGGCCGGTAGCGACGGCCGACTGACCGGCCCGCTCGTCGCGAAGGTCGGCGAGGTCGACATCGGCATCGGTGCGATGGTCCGCACCTACACCTACGACGGCGCCCTGCCCGGCGCGACGTGGGAGGTCCAGCCGGGTCAGACGATCGCGTTCGAGCTCCAGAATCAGCTCCCGCGCCAGGGTGCCACGGCGCACGCGACGCACAACGCGACGACGCCCGTCACCGAGACGGGTACGTCGGGAGACGAGTTCGCGACCGCGATGGTCCGACCGCACGACTGGACGACGACGAACCTCCACACGCACGGCCTGCACGTCTCCCCGTCGGACACCGAGGCGGGCGCGGGCGACAACGTCTTCCTCGTCCTGGAGCCCGGTGAGTCGCAGCGCTACGACATCCGGATCCCGGAGGACCACACCGGTGGGCTGTTCTGGTACCACCCGCACCACCACGGCGGCGTCAAGCAGGCCGTCCGCGGCGGCATGGCGGGCGCGATCATCGTCCGCGGTGCGATCGACGAGGTCCCGGAGGTCGCGGCAGCGGCCGAGAAGATCCTCGTGCTTCAGGACATCGAGCTCACCGCCGACTTCACGCTCGCCGAGCCGACCCCGGACGATGCGAACGGCAACTACTGGCCCGATGCGCAGGAGTTCTGGATCGTCAACGGCCAGTACCGGCCGGTCATCACGATGCGGCCGGGCGAGGTGCAGCGCTGGCGCATCGTCAACGCGGCAGCGAGCCAGTCGGCGCAGCTGACCGTCGGCGGCCACCCCGTGCATCACCTCGCCTACGATGGCTACACCCTCGCCGCGCCGAGCGTGGCGCAGGAGACGCTCGTCGTCCCCGGCGGGCGCGTCGAGCTGCTCATCCAGGCGGGCGCGCTCGGGAGCTATGACATCGAGCTGCTGCCGACCGGCGAGATCCCGGTGGTCGCGCCCACGCCGGACAAGGACGGCTACATCGCGTCCTCGAGCCTTCCCCGCGTCGTCGCGACCGTCCGCGTCGAGGGCGAGCCGGTCGAGATGGGGATCCCGACCAGGCTTCCCGCCTACAACCCGCCGATCCTCCCGATCGCGAAGCAGCGCACGCTCAGCTACGACTCGATCTTCGACTCGAAGGGCGACTTCCTCGGTCTCGGGATCGACCAGGCGCCGTTCGAGGACGGTAACCCGGCCTACACGATGA
Source organism: Microbacteriaceae bacterium (assembly GCA_035556395.1). Taxonomy (GTDB): domain Bacteria; phylum Actinomycetota; class Actinomycetes; order Actinomycetales; family Microbacteriaceae; genus 73-13. Next base: position 2,201 of record DATMFB010000089.1, read on the forward strand.
AGCTCGGCACCGCCGAGGAATGGCTCGTCGAGGACATGGACGACGGCTTCACGCACATCTTCCACATCCACATCAACCCGTTCCTCGTCACCGAGGCGAACGGAGTCCCGCTCGATCCGCCGCAGTGGCGCGACACCTATCCGCTCGGCCCGAACTCGTTCACCATGCAGATGAACCTCGACGACTTCACCGGCAAGTACGTCGACCATTGCCACTACGTCGATCATGAGGACATGGGCATGATGGAGGCTGTGGAGGTCATCGCGTAGATGCCGACGATCACGACCGCGGCGGCCACGGCCGAGCGCTGGGATGACGTCGTCGCCGCGATGACCGGCGGCGGCGACGGCGGGAGCTGCTGGTGCCGCTGGTTCCACATGACCTCGGCGCAGTGGAATGCGACGCGCGGACCCGAGCGGCGCGCGGCGCTCGAGCACGAGATCGCGGCCGGTCCGCCGCGCGGGCTCCTCGCCTACGTCGACGGCGTCGCGGCCGGCTGGATCCGCGTCGCGCCCAGGATCGAGCAGGGTCGGATCACGCGCTCGCTGATCCCGAGGGCGAGTCCGGTCCCGATGCGCGATCCGTCCGTCTGGGCGATCACCTGCGTCCAGGTCCGCCGCGAGCACCGCGGCCTCGGCGTCGTCGGCGCCCTGGTCGCCGACGCGATCGAGTTCGCGCGGGAGCAGGGCGCCACCTTGATCGAGGCCTACCCGATCGACACCTCGGTCGCCCAGGTCTCCGACAACGACCTGTACCACGGACCGGCGAGCGCGTTCCTTTCGAACGGCTTCACCGAGGTCGCGCGGCCGAGACCCGCGCGACCGGTGCTGTCGCTCGCACTCGCCTGACGGCGCCGTGTGAACGTCGGCGATCGATCGACGCTGTGGAATACTGGCAGCATGACCCCCGAAACCCTGATCCTCGGCATCTTCTGGCTGATCACCGCGGTCGGTGCGATCGGCACGGTCTTCGCCTTCGTCGCGACGGTGCGCGCGGGCGGCAACCGCTACTGACGGCTCGCCATCGCCGGGTCTCTCCCGAGCGCTGATCCCACCGCGAGGATGCCCGCAGGTCGGGTCGTATAGTCGCGGCCGGTGGGCGAACGCCATTCGATCGTCCCGTCCGGTCGCTGGCGAATCGACCACCTGGTCTGATGCTTCAGGGTGTGGTGGCCTCGGCAGAGGTGGGCGAGATTGTCGGAGCGGGTGCGTCCGCCGTACTGCCAGTCGATCGTGTGGTCGACGTCGCTGCCCCGGGCCGGACGCCCGCAACCGGGGAATCGGCAGGTCCCGTCGCGCAGCCGCAGCCAGAGCCGCAGCTCCGTGCTCACCTGATAGCGCTCGCGACCCAGGTCGAGGCCGACGCCCGTGTGCGGATCGGTCAGCATCCGGTAGAGACCGGGCGCGTTCGCGGTGAGCTCGCGCGCGGTCACGGGGTCGATCGGCACGACTCCGTCGAGCATGGCCGGCTCGGACGAGGCGCCGGGATCGAGGAGCGCCTGAACCGGCACGGTCACGACGACGGTCGGCCGGATCCCGTTGAACCGCCCGAGGTCCCGTCCCCGCGCGAACCGGCGCTCGCGGTCAGCCTCGGACGTCTCGTGCTCATCCGGACCGATGCAGTCCGCCGCGATCAACTCGACGAGCAGGTCCGCCCGCCGCTGCGTGAACGTGCGCCGGTCCACGATCCCGTCCTCGTCGTCGAACTCCGCGGCCCTCCGCGCGATGCCCGAGAGCCGGTGATCGATCGCGTGCGCCTCGACCGACGGCAGGTAGGCGGAGAGCCACGACATGCCGTCCTCGACGTCCTCGACGCTCACTCGCCGTTCCGCGCGGGCCGCCGCGTGCCGCTCGGCAGACGGCGTCGGGACGATCCGATCGCGCAGGACCGTGAGACGGGACCGCAGGCGCGATGGCGCGACCTCCCGAGCGATCCGCACCGCCGCGACATCGAACTCCGCGCGCCGGCTCGGATCCACCGACAGAGCCTGTCCCGCGATGACGGCAGCCGCTCGGAACGTCAGGCGCCCGCACTCGACGGCTTGAAGGGTCGTCGGCAGATCGCGCACGAGGAGCGCGGCCTCGCCCAGCAGATTCGCGGCCGAGTACTCCGAGACGCGGAGGGACATGCCGACCTCCGCGCGCAGCGAACGATGCGCGAACTCGAGCTCCTTGCCCGAAGGGCTCGAGTCCGCGACGCCTGTCGCGTCGAGCGGACCATGCACTCGAAGGCCCGTTTCCTGCACGCGCACGAGCACGCGCGCCCGGCGCGCCTGGAGCCGGTCGATCTCCGCCTGCACGTCGACGAGCTCGTCGAGCGCGTCGCGGTAGGCCTCGAGATCGGCGCGGTGCGCCTGCCCTATGACCATGATGCGGGGGTCGTCCATGCCATCGATTCAACTCGCGACCTCCGACATCCGAGTCGGCAAAAGGGGAGCTGATCAGCGAAGTCTCAACCAATCCTTCAACCGGGATTCAGGCTGATACCCTACCGGGGTATCGCTAGGAAGGGTTGGCAGCATGGCGAACGCGCACGAACATCACCAGGGCCACGAGGATGGGCCGCAGATATCCGAGGACACGCCACTCGCGGTCTGCCCGGTCATGCCCGACCACGTCGTCGTCAAGGCCGATGCCGAGGCCGCCGGGCTGTACCGCGATCACGAGGGCGAGCGCTACTGGTTCTGCTGCGCCGCATGTCCGCCCGCGTTCGACGCCGATCCTGCGAAGTACGCCGCCATCGCGAAGACCCTGACGCTTCCCGCCGCTGCCGCCCCGACCGCGCACGAGCACGCCGGTCACGAGCACGCAGGCCATGAGCACCACAGCGCCCATGCGGAGCACGAAGACCATGCCGGCCACGCAGATCACGCAGTCCATGGCGTCCATCCCGACCATGCCGGGCACTCGGACCATGCCAGCCACATGGCCGGTCATGCAGGCCACGCAGGTCACGGCGGTCACGGCGGTCACGGCGGTCACGGCGGTCACGGCGACCATGCCGGCCAGTTCCGCCGCATGTTCTGGATCATGCTCGTCGTCGCCGTGCCCGTCATCGCGTTCTCGCCCCAGTTCGCGATGATCCTCGGCTACTCGCTCCCCGACCAGCCTTGGGTGAGCTGGATCGCGCCGGTGCTCGGCACGGCGATGTACGCGTGGGGCGGATGGCCGTTCCTGAGCGGCGCCGTGTCGGAGCTGCGCGCGCGCCGTCCCGGCATGATGCTGCTCATCGCGCTCGCCATCACCGTCGCGTTCATCGCGTCATGGGGTGCGAGCCTCGGACTGCTCGACCACGAGCTCGAGTTCTGGTGGGAGCTCGCGCTCCTCGTCGTCATCATGCTGCTCGGGCACTGGATCGAGATGCGCTCGCTCTCCCGGACGACCTCCGCACTCGACTCCCTCGCGGCGCTCCTGCCCGACGAGGCCGAGGTCGTCCACGGCGACCACGTCATGCGGGTCGCCCCCGCCGAGCTCCAGGTCGGCCAGGTCGTCGTCGTCAGGCCCGGCGGACGCGTCCCCGCGGACGGCCGGATCGTCGCCGGCGAGGCAGCGCTCGACGAGTCGATGATCACGGGCGAGTCACTCGCGGTGCAACGCACCGAGGGCGACCTCGTCGTCGCGGGCACCATCGCGACCGACTCGGCGATCCGCGTCGAGGTCACCGCCGTCGGTGAGGACACCGCCCTCGCCGGCATTCGCCGCCTCGTCGCCGACGCGCAGGCCTCGTCATCGCACGCGCAGCGGATCGCGGACCGCGCCGCGGGTTGGCTGTTCTGGTTCGCGCTCGCCGCCGCGGCGATCACGCTCGTGGTCTGGTGGGCCATCGGCCTCCCCGACGACGGCGTCGTCCGCGCGATCACGGTGCTCGTCATCGCCTGCCCGCACGCCCTCGGTCTCGCGATCCCGCTCGTCGTCGCCATCGCGACCGAGCGCGCCGCCCGCGTCGGCGTCCTCATCAAGGACCGCCTCGCGCTCGAGGCGATGCGCACGGTCGACACCGTGCTCTTCGACAAGACGGGCACGCTCACGACCGGTGAGCCCGAGGTGACCGGCATCGAGACCGCCGGCGTCGATGAGGACGAACTCCTCGCGCTCGCCGCGGCGGCCGAACGCGACTCCGAGCACCCGCTCGCCCGCGCGATCATCGGCGCAGCCCGCGCGCGGGGGCTCGCGGTGCCGGCCGCCACGGCGTTCTCCTCCTCACCCGCGGTCGGCGTCACCGCGACGATCGACGGACGACGCGTCCGTGTCGGCGGACCGTACCTGCTCGAGGAGGAGGGACTCGCGGAGCACCCGATCGCCGCGAGCTGGCGCGACGAGGGCGCCATCATCCTGCATGTCGTCCGCGATGGCGCGGTCATCGGCGCGATCCGGCTCGCCGACGCGATCCGGCCGGAGTCGCGCGAGGCGGTCGACGAGCTGCACGCGCTCGGCATCCGGGTTGTCATGATCACGGGCGATGCCCAGGCTGTGGCGAACGCCGTCGCGACCGAACTCGGGATCGATCGCGTCTACGCGGGGGTGCGGCCCGAGGACAAGTCGGCGAGGGTCCGCGAGCTCCAGGCGGAGGGCGCTCGCGTCGCGATGGTCGGCGACGGGGTCAACGACGCCCCGGCGCTGGCCCAGGCGGATGTCGGCATCGCGATCGGCGCGGGGACGGATGTGGCGATCGCGTCCGCGGGCGTCATCCTCGCGAGCTCGGATCCGCGCGCGGTCCTCTCGGTCATCCGGCTCTCGAAGGCGTCGTACCGCAAGATGGCGCAGAACCTCTGGTGGGCGGCCGGCTACAACCTGCTCTCCGTCCCCCTCGCCGCCGGCATCCTCGCGCCGATCGGCTTCACGCTCCCGATGTCCGTCGGCGCGATCCTCATGTCGCTCTCGACGATCATCGTCGCCGCGAACGCGCAGCTGCTGCGCCGCATCGACCTCTCCCCCGGAAAGGACGCCAGCCATGTCCGATGAGCAGACGCACGCGCACGAGCACGAGCACCACCACGGCTACATCTCCGACAAGGCGCGCTACCTCCGGCGCCTGAGCCGGATCGAGGGGCAGGTGCGCGGCATCTCGCGGATGGTCGACGAGGACCAGTACTGCATCGACATCCTCACGCAGATCTCCGCGCTGTCGAGCGCACTCGAGGGCGTCGCGGTCGCCCTGCTCGACGACCACCTCAAGCACTGCGTGCGCGAGGCGATCGAGGCGGGCGGCGACACGATCGACGCGAAACTCGCGGAGGCCTCAAACGCAATCGCCCGGCTCGTCAGGTCATGACGAGCCGGGCGACCGGGAGCGTTAGATCGCTCAGATCTTGCTGATGTTCGCCGCCTGCGGGCCCTTCTGGCCCTGCGTGACCTCGAACTCGACCTTCTCGCCCTCTTCGAGGCTGCGGTAGCCGTTGCCCGAGATGGCGCTGAAGTGCGCGAAGACGTCGGCGGTGCCGTCGTCAGGCGCGATGAAGCCGAAGCCCTTTTCGGCGTTGAACCACTTAACGGTTCCAGTTGCCATGATGCGTTTCCTTACGTGTCATGAGATGAATCGACACGTACAAGCACAGCGCCGAGGGTGCCAGTCTACGGGTTTTTGACAAATATTTCTGCTGGGACTTCGCAGATGCCCGCCTCGACGTCGCAGACGCCCTCTGCGGGCGCATCGACGATGCGGATCTGCTTGATCTCCATATGGGGGAGAACGCCGGCATCGGCCGGATTCTTCCCGACCGGCGAGCACTCCCCCTGTCCCCATCGCAACGCCCCCGAGTAGCCTTGCGCGATGGCGGAGATCCTCCTCTTCCACCACGCGGGCGGGCTGAGCCCCGGCGTCACGGCCTTCGCGACGCAGCTGCGGAACGCGGGGCACGTGGTCCACGCGCCCGACCTCTTCGAGGGCCGGACGTTCGATGACGTCGCGGACGGCGTCGCCTACGCCCAGTCGATCGGGGACGACGCGATGAGCGCCCGGGCCGCGGCTGCCGCGGCGGACCTCCCCGTCGACATCGTGGTCGCCGGGATGTCGCTCGGCTGCGTGTTCGCGATGCAGACCCTGCTCGCCCGGCCCGCGGCACGCGGCGCCCTCTTCCTCTACGGCGTCGCGCTCCCGGGCTGGTGGGACGCGCCGTGGCCGGTCGGCGTGCCGGCGCAGGCGCATCTCGCGGCGCACGATCCCTGGCGGGAACCGGAGGCCGAGGTGGAGTTCGTCGCGATCGCGGGGACGGAGCTCTTCGTCTACGAGGACGGCGGTCACTGCTTCCTCGACGTGGACCGGCCCGACTACGACGCCGGGTCGGCCGCGATCGCACTCGGCCGCCTGCTCGCGTTCCTCGACCGCGTCAGCTGACGACGTGGGTCCGCCGTCGCGGATGCTGCGGACTAGATGTGCCCGAGGGCGAGCATCGCGTCGGCGACCTGGATGAAGCCGGCGACGTTCGCCCCGAGGACGTAGTCGCCCGGCGCGCCGTACTCGTCGGCCGTCTCGAGGCACCGGTCGTGGATCGACCGCATGATCTTCGCGAGTCGCGCCTCGGTGTGCTCGAAGGTCCAGGAGTCGCGAGACGCGTTCTGTTGCATCTCGAGTGCGCTCGTCGCGACGCCGCCCGCGTTCGCGGCCTTGCCGGGCACGAAGCTGACGCCCGCCTCCCGCAGGAACCGGGTCGCCTCCGGCGTCGTCGGCATGTTCGCGCCTTCCGCGACGATCTTGCAGCCGCCCGCGATGAGCGCCTTGGCGCCGTCGCCGTCGAGCTCGTTCTGCGTCGCGCACGGCAGGGCGATCGCGCAGGGGACGTCCCAGATCGAGCCGTCGGCGACGTAGGAGGCGCTCGGTCGGCGCTCGGCGTAGTCGCTCACGCGGCCCCGGTGGCCGTTCTTGATCTCCTTGAGGAGCTCGAGGTCGATTCCTGCCTCATCGACGATGTAGCCGTCGGAGTCGGAGCAGGCGACGACGGTGCCGCCGAGCTGGTGGACCTTCTCGATCGCGTAGATCGCGACGTTCCCGGAGCCCGAGACGACGACGCGCTTGCCGTCGAAGGAGTCGCCGTGGTCGGTGAGCATCTCGTCGACGAAGAAGACGACGCCGTAGCCGGTCGCCTCGGTGCGCACCTGGGAGCCGCCCCAGGTGAGTCCCTTGCCGGTGAGCGTGCCCGACTCGTAGCGGTTCGTGATGCGCTTGTACTGGCCGAAGAGGTAGCCGATCTCGCGACCGCCGACGCCGATGTCGCCGGCCGGCACGTCGGTGTACTCACCGATGTGGCGGTAGAGCTCGGTCATGAACGACTGGCAGAAGCGCATCACCTCGGCGTTCGACTTCCCCTTTGGGTCGAAGTCGCTGCCGCCCTTGCCGCCGCCGATCGGCATGCCGGTCAGGGAGTTCTTGAAGATCTGCTCGAAGCCGAGGAACTTGACGATCCCGAGATAGACGCTCGGGTGGAAGCGCAGGCCGCCCTTGAACGGCCCGAGCGCGGAGTTGAACTCGACGCGGAAGCCGCGGTTGAGCTGGACGCGGCCGGAGTCGTCGGACCACGGGACGCGGAAGATGATCTGCCGTTCCGGCTCGCAGAGGCGCCGGATGATCTCGTCGTCGGCGTACTCCGGGTGCTTGGCGATGACCGGCCCGAGGCTCTCGAGGACCTCGCGGACGGCCTGATGGAACTCGACCTCGCCGGGGTTGCGACGAACGACCTCGTCGAAGACCGAGACCAGGCTCTCATCCAGTACTGGCACGAGGATCTCCATTCGATGATGCGCTGCCGCGGCTCGGCAGATGCGCCGCGTCGCGACACACAAGCTTCGACGTTATCGCGACATGGCCGGGCCCGACGATTCGAGGTCGACCAGGCAGAGGTCCGGTTCGGCGAACGGGTGCAGCCGCGACCGGGTGTCGGTGGGCTCGAGGAGCCGATCCAGCAGTCCGCGGTGGACCGAGCAGACGACCTGCGGCTGCTCCCGCGCGGCCTCCCGGAACGGGCAGGCGTGTAGCCGGATCTGCTCGCCGACGAGGACGGGCTCGAAGCCGATCCGGTCGAGCACGCCCACGAGGTCCCGGACGGGATCGTCGGCGATCACGCCGTCGAAGTCCTCCGCCCAGCGCCGTCCGGCGTGCTGCGATTCGGCGCCGGTCTCATCCTCGCGGGCGAGCGCGCGGGCGAGCACCTGGATGAGCTGCTCCCTGGATTGCTCATCGCGGACCGGGCCGCCCGGCGAGTAGAGGATCCGCGGTCGTCCGCGCCGGCGCTCGATCCCGGTCCGGCGCGTCGCCAGCCCGGCCGCCGCGAGCTGGTCGAGGTGGAACCTCGCCGTCGTGACGTGCAGGCCGAGGGATGCGGCGACGGCCGCCGCGTCGAGCGGCTCCGCCGCCGCGAGCAGCGCGTCGAGCACCTGGCGCCGGGCCGCCGAGCCCAGCGCGGCGTGGTAGTCGTCGCTCCTGGCCGTCATCGGATTGAACGTAACACTGTCCTCAGAAATACGTCATCCTCACGAGTGCCGGACCGACTCAGTCGACGGCCACGTACACGGCGCCATCGCGGATCTCGACCCTGCGCACGGCGATCGGCTCGCTCGCCGGGAGCGTCAGCGCCTCGCCGGTGGCGAGGTCGAAGCGGGCGCCGTGCGCCCAGCATTCGACCGTGCGCCCCTCGACGAAGCCGTCGGCGAGCGAGATGTCCGCGTGCGAGCAGGTGTCGTCGACCGCGCGGACCACCCCGTCGTCGTCGCGCACGAGGAGTACCGCGCGGCCGCCGACGACGGCTCTGCGGGGCTGTCCCGCGACCAGTTCGTCCTCGGCGCAGACGGGCAGCGATTGCGTGTGCGGTTCAGTGTGCGGTGCGGGCATCGAGGCGCTCCTTGTCGTGATGGCGGTCGAAGGCATCGAGGAGGTCGGCGGTTCGTCCGGTCAGCCGCCGCAGCATCGCCCCGGCGATGCGACCGGCCTGGACCTTCGCGTGATCCGCGACGGGTCCCGCGAACCGGGCGTCGACGGCCCGTGTCCACAGGACGAACCAGCGCACGAAGTGCTCCTCCGCGAGCGGGCTGCGCGCATGCAGCATCAGGTGGGCCTGGAGCGTGTTGCGCCGGTACACCCCCGCGCGGAACAGCACGGTCTCCCAGAAGTCGCACATGATCGGCAGGTGGCGCTCGAGGTCCAGCTTCGCGATGTCGACGAAGACGGGCCCGAGCAGCGGGTCGGCGAATGCGGAGCGGTAGAACGCGACGACGAGCTCCTCGATGTCGCCCCGGTCCGCCAGATCCTGCATGCCTCCAGGCTAGACGATTAAATCGGATTCATATCCTTTTTAATCGCGGATGCGCCGGCGACATCGCTGCTCGGGCGATGACCGTGCTCCTCCCCGAGCCCGAAGTAGTGACGGAAGCTGTAGATGGTCGGCCGCCAGGCGCGCGGGTCGACGACCTCGGTGCCGGGCAGCACGATCTCGGGCACGGCATGCACCCGGATGACCTCCGCCTCGACGATCGAGTAGTCCTCGAGGCCGGGCGTGATGCGCCGCACGATCGCCTCGAACTGCAGCGCGCACTCGGCGACCCGCGCGGGCGCGACGAGCTCGGAGGGCTGCGGCGTCAGCCCCGCGGCGGTGAACTTGTCCGCGATGTGCCGGTAGCGCGGCGTCTTGGACGCCGGCACGGGATCCTTGCCGGTCGCCTCGCCGATCGCCTCGATCGAGCGCCAGAGCTCCGGCTGCGGGAAGTTGACGGTCAGCTCGCCCAGGGCCACGACGTTCTCGATCGTCTTGCCGCCGTCCTCGAGGCCGATCACGAGCATCGAGCCGAGCGCCCAAGAGGAGGACGCGGGCGCGAGGTTGTCGGTCCCGTCGGCGTTGCGCGAGCCGATGAGCATCGCGGGGGTTCCGACGTAGAGGGTGCTGGGGTGGATCGTGACGTGGCTCGGGCTGCCGTCGGTCATCGTGCGATTGCCTCCAATAAACCGGAGTAGGCTCCTGTCTATTGGGAGCCTACTCACTTCAGGGGGCGATCCGTGACCGGCCACAGCCTGCGCATCAAGCGGGTCTACGAGGCGCCCGCGTCCACCGACGGCTATCGCGTGCTCGTCGATCGGCTCTGGCCGAGAGGCCTCACCCGCGAGCGCGCCGAGCTCGATCTGTGGCTGAAGGACGTCGCGCCGAGCGCCGAGCTGCGGACCTGGTTCGGGCACGACCCGGCGCGGTTCCTGGCGTTCTCCGAGCGCTATCGGACGGAGCTCGCGGACAATCCCGCGGTCGCCGAGTTGCGTGAGGCGATCCAGAGCCACCCGACGACGACGCTGCTCTTCGCGGCCCACGACCCCGAGGTCAACCACGCGGTCGTGCTGCGCGACTTCCTCGACGGCCAAGGCCCGTGACGGCCGAGGGCGGCGAGGCGGTCTGCTGGCTCGATCGAGTCTGTCCCGACTGCGGTGCGCTCACCGAATCGACCGCGGCGGCGTGCTGGCGGTGCGGGAGACCAGTGGAACGAGAGGATGACGACGTTGAGCAGGGATAACCGGGTACAGCAGCTCCTCGGCATCGATGCCCCGATCGTCCTCGGGGCGTTCGGGGGCCTGTCGTCCGTCGAGCTCACCGCCGAGGTCAGCGAGCTCGGCGGGCTCGGGAGCCACGGCCTCTACGGCTACTCGGCCCAGCGGATCCGCGAGGCGGCCGAGGCGATCCGCTTCGTCACCGCACGTCCGTTCGCGCTCAACCTCTGGCTGCCGACCGGCGACGAGATCGAGCCGATCGACGCGGAGTTCGACGCCGGCTTCGAGGCCGCGACCACGGCGGTGGCGGGACTCTACGACGAGCTCACGATCAGCGTCCCGCCCCTGCCCGCCCATTTCCTGCCCGACTTCGACGAGCAGCTCGATGCCGTCATCGAAGCGCGACCCGCGGCGCTCAGCCTCGTCTACGGGGTCCCGTCGGCCGAGCTCGTGTCGCGGGCGCACACGGCGGGGATCCGGGTCCTCGGCACCGCGACCACCGTCGACGAGGCGATCGCGCTCGAGGCGGGCGGCGTCGATGCGATCGTCGCGACCGGCTTCGAGGCCGCCGGCCACCGCGTCTCATTCCTGCGGCCCGCCGAGGAGTCGCTCGTCGGCACCTTCGCCCTCGTGCCGCAGGTCGTCGACGCGGTCGGCGTGCCCGTCATCGCGGCCGGGGGCATCGCCGATCGCCGGGGCGTCGCCGCCGCCTTCGCGCTCGGCGCCGACGCCGTCCAGGTCGGCACCGCATTCCTGCGCACCAGGCGGTCCGCGGCGACCTCCGCGCATCGCGAGGCGATCGCGACAACCCCGGCCCACGGCACGGTCCTCACCCGCGCGATGAGCGGGCGTCTCGCCCGCGGCGCTCCGAACCGCGCCGTTCGCACCATCGAGGCGCAGGACGCCATCGCGCGATTCCCCGCGCAGAACTGGCTCACCGGTCAGTTCCGCGCGGAGGCCGCGCGCCGCGGGATCGGCGAGCTCCTGTCGCTCTGGCTCGGGCAGGGCGCGCCGCTCGCGCGGTCCGAGGACGCCGGCGAGGTGCTCCAGGAGCTCCTCGCGGGGGTGCCTCGCGCCTCGGCGCCGGACGGTCAGTGACCCGCGTCGCTGACGAGCTTCAGCCCGATGACGCAGCCGACGAGCCCGATCACGAGCAGCACCTTGACGAGCCCGACCGGCTCGGCGCCGCTGACCATCGCCACGACGACCGTGAGCGCCGCACCGATGCCCACCCACACGGCATAGGCGGTCCCCGTCGGGATCTCGCGCATCGCGTAGGCGAGCCCCACCATGCTCACGATGAGGGCCGCGCCGAAGACGACCGACGGCCACAACCGGGTGAATCCGGCCGACATGCCGAGCGCGGTGGCCCAGACGGCCTCCAGGACGCCGGACGCGATGAGGACGATCCAGGACAGCATGACCCGCTCCAACGGCAAGTCTTGTCGTCCACCGGGTACTTGACCGTCGTCCGGGAGCCGTCCGTGCGGGGGCTCGTCCTCAGTCTGCCCGGCGTGGCTGGGCAGACGCTGCGCAACTAGTCGATGTCACTCGCGCGCGGCGCCATCGCGTTCCTCGTCGCCCGTCAGGATGCGAAACACCGGGAAGCCGGACGCGACGGCGAGGATCTCCTCGTCGGAGGACTTGACCGAGAGCCCCTCGAAGAAGGCGCCGACCTCCCACGCCCATTCCTTGAGGTACGCGCGGATGATCGGCAGCTTCTGCGCGCCCGGCACTTCGACGACGGCGAACGCCAGCCGCTCGCGTCCCGTGATGAGCGCCCCGCCACCCGCGACGCGGATGTTGCGCACCCATTCGGTCTCGCCTCGCGGCGCGAGCAGGTAGCGCTCGCCGTCCAGGCGAAGCGGATTGACCGGCGTGGTGCGCGGCTCGCCCGACTTGCGCCCGCGGACCTCGAGCACCGCGGCGCCCTTGAGGCCGAGACCGCGACGTGCGAGCCAGCCGACGATCGGGTTGAAGATGCGATTCGTGAACCAGCCGGGCTTGATGTAGCGGCGGGGCACGGCCGGATCGGCGGGCATGGTCCATTGTCCACCCGCGAGTAGCATCGGGCCCGTGAGCGACCACGATCTCGTCCGGATCAGCACGTCGGGTGCGACCCGGCTGATCGTGCTCGACCGACCCGACAAGCGCAACGCCCTCACCCGGGCGATGTACGCGACGCTGTCCGAGGCGATCCGCGAGGCGGACGCCGATGAGTCGATCGCCTCCGTCGTCCTCTCGGGCGAGGGCAAGGGGTTCTGCGCCGGCAACGACCTCGTCGACTTCCTCGAGGATCCGCCGACGGGCGAGGACTCGTCCGTCTTCCGATTCCTGCGCACGCTCATCGAGGTGCGGGTCCCGCTCATCGCCGCGGTGCACGGCGACTGCGTCGGGATCGGCGCGACCATGCTCCTGCACTGCGACTTCGTCGTCGCGGACGAGAGCGCCGTGCTGTCGTTCCCGTTCGTCGCCCTCGGCCTCGTCCCCGAGGCCGCGAGCAGCCTGCTGCTCCCCCGCATAGCGGGCCAGCGGCTCGCGGCGGAACTGCTGCTGCTCGGTCAGCCGGTCGCGTCGCGCGCCGCGCTCGAGGCCGGCCTCCTGACGAACGTCGTGCCGGCCGGCGGGCAGGTCCACGCGGCGCTCGCGCTCGCCTCCCGGCTCGCCGCGCTCCCCCGAGAGGCGGTCCGGGCGACCCGGGGCCTGCTGCACACGCCCGACGAGGCGCCGGCCGATCGGATGCGCCGCGAGGCGGACCTCTTCGTCGAGCGGCTCGCATCGCCGGAGTTCGCCGAGCTCGCGAAGCGGGCGCTCGGGCGCTGAACGCGCGAGTCGGTGGTCATGGCTACGCTCTCGCCATGGCAACGACCCCGGCGCAACTCGCCGCGATCCTCGAACGGCTCGCGCCCCTGCCGGTGACCGCACGCAGCATGTTCGGCGAGTACGCGCTGTATCTCGACGGCAGGATCCCAGCGTTCGTCACCGACGGCGTGCTCGGACTCAAGATCACCGACTATGCGGACGAGCGCCTCACGCCCGACCTCCGCGGACCGATCTATCCGGGGTCGAAGGACTACTGGCGGATTCCCGCGAGCCTGCTCGATGACGAGGACTGGATCCGCGAGGCGATCACCGAGACGACGGCGCTCGTCCCGCCGCCGAAGCCGAGGCGGCCAGGCGGCAGTCGTAGCGCTGCCGGTCGGGCCAGCGGAGATCCGGGTCGCGAGCGCTGATCGAGCGCTCGAGCGCGGTGAGCGTCCGGATCATCGGAACAGTATCGCCTCATACCGAGGTCGGACCCCCGGGCGTGCAGAACCCGACCGTGGGACGATGCGCAGGCCGCGCAGGACTCATAGCGTGGAAGCCATGATCGAAATCGAGAATCTGAGCAAGCGGTACGGTCCGAAGCTCGCGGTGGACGACATCTCGTTCACGGTGCAGCCGGGCATCGTCACCGGCTTCCTCGGCCCGAACGGCGCGGGCAAGTCCACCACCATGCGGATGATCGTCGGGCTCGACCGCCCGACCTCCGGTCGCGCGACGGTCAACGGCAAGCCCTATGCCGGCCATCGCGATCCGCTTCGACAGGTCGGGGCGCTCCTCGAGGCCAAGGCCGTCCACACCGGACGCAGCGCCTACAACCATCTGCTCGCGCTCGCCGCGACCCACTCGATCCCCAAGCCCCGGGTCCACGAGGTCATCGAGATGACCGGTCTGGAGAAGGTCGCCGCGAAGCGAGTCGGCGGCTTCTCGCTCGGCATGGGGCAGCGCCTCGGCATCGCCGCCGCGCTGCTCGGCGACCCGCAGACGCTGATTCTCGACGAGCCGGTCAACGGTCTCGACCCCGACGGCGTGCTCTGGGTCCGGCAGCTCACCCGCTACCTCGCCGCCCAGGGACGGACCGTCTTCCTGTCCAGCCACCTGATGAGCGAGATGGCGCTCACAGCCGACCACGTCATCATCCTCGGGCGCGGGAGGGTCCTCGCCGATGCGCCGATCGAGGAGCTGACCGGCCGCGCGGGCGCGAGCCGGGTGACCGTGCGCACGCCCTCGCCCCAGCAGCTCATCGACGCGATCACGGGGCCGGACGTCGCGGTCACGCACCTGCCTGACGGCGCGCTGTCGATCGCGGGTCTCGACGCGCAGGCGATCGGGGATGCGGCGTTCAGAGCGGGAGTAGCGTTGCACGAGCTCGCGCCGGTGCGCGGGAGCCTCGAACAGGCCTACCTCGAGCTGACGCAGGACGAGGTCGAGTACAAGTCGGAGGTGGCAGCCTGATGACGACCGCGATTCTTTCCACCGCGACCCCCGTCACGGGTCGGCTCAGCGCCGCCGGGATCATCCGCTCGGAGTGGATCAAGCTGCGCACCGTGCGCTCGACGCTGTGGTGCTACGGACTGCTCGTCCTGCTCATCGTCGGCGTCGGCGTCCTCATCGCGAGCCTCAGCGACTTCGGCGGCGGCACGGTCGCCGGCGAGAGCGCTCGGTCGATCGTCGTCGGGATGAACACGGCCGGCCTCAACATCGCCGTGCTCATCGTCGCCGTCCTCGGCTCCCTCATCATCACGGGCGAGTACTCGACGGGCATGATCCGCTCGACCTTCGGCGCCGTCCCCCACCGGACCGGGGCGCTCGCGGCGAAGGCCGTCGTGCTCGCGGCGACCACCTTCGTCGCGACATCGGTCGGTCTCTGGCTCTCCGCGCTCGTGACCTGGCCGATCCTCGCTTCCAAGGGCGTCGAGGTGCAGCTCGGGGAC
>DATMFB010000090.1:0-4800 GCA_035556395.1 Microbacteriaceae bacterium
ACGGCCTCGACCACCCTCCCGCTCCTCGGCGCCGGTCGCGCAAGCCGGCTCTTCGTATTCCGTTCGCTGCATACGAGCGGGGCCGCGCTCGCGATGGGCTCCGACTGGCCCGTCTCGACCTACGAGCCCTGGCTCGGAATCCATATCGCCGTGAACCGGCGCTTCCCGGGCGACACGACGACCGCGCCGCTCGGACCCGACGAGGCTCTGCCGCTCGCGACCGCGCTCGACGCCTACACGCGCGGGTCGGCGACGCTGCTCGGGATCCCGGGCGACGGCGTTCTACAGGTGGGAGCGCCCGCCGACCTCGCAATCGCGAACCGCGACCCGTTCGCCGCGGCGCCGGAGGACATCCACCTCACGCGGACCGTGGCGACGATCCTCGACGGCGAGGTCGTCGCCGAGTCCGCGTAGCCGTCAACCCGCACTTGCGGACGTTCGTCGGATCTGCTGACGTTCGAGCGTCCGCAAATGCGTGGAACGTCAGCAGACGCGCAGGCTCAGATCATGCCCCGCTCCGGGTCCGCGCCCTCGATCGGAGTGAGGATCTCGAGCTGCGGGGTGCGCTCCTCGTACGGTGCGCGGGCGTCGCGATAGGCGCGGACGGGCTCGCCGGCGAGATGCGCGTCGAGGTCGGCCTGCGTGGCCCACTTCTCGATCATGAGGATGGTGCCGTCCGGCGCCTCGTGACCGGCGTAGAGCTCGCAGCCCTGCTCAGCGAGGATCGAGGGGCTCGCATAGGCGAGCGCGGCGAGGACGTCGGTCGTGTGGCCGGGCTTCGGATACAGACGTGCGATGGCGACGATGCTCATGCGCCGATGGTAACCCCGCGGGCTGACGGCGCGTCCGGACTCACGCAGGAGTACGCGGCTGGTGCTGGGTGATGCAGTGGATGCCGCCACCACGGGCGAAGAGCTCGCGAGCGTCGACCCCGACGACCTCGCGGCCCGGATACGCGGCACGCAGGATGTCGAGCGCCTCGTCGTCGGCCGCATCGTCGAACGTGCCGGCGATGACCCCGCCGTTGACGAGCGAGTGGTTGACGTAGCTCCAATCGACCCAGCCCTCCGCGTCGCGCAGCGCCCGCGGAGCCGGGAGCGCGACGACCTCGAGGCCCTCGTCGCCGAGGATCCGCACCGCCTCCGCGCTCACGACGTGGTCGGGGTGGGCGGCGTCGCGCTGCGCGTGGACGAGGACGCGTCCGGGCTCCGGCATCGTCGCGACGATGTCGATGTGGCCGCGGGTTCCGAATCGCTCCGAGTCGCGGGTGAGCCCCCGCGGCAGCCAGATCGCGCGCGTGGTCCCGATCGTGCGGGTTAGCTCGGCCTCGACGTCGGCCAGGCTCCACCCTGGGTTGCGACCCGGATCGAGCTGGACGGTCGCCGTCAGCAGCACGGTGCCGCGGCCGTCGACGTGAATGCCGCCGCCCTCGTTCGTGAGCGTGCTCACGACGAGCTCCGCGCCGGCGTGCTTCGCGATGATCGGCGCGAGTGCCGCATCGTGCTCCCAGCTCGCCCAGTCCTGGCCGCCCCAGCCGTTGAACACCCAGTCGACCGCGCCGAGCCGTCCGTCATCGCCGATGACGAAGGTCGGGCCGGAGTCGCGCACCCAGGCGTCGTCGAGGGACGCCACGAGGAAGTCGACCGAGGAGCTCAGATAGGCGGGGGCGAGGTCCCGGTCGCGCGGGTCGACGACGACCGTGACCGGCTCGAACTCGGACACCGCGTTCGCGACGGAGGCCCAGGTGCGGCGCGCGGCCTCCGCGCTCTCCGCGTCATCGCCGAGCGTGTAGCCCGCGGTCGGCCAGGCGAGCCAGGTGCGCTCGTGCGGGTCTCCTTCGGCGGGCATCCGCCAGGCGCTCACACGAGACCGCCGTAGGTGTCGGGGCGGCGGGTGCGGAAGAACGGGAAGAGGTCGATCCAGTCGCGTCCCTGCTCGAGGTCGAGGTCCGCGACGAGCACCGCCTTCCGGTCGCGCGGCGCCCGCACCAGGATCCGGCCGTAGGGGTCGCTCACGAAGCTCGATCCGTAGAACTCGTTCCCGGGCGATCCGTCGGGGCGCAGCTCCGAGCCCGTGCGGTTCGGGACGATCATGAAGAGCCCGTTCTCGATGCCGTGCGCGACGATCACCTGGCGCCAGAGCGGCTCCGTGTCGACGCCGGGGTGGTCGGGCTCGGAGCCGATCGCCGTCGGGTAGGCGAGGACGTTCGCGCCGCCGAGTCCGTAGGCTCGCGCGACCTCGGGGAACCATTCGTCCCAGCAGGTCGGCAGCCCGAGCCGCAGGTCCTCGATCCCCGGCACCTCGTGCACCGGGTATGCGTCATCGGCCGGGCCCGCCGTGAACCACCGGTCCTCGTAGTACCCCGCCGTGACAGGGATGTGCGTCTTGCGGGTGCGCGCGACGATCTCGCCGGAGGGGGCCACGACGATCGCGGTGTTGAGCCCGCGGCCGTCCTCCGCGCCGGTCCGCTCGTAGAGCGAGGCGTGGACGTGGATGCCGTAGTCGGCCGCCGCACGAGCCGCGAGCGTGTGGGTGGGACCGCCGACCAGCGACTCAGCGAGCTCGTCGGCGCGCGTCCCGGGCGGCGGAACGCCATCGGCCGGGTAGCGCAGGAGGGTGATCTCCGGCAGGAAGACGATGCGAGCCCCCGCGCCCGCCGCGAGCCCGATCGCGCCATGCAGCTCCGCCGCGAGCGCCGCGGCGTCGGGCTGCCAGGCGTGCTGCACGACACCGACGCGCAGCACCGGGCCGTCGGGCCGGTGACCGGGGACGCGCACGAGCGACTCGGGCACCCCGTCCGCGACGATCAGCTCGTACTCGCTCACGCGCCCATCCTCGCGCTTACGGTGCACGTTCGCACCCAGAGTTCGCGTTGCAACGCGCACCCTGGGTGGAAACGGGGAATCTGAACGTGCCGAGGTCGTGGGCCCGGCTATTCGAGTCGTTGGATCGGGGCGACCTTGACCAGGAGGCGCTTGCGGCCCTTGGTCTGGAACTCGACCTCGGCGACGGTCCGCGGGCCGTTCTCGATGACGTTCACGACCCGTCCCTCGCCGAAGTCGTCGTGCTGGATCCGGTCGCCGACCGTGAGCTTGAGGTCGCCGTTGTCGCGGATCGCGCCGACCGGCGACTTCCACTCGGTCTTGACGCGCAGGCCCTTCGACTCGCTATGGCGCGGTTCCTGAGCCTGTCGAAGGGCGCTCAGGGAACGGCTTCCGAGTGCACGGCCGGTCCCTGAGCGAGGGGCGAACCCCCGAGTCGAAGGGTCGCCGATCGCCCGCGTCCCACCGAAGCCGCCCCCGCCCGAGTCCCGCCAGTCGATCAGCTCGCCCGGGATCTCCGTGAGGAACCGACTCGGCATCGCGATCGAGACGTCGCCGTAGGCGGCGCGCGACGTCGCGAGCGACAGGTACAGGCGCTTCCGGGCCCGCGTGATGCCGACGTAGAAGAGGCGCCGTTCCTCCGAGAGACCACCCGGCTCGTTGACGCTCATCCGGTGCGGCAGGAGCGCCTCCTCGACGCCCGTGATGAAGACGGCGTCGTACTCAAGCCCCTTCGCCGTGTGGAGCGTCATGATCGTGACCTTGCCGCCGCCGTCCGCCTCGAGCTCATCTGCTGCGGCATAGAGCGCGACGTTCGTCAGGTAGTCGATCGTCGTGCCCTCCGGGTACTGCACCCGGAACTCCTTCGCCTGCGAGACGAGCTCGTCGAGGTTCTCGGCCCGCGCTTGGTCCTGCGGATCGTCGGAGCCCGACAGCGCGGCATGCAGACCCGACTTCGTGAGCAGGTGGACGAGCACCTCGTGGGGCGGCTTCGGTGGGATGCGGTCCTCGGAGTCCGGGACGATGCCGGTCGCGAGGAGCGCCGCCTCGTCGATGAGCTTCGAGAGGTCGCCGACGGCGAGGGTCAGCTTCGGCCCGAGGCCGAGCTCCTCGGGCGCGCGGAGCACCTCGCGCAGCGGCATGCCCTCGCGGTCCGCCTTCGCCTGGAGCGCCGCGACGGTCGCATCGCCGATGCCGCGCTTCGGCGTGTTGATGACCCGGCGCAGCGCGAGGTCGTCGTCGGGGTTGACCGAGAGCGTCAGGTACGCGAACGCGTCCTTGACCTCGGCGCGCTCGTAGAACCGGGTGCCGCCGACGAGTCGGTACGGGATCCCCTCGCGGATGAAGACCTCTTCGAGCGGACGCGTCTGCGCGTTCGTCCGCACGAAGACCGCGACCTGCGGGTAGCTCATGCCCGCCTGGCGCAGGGCCTCGATCTCGTCGGCGACGAACTGCGCCTCGTCGTGCCCCGAATAGCCCGTGTATCCGATGATCCGCTCGCCCGAGCCGATGTCGGTGAAGAGGTTCTTCGCCTTCCGGTCGAAGTTGTTCGCGATCACGGCGTTCGCGGCGTCGAGGATCGTCTGGGTCGAGCGGTAGTTCTGCTCGAGCAGGATCGTCTGCGCGGTGGGGAAGTCGTGCTCGAACTCGACGATGTTGCGGATGTCGGCCCCGCGGAACGCGTAGATCGACTGGTCGGAGTCGCCGACGACGGTGAGGCTCGCGCCCGGGATCGACCCGTCCGGGGCGCGGAGCCCGCGCTGGAAGCCGTGGAGCTCCTCCACCCGGTCGGCGGTCTCGGCGTCGACGGGCGCGACGAGCTCGCGGATGAGCGCGTACTGCGCGTGGTTCGTGTCCTGGTACTCGTCGACGAGCACATGGCGGAAGCGCCGGCGATACAACGCGGCGACCTCGGGGAACGCGCGGAACAGGTACACCGTCTCGCCGATGATGTCGTCGAAGTCGAGCGCGTTCGCCC
>DATMFB010000091.1:0-1702 GCA_035556395.1 Microbacteriaceae bacterium
CGAGTTCCTCGCGGCGGCGGTCGCGTCGGGCCTTGCGAGCAGCGGCATCGACGTGCTCGACGCCGGCGTCATCCCGACCCCGGCCTGCGCGTACCTCGTGCAGTCCGCGGAGGCGGACTTCGGCGTGATGATCTCCGCGTCGCACAACGCGGCGCCGGACAACGGCATCAAGTTCTTCAGCTACGGCGGGCGCAAGCTGCCCGACGAGGTCGAGGATCGCATCGAGGATGCGCTCGGCCACCAGGAGCTGACGCCGACCGGCGGCGATGTCGGGCGCATCCGGCGATTCGCCGACGCAGAGGACCGCTACGTGCTGCACCTGCTCGCGAGCCTCCCGCACCGGCTCGACGGGCTGCACGTCGTCGTCGACGCGGCGAACGGCGCCGCGGCCGGCATCTCGCCGCAGGTGTTCACGGACGCCGGCGCGCGGGTCACCGTGATCGGCGCGGCGCCCGACGGGCTCAACATCAACGAGGGCTCCGGCTCGACGCACCTCGAGGTGCTCCAGGCGAAGGTCGTCGAGGTGGGTGCCGATCTCGGCATCGCCCACGACGGCGACGCCGACCGCTGCCTCGCGGTCGACGCGGAAGGGCAGATCGTGGACGGCGACCGGATCATGGCGATCCTCGCGATCGCGATGAAGGAACGCGGTGCGCTCAAGGACGACACGCTCGTCGCGACCGTCATGAGCAATCTGGGGCTGCGCCGCGCGATGGCCGAGCACGGCATCGAGGTCGCGCTGACGGGCGTCGGTGACCGTTACGTGCTGGAGGCGCTCAACGCGAACGGCTGGTCGCTCGGCGGCGAGCAGTCGGGCCATCTCATCGTCACGGAGCACGCGACGACGGGCGACGGCGTGCTCACCGGGCTCCACCTCGCCGGCGAGATGGCTCGCACGGGCAAGACGCTCGCGGAGCTCGCGTCGTGCATGACCGTCTACCCGCAGGTGCTCATCAACGTCCGGGGCGTGGTGCGCAGCCGGCTCGACGCCGACGCGGAGATTTCCGCCGCGGTGCGGCGCGAGCAGGAGGCGCTCGCCGATGCCGGCCGAGTGCTGCTGCGGCCCTCCGGCACCGAGCCGATGGTGCGGGTCATGGTCGAGGCCGAGGACCAGGAGACCGCGCAGGCGGTCGCGCAGCGGCTCGCCGACCTCGTCGCCGAGCGGCTCAGATCTTCCTGACGAGCACCCGGTCGACAACGTGGTTCGCGCCCTTGCGGAGGACGAGGGTGGCCCGGTCGCGGGTCGGCAGCACGTTCTCGGCGAGGTTGCGGCCGTTGATGCGCACCCAGATGTCGCGCGCGGTCGCGACCGCCTCCTCATCGGACAGGCTCGCGTAGCGGTGGAAGTACGAGTCGGGGTTCGCGAACGAGCTCGCCCGTAGCCGCAGGAAGCGCTGGATGTACCACTCCTCGACGTCCTGCGGCGCCGCGTCGACGTAGACGGTGAAGTCGAACAGGTCGGACACGGCGAGGGCGTGGCCCTGCGGTGCCGGCTGGAGGACGTTGAGGCCCTCGACGATGAGCACGTCGGGCCGCTGCACGACGACCTCGGCGCCCGCAACGATGTCGTACACGAGGTGCGAGTAGAGGGGCGCGGTCACGCGGGGCTCGCCCGACTTGATCGCCGAGACGAAGTCGAGCAGCGCGCGCCGGTCGTACGACTCGGGGAAGCCCTTGCGCTCCATGAGGCCGCGGCGCTGGA
>DATMFB010000092.1:0-2849 GCA_035556395.1 Microbacteriaceae bacterium
GGGTTCCTGGGGGAGATGCCCCACGGTCGCCTGCGGCGGGCTCAGCACGACCGAGCCCTGCTCGGGCTCGAGCTCGCCCGCGAGGAGGCGCAGCAGCGTCGACTTGCCCGCGCCGTTCGCCCCGACGAGCCCGATGACGTCGCCCGCGGCGATCGTCAGGTCGAGCCCGGAGAAGAGGGTGCGCGCGCCGTGCCCAGCGCTGAGCCCGGTGATGCGCAGGGTCGCGCTCATGGCACCTCGAGACGATCCGACCGGATCAGGCCCGAGGCGGCCGCACGAGCGATCGCCTCCTCGCGGCTGCCGGCCTCGAGCTTGCGGTACAGGGAACGCAACTGCGTCTTCACGGTGTTGACGGAGACGAAGTGTCGCGCGGCGAGGTCGGCGACGCTCGAGGTCTCGTCGAGGGTCGCGAGCAGCGCCTGCTCGCGCGGGGTGAGCCGGGGGACGTCGCGCCGGCGGACGGGGGCTGCCGCGCGGGTCGCCGCGAGATCCGCGACGAGCTCGTGCTCGCCGAGCAGCTCGGCGGCGCTCGCGAGGAGCGCGCGATCCTCCTCCGCGAGCAGGCGCAGCGGGAGCCGCAGTCGGTGCTGGCGTGCGAGGTCGGCCAGTCGGAGCACGGGGGCCTGCGCCCCTGCGGCGTCGCCCGCGCGCAGCGCGATCGTCGCGCGGAGCAGCTCGGCCCCCATCCCGACGCGAGGTCCGAGCGTCCGACTCGCGAGTCGTCCGACCGCGATGCCGGCATCGCTCGCGCGACCGAGGGCGAGGTGGGCCTGCCCGAGCGCCAGGATCCCCTCGGGCACGTGCCTCGCGGCGCCGGCCGCCGCCTGCTTCGCGGCGCCGGCATCGCCCCCTGCGAGCAGCAGCATCGCCTCGGCGGCGGCCATGCGCGCCCGCGAGACCGACGTCGTCGGCGTCCGCGCCCGTTCCTCGCGCACGGCGCGGAGCCGGCCGAGTCCCTGGACGTGCTCGCCGGCGAGCAGATCGCGCCAGCTCTGCACGGTCGCGAACAGCGCCCAGTGCTCGAGCAGCTCGCCGATCGACCCCGTCGAGGTGAGGTGGCGCAGTGCCTCGTCGGGATCGCCGGCCTCGAGCTCGAGGATGGCGAGCGCGAGCTCGAGCCCCTGTCCGCGCAGTCCGTAGCGCCACTGACCCGGCCAGCCCGCCTCGTCGGCGGTGGAGGCGAGGCGCCGGGCGAGCGGGAGCTCGCCGCGGAATGCCGCGAGGGCCGCGCGCAGGCTCAGCGGATCGAGCTGCTCGGGACTGTCGAGGTGCTTCAGCAGCCCGTAGGCGCGCTCATACATCGTGGCGGCGACGTCGTCGTCGCCGGCCGCCATCGCGGTCAGCCCGACGTGGGTCAAGAGCTGCGCTCCGGCGACCTCGAGGTTCGGTTCCACGGCGGGATCGAGTCGCTCGAGGGCGGCGAGCGCCCGCAGGGAGCGGGGCAGGGCCTGGTCGGCGAGCGGGGTCAGGCGCAGCAGCGTCGCCGACAGCGCCCGGAACGCGGCAGCCTCGTGCGGGTTCGCGTCGCTGCGCCCGATCGTCATCGCGGCGATCGCCCGACCGAAGAGCGTGAGTCCGTACACGCGCGTCGTGCGGTCGAGGTTGGCCAGCTGGGCGACGAGCACGATGAGCAGGGGATGGTGCTTGATCTCGGCGTAGCCCACGCCGTTGAGTGCGCGGCGAGCGCGATCCGGCTCGTCGATGATGCCGAACCCGTACTCGAGCACGATCTGGGTGGCTGCGTCGTAGTCGCGCGTCGCGATCGCGAGTCGCAGCGCCTCGTACGGCCGCTCGGCGCGCAGCGCGGGATGCGCGAGGGCGGTCGCGACGATGTGCTGGCGCGCGACGGGGCCGAGGTCGACCGCGAGCGGCTCGATCACGCGCGCGGCGAAGGCAGTCAGATCGAACCACCCGTCGCTCGATGCGCCGAGCCCGTCCTGCGCGGCGAGCTCGAGCAGCTCCGGGTCGACGCCGATCGCCGTCGCGAGCCCCGTGTCGAGTGCCTGGACGGTCGCGAGCCGGGCGAGCGCGTCTCGGTACGGCCCCGGTCGATCCGCGAGATCGGCGAGCAGCGCGGCGCGGAAGCGGTCGATCGCCTGCGTCCCGCGCGTCTCGGCGGCGTCCCGGACGGCGACCATGAGCCGGTCGGTCGAGGCGGTGATCCTGCGCCGTCGCTCGTGGTCGAGCTTCGGCAGCAGGGCATCCAGCTCGTCGTCGTCGACGCGCAGCTCGTCCGGTGCCAGCAGGAGGATCGTCTGCCCGGTCGCAGCTTCGAGCGCCGGAGCGGTCGCGGCGCTCCGTGTCAGCAGGATGAGCCGCGTCTTCGGTCCGCGATCGAGCGCCGCGCCGAGCCCGGCGATCGCTGCGGCCGTGAGCCGCTGCGCGCGGTCGACGACGACGACCGCCCCCTCGCGTTCGCCGAGGATGGCGGTCGCCCGGCCGACGCTCTCCGCGGCCGCGTCGAACCACCACACGGCGTCCGGCTCGCGCTCGGCCCACTGCGTGGCGAGCGTGGTCTTGCCGGACCCGGCGGGGCCCTCGACGATGAGCGCGTCCCAGGGCTCGTCGAATCGTGACAGCAGCCGCGGGCGCGCGATCACGCCTGCGGGTGCGCGCAGTGGGGCGAACCGGTCGTCGGCCCGCTCTGGATTCGCCATCGGCCGCAGTCTATGCGGGTGGGGTGGCTCGCCGCTCGGCGGCGGCGACCGCCTCGATGAGTGCGGTGAGCTCGCTGCGCAGCGCCTCGAGTCGCTCGATGGGGATGCCGAGGCGGTCGATGATGCGCACGGGCACCCCGATCGCTCGTTCACGCAGCGCGCGGCCCGCCTCGGTCGGCTCGAGCTCGACGA
>DATMFB010000093.1:0-1772 GCA_035556395.1 Microbacteriaceae bacterium
CGGCCGGGGTGCTCGTCTTCCCGGAGGTCGACGCCCCGGAGGAGCTCCACATCGACCAGAACGATCTGCGCATCGACGTGTTCCGGTCCTCCGGCCCGGGCGGGCAGAGCGTGAACACGACGGATTCGGCGGTACGGATCACGCACCTGCCGACCGGCATCGTCGTCTCGATGCAGAACGAGAAGTCGCAGCTGCAGAACCGCGAGGCGGCGATGCGCGTGCTGCGCGCGCGGCTGCTGGCGAAGCAGCAGGAGGAGGCCGAGGCCGAATCCGCGGCGCTGCGCAAGTCCCAGGTGCGCACGGTCGACCGCTCCGAGCGGATCCGCACCTACAACTTCCCGGAGAACCGCATCGCCGACCATCGCACCGGCTATAAGGCGTACAACCTCGACCAGGTGATGGACGGCGCACTGGACCCCGTCATCCAGTCGTGCATCGAGGCCGACGAGGCCGAGCGACTGGCGAACGTGGGCCAGTGATCCCGCTCGCGCAGGCCATCGACGCCGCGGCGCAGCGCCTCTCGGTGGCCGGCGTACCCTCCCCGCAGGTGGACGCCGAGCTGCTCGCCGGCCACGTCCTGCTGCTCGGGCGGGGAGAGGTCGCGGCCCGCGCGCTCGCCGGCGCGCTCATCGACGATCCCGACGCGACGGCGTTCTCGGACCTGATCGCCCGCCGTGCGGCACGCGAGCCGCTCCAGCACCTCACGGGCGTCGCGTACTTCCGCAGCCTCACGCTCCGCGTCGGGCCGGGCGTCTTCGTCCCACGCCCGGAGACCGAGATCGTCGCGCAGCTCGCGATCGACGCCCTTGCGGCGGTGCCATCGCCCGCACCCATCGCCGTCGATCTCGGGATGGGCTCCGGCGCGATCGCCATCGCGCTCGCGACCGAGGTGCCGCACGCCCTCGTGCACGCGGTCGAGCTCTCGCCGGACGCGTTCGTCTGGGCGAAGCTCAACGCGAGGGCTGCCGTCGCGGACAATCTGACGCTCGTGCGCGACGACCTCGCGGTCGCGCTCCCCGGACTCGACGGGTCGGTGGACGTGGTCGTCTCGAATCCGCCGTACATCCCGGCCGGCGCCGTCCCGCGCGATCCTGAGGTGCGCCTGCACGACCCCGAGCTCGCCCTCTACGGCGGCGAGGACGGGCTCGATGTCGTGCGGGCGCTCGATGCGACGGCCCGGCGGCTGCTGCGGCCCGGCGGCAGCCTGGTGATCGAGCACGGCGAGCTGCAGGGGCCGGCGATCGCCGACATGCTGCGCGCCTCCGGCTGGCGCGCGGTCGCGACGCACCCCGACCTCGTCGGCCGCCCGCGCGCGACGACGGCCATCCGGTAGCCCGCGGGTAGGCTTGGCGGGCGATGGGCGCGATCTACGACTCCACGCAGCCGGAGGCGCTGCTCGAGGGCATGCGACTCGGCCGCGCCGCGATCGGCCGCGGCGAGCTCGTCGTCATCCCGACCGACACCGTCTACGGTCTCGCGGCCGACGCGTTCAACGCCGAGGCGGTGCTCGCGCTCGTCAGCGCGAAGGGCCGGACGCCCGCGACCCCGCCGCCGGTCCTGATCGGCTCCCTCCCGACGCTCGACGCGCTCGCCGAGGAGGTGCACGACGAGGTGCGCGTGCTCGCCGCGAGGTTCTGGCCGGGCGCGCTGACGATCATCGTCCCGGCCCGCGCCTCGCTCGACCTCGATCTGGGCGAGACCCGGGGGACGGTCGCACTGCGGATGCCCGACGACCCGATCGCGCTCGAGCTCCTCAAGGACACCGGTCCGCT
>DATMFB010000094.1:0-2261 GCA_035556395.1 Microbacteriaceae bacterium
GAACCCCTGGGCCGTGCTGCCGATCATCGCCGTGTGGCTCATCGCGCTGCGCCTCCTGCCCCGCTGGGCCGTGCCGCTCGCGTTCGTCGCCGCGGTCGTCGTCATCGTGATCCACCTCGCGACGACGCAGAACGCGGTGAACGCGGCCGCCTTCATCCCCGTCGTCGAGCTCACGATGCCGACCTGGAGCCTCGGCGCGGTGCTCGGCATCGCGCTGCCCCTATATCTCGTGACCATGGCCTCGCAGAACGTCGCCGGGGTCGCGGTCATGCGCAGCTTCGGCTATGAGGTGCCGTGGCGCGCGTCGATGGTCGTCACCGGGATCGGGACGCTCATCGGCGCCCCGGCCGGCGGCCACGCGATCAACCTCGCGGCGATCAGCGCGGCGCTCGCCGCCGGGCCCGAGGCGGGGGAGGACCGCTCGAGGCGCTGGATCGCGAGCGTCACCTCCGGCATCGGCGTCATCCTCCTCGGGATCGCCTCTGCCGCGTTCGTCGCGATCGTCCTGCTCGCGCCCGTCGGCGTGGTCGCGGCGGTCGCGGGCCTCGCGCTCATCGCGACGCTCGGCTCGTCGATCTCGCAGGCCATGGAGGAGCCGGCCGAGCGCATCCCCGCGGTCGCGACGTTCCTCGTCGCCGCCTCCGGCATCGCGGTCGGGGGCATCAGCGCCGCGTTCTGGGCACTCGTCGTCGGCGTCGTCGTGCGCGCAGTGCTCCTCGCGTTCCGTCGCCGCTGACTACGATTGACGGGTGCTCACGCGTCTGTCCCAGCTGTTCGTCCGCACGCTCCGCGAGGACCCGGCGGATGCAGAGGTCGACAGCCACCGTCTCCTCGTCCGCGCCGGGTACATCCGCCGGCAGGCGCCCGGGATCTTCGCGTGGCTCCCGCTCGGCCTGCGGGTGCGGGCGCAGATCGAGCGCGTCGTCCGCGAGGAGATGGCGGCCGCGGGCGCGCAGGAGGTCCTCTTCCCCGCGCTGCTGCCGCGCGAGCCCTATGAGGCGACGAACCGCTGGACCGAGTACGGCGACGGCATCTTCCGGCTCAAGGACCGCAAGGACGCCGACTACCTGCTCGCGCCCACGCACGAGGAGGTCTTCACGCTCCTCGTGAAGGACCTGTACTCCAGCTACAAGGACCTCCCGCTCACGATCTTCCAGATCCAGGACAAGTACCGCGACGAGGCGCGGCCGCGCGCGGGTCTCCTGCGCGGCCGCGAGTTCTCGATGAAGGACGCCTACTCCTTCGACGTCGACGACGCGGGACTCGAGCGCAGCTATCAGGCGCAGCGCGACGCCTACGAGCGGATCTTCCAGCGCCTCGGGCTCGAGTACGTCATCGTGCAGGCGACGTCCGGTGCGATGGGCGGCTCGAGGTCGGAGGAGTTCCTGCTGCCGACCGAGGTCGGCGAGGACACGTTCGTGCGATCCGAGGGCGGCCTGAGCGCGAATGTCGAGGCGTTCCAGGCATTCGTGCCCCAGCCGCTGCCGATCGACGGCCTCCCCGCCGCGGTCGTCCACGACACCCCGGACACACCCACCATCCAGACCCTCGTCGATCTCGCGAACGCCGAGCACCCCCGCGAGGACGGCCGCGCCTGGACCGCCGCGGACACCCTCAAGAACGTCGTGCTCGCCGTCGTCTCGCCGACCGGCGAGCGGGAGCTCGTCATGGTCGGCCTGCCCGGCGACCGCGAGGTCGACCTCAAGCGCCTGGAGGCCGCCGTGGCCCCGGCCGAGGTCGAGCCGGCCGTCGAGGCCGACTTCGCCGCGCACCCCGAGCTGGTCAAGGGCTACATCGGCCCGCTCGCGCTCGGCCCGAACCGCGAGGGCCTGGCCGCCGACGCCGAGGGCCGCACCGCCGTCCGGTACCTGCTCGACCCGCGCGTGGTCGAGGGCACCCGGTGGATCACCGGCGCCGACCAGCCCGGCAAGCACGTGTTCGACCTCGTGGCCGGCCGCGACTTCACCGCGGACGGCACCGTCGAGGCCGCCGAGGTGCGCGCCGGCGACGAGGCCCCCGACGGCTCCGGCCCGCTGGAGCTCGCGCGCGGCATCGAGATCGGCCACATCTTCCAGCTGGGCCGCAAGTACGCGCAGGCGCTCGGCCTGACCGTGCTCGACCAGAACGGCAAGTCCCAGGTCGTCACGATGGGCTCGTACGGCATCGGCGTGTCCCGGGTGCTCGCGGCGCTGGCGGAGGCGAACCACGACGACCGCGGCCTGGCCTGGCCCGCCGGCGTGGCGCCCGCGCACGTGCAGATC
>DATMFB010000095.1:0-12888 GCA_035556395.1 Microbacteriaceae bacterium
GACGGGCCGAGGCCGACCGAGCCCGACGCCGTGCAGACGGTCGAGGCGCCCGGTGCGAGCACATTGACCGGGCAGACGACGTTCGCGATCCGGTCGTCGACGACGGACAGACCCACCACCGTCTCGGTGCCGGTGTTCGTCACCTCGTACTCCCAGTGCACGACCGTCTCCGCCGGGACGATGCCGCCCTCGACCGCATCGGTCGCATACTTGTCGATCTCCAGGACGGCGACCGGCGGGATGATGCCGACCGACCAGGGGTCGTTCGCGGTCGCCGCGCCTCCCGAGACCGCGCCGACGCCGGAGACGATGCCGACATTCGTGTACGGGGAGGCGGTGCCGACCGAGCCGGTACCGGTGCAGTCCATCGAGTCGCCGATGCCGAGCACCGTCGCGGGGCAGGTCACCGCGACGCCGCGGCTGTCCGTCACCACGACGCCGGTGAGCGCCTCGGGACCGGTGTTGGTGACCCGATACGTCCAGGTGACCGAGGTGCCCGGCATGATCTGCGCCGGGAACTCGCTCACCCCGGACGCGAACTTGTCGATCGACACGAGGGGCACGAGCGGGTCGACGAGCACCGACCAGTCGTCGATCCCCGTCGCACCGTCGCCCGACTCGCTGCCGGTCGCCGTGGCGGTCGCCAGGTTGGTGTAGCTCAGGGCGTTGCCGATCGAGCCCGTCGCCGTGCAGGTCGTGGAGGCGCCGACGGCGAGCACCGCCACCGGACAGCTCACCATGTTCGGCGCGAGCCGGTCGTCGACGACCTCGAGCGCCTCGACGGGCTCGTTGCCGACGTTCGTGACCAGGTAGCTCCACGTCACCATGGTCATGCCGCGGATCGACGACCCCTCCGCGATCGGCGCACCGCTGCTCGCCACGGCCCCGGACTTGATGACCGAGATCCACGGGACGTACGGCAGCACGCGCACCGACCAGTCGTCCTCCGCCTCCGCGGGGTCGCCGCTCAGGGCGCCCTCCCCCGTGACGGTCGCGACGTTCCGGTAGACGGTCGGGTCGACCACGTGGTCGCCGATCGAGCCGGTGCCCGTGCAGGTCACGGATGCGCCCACCGCAAGCGTCGTGACGCCGCCGCAGTCGACCACGACGCCTTGATCGTCGACCACCGCGAGGTCCTCGAGGGGCTCGTTGC
The DNA here is from genome assembly GCA_035556395.1 of Microbacteriaceae bacterium. GTDB lineage: Bacteria > Actinomycetota > Actinomycetes > Actinomycetales > Microbacteriaceae > 73-13. Next base: position 1,154 of record DATMFB010000095.1, read on the forward strand.
CCGTGTTCGTGACGACGTAGTCCCAGGTCAGCGTCGTGCGCTCGATGAGGCTGGAGCCCTCAACCGCGCCCGGCGCCGACTTCGCGATCGAGACGGCCGGCGCGATGACCGCGACGGCCACGGAGCAGCCGGGCTCGAGTCCCGTCTGGCAGTTCGTCGGAATCTCGCCGATCGCGCCCGTCACGGCGTTCGAGACGCCGACGCCGCCGAGCGTGCCGGGGGTCCGGGCCGTGGTCGTGACGGTGAACCGGATCGTGACCGCCTCGCCCGGCTGGAGCGAGCCCGTCCACGTGAGGGTGCGGGCGCCGGGCGCATAGCTCACGGACCCGAGCGGCACACTGTCGTCGGTGCTGAGGAACGCCTCGGCATCGTCGTTGTACGTCGCGTACTGCAGCACGGCCGCGAGGCTGTCGCTCACCGTCACGCCGTTCGCCGCCGAGGCGAGCTGGTTCACCGCCGTGATCGCGTACTCGACGACATCGCCGACTCCGACGGGAGCGCCCGACTGGGCGCTCGTCTTCGAGACGAGGACCTCGGCGGGCATCGTGATGCCGACGCCCCCGGTCTCGGCCGGGGCGAGCGGCAGGCCGCCGCTCGAGGCCCGCTGCGCCACCGTGTTCCACGCGACACGCCCGCTGTCGGTGCCCGCGGGGATCGACATGCCGAATCGGACGTTGACGCTCGTGCCGGACGCCCAGGTCCCGGCGAGCACGATGCGCAGCGCCTTGACCTCCGAGTTCCCGCCGAGCACCGCGGGGTCGGACGTCCAGTCGTTGTCGCACGCGACCTGGCCCGGATAGACCTCGGGGCGGCACGGGTTCGCCGAGGCGGAGAACTGGATGCTCGCGCCCGCAGGGACGGCACTGGTCAGGCCGGTGAACACGGGTGAGAACGCACTGCCGCGCGGCCCGGTGTTCGTCGAGGTCGTCCCGGTGTCGCCGACGAACGGGAGGATGTCGTAGAGGACGATGTCGCTGAGCGGCGGCTGACCGGCGTTCTCCCAGTGGATCAGGTACTCGGCGGCCCCGCTCGGGGTCGAGGCGACGTCGCCGATGCCGAGCCACGTCGATGACGCGATGTCGCGGACGTGCTTGCGCACGGAGCTCGCCGCGGCGCTGTTCGGCACCGCGTAGTTCGAGCTCGTCGTCCGGTAGCAGCCGGCATCGGAGCTCGTGAGGCCGTCACCGTCGAGGTCGCGCGGGTCGTTCGCGAAGGCGCCGTACGTGGCGGGACTCTCGAGGCAGTGCGTCGGCAGTGGCAGCCCGCCGATCGAGGAGTAGGAGGCCGCCTGGATCAGGCCGTAGAACGAGCCCCAGGTGGGCACGATCGGGATGGAGACCCCGATCCAGTGGAAGAAGTCGTCGGGCGTCGACGGCACGGCGAGTGTCCCGGGACGAGGTGTCAGCCGGACGAGGACGGGCCGGCCGGTCGATGGGTTCTCGGGCACGATCTCGACGTCGTAGTCCCCGATGTGGTTCGTCGAACCGCCGGCATTGAGGTCGCGTACGAAGGTGTACGCGGGATTCGAGAGGCGGCCGGGGTCGACGCCGTAACCCTCCGGCAGCACGATCGTGTAGATCGGCAGCCCGGTGGCGGGGTCGAGACCCGAGGTGAGGAAGTTCGCCGTGACGATGTGCTGACCGCCGACGAGCGCCGGCAGGGCCACCGTCGTCGCCTGCGCGATCGATGCCCGGACGACACCGATCCCGGTGCCCTCGACTGCGGAGAAGAATCCCTGCCCCGAGTTCTCGACCGTCGATGAGACGGTGTTCTCCAGCCACATCGCCCGATCGGCGTACGAGGTCAGTCGCGTGTCGACCACGACGTTGACCCGGCCGTTGACCGTCGGCTGGTTCATGAGGACGCTGAATCCGACATAGCTGCGCCCGCCCGACGGGGTGGGGAGCGGGTTGAGCGAGGCGAGGGGGTTCGCCGGGGAGAACGTGTCGCTCGTGCCGTCGTCGTAGAAGAGCTCGATGCTGCGGATGCCGATGGCCCCGCCGGGCGTGTAGCTCAAGCCGATGCCGTAGATCGTCTCGACCGGTTGTGCGCAGCCCGCCTCCGACGCGTAGCCGTTCGCGGTCGGCGAGGTCGCGCAGGGCATCCAGTCGGTGATCGTGACGTCGTCGCCGGGCTGCAGCCGGTCGACGCTCATGTTGTACGTGTGCCCGGCCATCTGACCGCCGAAGTCGAACGTCGTCGCGAACCACCCGTTGCACACCCCTGCCGGCGGCACATAGCCCGGCTCCGGGTTCACGCGACCACGGCCGCACTTCTCGGCGATCGGGTCCAGGCGCGCGGTGACGACGTTGTCGTGCTCCGCCTCCTGGTGCAGCTGATGAAGCGTTCCCGCGGTATCGGTGAACGTCACGTCGAGCTCGTTGACGATCGTCGCGTCGTAGGCGGGGTCGCCCGCGGACGAGGCGGACGGCATGTCGACCGTCACGTAGAACGGCGGGCGGTTCGCCGGCCCGCAGGAGGTCCAGGTCACCGTGCCCGCCAGGGCGTCATGGACCCCGCCGCCGGTCGCGGCCACGAAGACGAGGCCCGGCATGGTCGGCAGGGTGTCGACGATCGAGATCGTCCCGGCGACGGCCGTGTCGGTCGAGTTGTTGTTCCACGCCTGCGGCGCACAGTCGGACCAGGCGTTCGCGGCCGAGTCCCAGACGCCCCTGATCGACGGCTGGACCTCGTAGACGAATCGGCCGACACCGGGCGAGACCTGCGAGACGCCGACGAACCGCTTGACCGGGGCGGCGAGGTCGGCGACGGTCACCGATGCGCGCGGGAGCGAGTTCGACGCGACCGGGGCGGCGAAGCTCGACGACGAGAGCACGGCCGGCCCGAAGACGAAGCCCGCACCATCGCCCTCGGCGTGGTTCGGATGCACGGTCACGAGGATGTTCTCGGTCACGCCGGCCGACACCGTCTGCGACGAGACACACGTGACCAGGACCTGCGTGCTCCCGTAGGCGGTGCTGCAGGAGAACGCCGCGGCGGACCCGGACGGCAGCTGCACCGCGATGCCCCAGGTCTCCATGTCCTCGATCGCACCGGGCGGCGAGTCGAGCGAGATCGGGATCTCGAGCCGCGGTGACGCGCACACGTCGACGCCGAGGCCGAGACAGGACCAGGAGACCTCGTACGAGAAGGTCGAGCCGATCGGCTGCGTCGCCGGACTCGAGGTCGAGATCGTGAGCCCGCCGCTCGGCACGGCGAGCGCCGCGCTACCGGTGAAGATCGCACCGGTGAACGCGATCGTCAGCGCGACGATCGTCGCGACGAGCTTGCGAACGCGATTGCGGCGCGCCCGCGCGACGCCCTCGGTCCGGTCCTGAGCAATGTGAGTGCGACGCACGATGGTCCTTCCCCGCCGAGAGCCGTGCGGCTCCTTCAGGGGAAAGATGCGATGCAGCGGATCGCATTACGCGGATCCGGAACCCTCCTGCCGGGGCCGCGCCCCGGAGTCGTGCGCGATCGGCGTTCAGACCTGCGGGACCGGCCGAGTCGGAGACGGCTCCCCGCCATTGACATAGCGGATGGTCACGTTCGGTGTGACGGACGCGGTCGTGAAGATGGCGGTCTCGCCCGACACGGTCGTCGTGGAGACCACCCCGGCATCGACACCGTCGATCTGCACCTGGATCGCGAAGCCCGGCTCGACCTGCGAGGTCACGAGCTGGAGCTTCCCGGGCGTCAGCCAGCTCCAGGTCGCCGACGGCGCCGCGGGGAGGACGAGATCGAACGGCGCGGTCCACTCCGAGACCAGTCCGTCGAAGTGCTGCCGCACGATGACCGGTTGCGGCCCGCTGAGCTTCGGCGCGACCGCGAGGATCTTGAAATGCCCGGTGCCATCCGCAGGGCCCGTGATGGAGTACGCGAAGCCGTTCGGGTCGATCATGATCTCGATCATCGCGCCGGGAATGCCGAAGCCGATCACGGATGGATAGGCGAGGCCATTCAACAGCTCCCCGGCGGAGGCGACCGTCGCGAGCACGCTGGTCGACGGCTCGACCGGTCCGACCGGCGGCGCCGCCGCGCCGACCGGCGGGTCGACCGGCGACCTGCGATCCTCCTGCTCGTCCGGAGCGCTCGCCTCCGGCGGGACCTGCGTGGTGGGGCCGACGGGCACGCCCGGTCGAGGCGTCGCGGGGATGCCGATCCTCGTGTCGTCCCCAACGGCCGGCTCCCCCGCCTGGGCCGCCTGGATCGGCTCGACCGTCGACTGGGCGAGGGCGATTCCGACCACGGCGATCACGACCGCCGCCGCGATCGCGCCGGCCGAGGCGACCAGGGCGGCCGGCCTCGATCGCGTTCGCCCACCCGTCTTCGCGAACCGCGCCGAGCCCAGCCGGGGCGCACCCCTCGCGAGCGTGCCACCCGGCTCCGCCTCCGATCGACGCGTCTCGCCCTCCGCCGCCGCGGCGAGGTAGCCGGTCGCGGAGCCGCCGAGGATGAGCACCGGCAGCAGCACGAAGATCGCCCGGCTCTCGACACTCCGACCCTCGTCGATGAGGGCCGTGCAGCGCTCGCACACCGCCGCATGGCGTTCCAGCTTCCCGCGCTCGACCGCGGTGAGCTTGCCGCGAACGTGCCGGCCGACGCGGCGATCGACCCAGGCGCAGTCCGGCGTCCCGGCTGGGCGGCCGCGCAGATGCTCCTGGATCCAGGCCTGGCGGAAGCCCTCGCGGGCGCGGAACGCGAGCTGGACGGTCGAGTTCGGGTTCAGGCCGACGAGCGGCGCGGTCTCGGCCGCCGTGAGCTGCTCGACCTCGAGATACCAGAGCACCTCCTGCCAGCGCACCGGCAACGAGGAGAACACCCGCGCGGCGACGTGGCGATGCGGCAGCACGACGACCGACTCGTCGACCGGCGGCTCGGTCGACTCGGCGTCGAGCGACTCCTCCGCGACGGGGATCTCCCGTCGCCCGCGCTTCCCCCACTCGGCGGCGAGATTGCGTGCGGCGACGAGCGCATACGGACGGAACGCCGCATCGGGACCATTGCCGGAGCGGATCGCCGCGAGGATGCGCGTGAAGACCTCCGCCGTCAGATCGTCGGCGTCGAGCCGCGTCTCGAGCCGGAGGATCGCCGTGACCGCGCCGGAGTGCCGACGCCAGAGCTCGCCGTACGCGCCGGTCTCGCCGCCGCGCACACGCGCGAGCAGCTCCTGATCGGTCGCCGCGAGCAGCGGCTCGGACACCCGCATGGGCTAATTCGAGACCAGCGTGCCGATGCGTTCGCCGCGCAGGGCGCGCGTGAGGTTGCCGGCGGGCTCCATGCCGAAGACGAGCATCGGCATGCTGTTGTCCATGCAGAGCGAGAACGCCGTCGAGTCGACCACCTTGAGCCCCTTCACGAGCGCGTCCTGGTAGGTCACGTGGTCGAGGCGCTCCGCCGTCGCGTCCTTGCGCGGGTCGGCCGTGTAGACGCCGTCGACGCCGTTCTTCGCGACCAGGACGACATCGCATCCGATCTCGAGCGCGCGCTGGGCGCTGACGGTGTCGGTCGAGAAGTACGGCAGCCCGGCGCCGGCGCCGAAGATGACGACGCGCCCCTTCTCGAGGTGTCGGAGCGCGCGCAACGGGATGTAGGGCTCGGCGACCTGGGTCATCGTGATCGCCGACTGGACCCGGACCTCGGCACCGGCCTGCTCGAGGAAGTCCTGGAGGGCGAGCGCGTTCATGACCGTGCCGAGCATGCCCATGTAGTCGGCACGACCGCGATCCATCCCGCGCTGGCTCAGCTCCGCGCCCCGGAAGAAGTTGCCGCCGCCGACGACGACCGCGATCTCGACGCCCTCCGCGCTCGCCACCGCGATCTCCTTCGCGATGCCGGAGACGACATCGGGATTCACGCCGAGCTGACCACCGCCGAACGATTCACCGGAGAGCTTCAGGAGGACTCGGCGCCGCGGTTCGCTCATGCGATCACATTAGCGGCCAGGCGTCATCGTCCGACGATCCGCGAGAGCGTCGCCGCGTCGAACGTCCGCGTGATGACCTCGCCGGTCTCGACGTCCTCGAGCGTCGCGGTCACGAGCGTGCTGCCGAGCACCGGGTCGGTCAGTGCGACCTCGTGGACGCGCCAGAGCCGACCGCCGAGCGCGATCACGCCCTCGTCCGCCGGCTCGATCGGCGCCTGCGGCGCGAGGTGGGTGTCGGGCAGACCGTCGCCGTCGGTGCCGATCACGAACTGCCCCGGGTCGCGCACGACCGCGACATCGCCCGGCACCGCGCAGCCCGCGAGCAGCGCGACGACCGCCGCTCCCGCGAGCAGGCCGCCCATCGCCCGTCGAACCCGTGCCACGGCGTTCAGCGTAGCGGCCGGCACAGCTCGTGGCTCGGGTTCTCCGCTGCCGCCCGCAGGAGTACCGTCGCGGGATGGGCCACGCGCGCGCCGAGGACCTGCGACGAGCGCTCGATGGCGTCCTCGACCTGGCCGCGACGACGGCACCGCAGTGCGACGACGCGTGGGGGCTGGCCCTCGGCGCCTTCATCGCCTCCTGGCGGCTCGAGCACGACGAGGCGACCCGCCTCTCTCGCGCGGCGGCGGCGAGGCTCTCCGCGCGCCCGGCCGACGATCCCGAGGCGGCCGTCCTCGTCTACTCGATGCTCGGACTCGCCGCGGCGGGGACCGGCATCCGCGGTCGTTGGACGGACACGGCGCCCGGCACCAGCCCCACCGGTGATCCGCTCGCCGACGCCGTGGCGCTGCTCGTCATGCTCGAGCCGGGGAGCGATGCCGCCACCTTCGCGCGATATGCGCTCGCGGAGGCGTCACTCGCCTGCGCCCGCGTCGCGCTCGCCGACCGCGCGCTCGGCGAGCCGATGGCGTTCTCCGGCGACCTCGCCGGACACCCCTTCGAGACCGTCATGGTCGTCCTCGCCTCTCGCATCGCCTTGTTCGCGGGGCGGATCGACGAGGCGAGGACGCTCCTCGCGCGAATCGGAGACGGGCTCGGACCGCGCCTGCGCATGCTCGCCGATGCGACGCGCTCGCTCGTCGAGGGCAACGCGTCGGATCCGGGCACCGTCCGGGCGATCGCCGCCGAAATCGAGCGGAGCGATCGCGCCGACGAGGACCGGATCGGGTTCGGGATCGCCCTGCTGTGCGCCTATGGGCTCATCGCGCAGGGCGAGGTGCGCCGCGCTGCCGCCCTTGCCGCCGGCCCCGGCTGGGAGCGCACGATGATCATCGACCGCGCGATCGTCTGCGAGCTGCTGGTCAACGCCGCCTCGCTCGACGACGACCTCGCCGCCGCGGAGGCATGGCTCGCCCACGCCGAGGAGTACGCGGACGGGCCGATCGCGGATTCGACCGTGGATCGCATTCGAAGCCGAGTCGGGCTCCTCGCGGACGACCCGGTCGCAGCGCTCTGCGCGGCGGAGGAGGCGATCCGCCGTGCGACCGACGAGGGCCGCACGATCGAGGCGGCGGAGGGCGAGATCCTGGCCGCACGCGCCAGGATCGCCGCCGGCCGGGCCGGCGAGGCCGCACGTCGCCTCGAGCAGGCGGTCGCCGCCGCCCGACCGGGCGGGCACGAGGCCATCCGGCGATCGGCGCGCCGCGCGCTCCACAGCGTCGGTCGACGACTGCGGCCCACCTCGGGCAGCGGATCGAGCGAGCTCTCGGCGAGGGAACGGGAGGTGCTCGAGCTGCTGCTTCGCGGCCTCGAGAACGCGCAGATCGCGGGGCGACTGCACATCTCGCCGCATACGGTCCGCATCCACGTCTCGCGCATCCTCGCGGCATTCGGGGTGCACTCGCGGCTCGCGCTCGTCGCGGGAATGCTCGCCGAATCGCCCCCGGCAGGACCGGCTTCCGACGCGGCGGTCGATCTCACCGCCCGCCAGCGCATGGTCGTAGCCGAGGCGGCGACCGGAGCCGGCAACGTCGAGATCGCCGCGCGGCTCGGAATCGCGGTGCGAACCGTCGAGAAGCACCTCACCGATGCGATGCGGCGCACCGGCACCACGACACGCGTGGGTCTCCTCGTGCGCGTCGCGGCGGAGGGCCGAGGAGCGCGGTCCGAATAAGCCGCGACCGCACTGTCTCGCACCTCGACCGGCGCGGAGAATCGAGCCATGCATCCGTCACCGCGCACCCTCGCCCTGCTCTCGATCACCGCGGCCGCGGCGATGCTCACGTTGACCGGCTGCGGCGGCGCATCGAGCCCACCACCGGATCAGGGCAGTGCGGTCGACAACAGCAGCAGTGCCGATGGCAACAGCAGCAGCGACGACTCGACCGGCTCGGTGCTGCTCGTCCTGTCCGGCACCGGGCGCTATGCGATCGGGACCGAGGCGCCCTACGGCGGCTACCAGATCAAGGGTGAGCCCGATGCGGTGCCACCCGGCTGCACGTGGTCGATCCAGGACGCGGATGGCGAGGTCTTCGTCGATCAGTCGAACGGCATCTACGCGTTCATCACGGACGTGCCCGAGGCCGTGACGTTCGTGACCGACGGCTGCCCGGACTGGGAGCAGTTCGAGTAGCAGCGAGCGCCGCTCCCCGCGGACGGCGAAGGGCCCGGATCCTTGACGGATCCGGGCCCTCTCCGATGTCCTGCTAGGCGCCGACCTTGAAGCGGGCGAAGCCCGTCACGGCGATGCCGGCCTCCTTGACGACCTGACCGACCGTCTTGGAGTTGTCGCGCGCGTACTCCTGCTCGGCGAGCGCGACCTGCTTGTAGAAGGCGCCGAGGCGGCCCTCCACGATCTTCGGGAGCGCGGCCTCGGGCTTGCCCTCGTTGCGCGTGATCTCCTCGACGATGCGCTTCTCGTTCTCGACGGCCGTCGGCGGGACGTCGTCCCGGCTCAGGTACTGCGGGTCGGCGAACGAGATGTGCTGCGCGATCGAGCGCGCGGTGTCGGCGTCGGCACCCGTGTAGGCGACGACGACGCCGATCTGCGGCGGGAGGTCCTTCGACGTCTGGTGGAGGTAGATCGCGAAGTGCTCGCCCGGGATGCGGGCGACGCGACGCAGCTCGACCTTCTCGCCGATCGTCGCGGCCTGCTCCTCGATGATCGACTGGACGGTGCCGCCCTCGGCCGGTGCCGCGAGCGCCGCGTCGAGCGTCTCGGCGCCCGAGTCGGCGAGCGCCTGCAGCACCCGCTGCGCGAGCGCGCCGAACTTCTCGTTCTTCGCGACGAAGTCGGTCTCGCAGGCGAGCTCGATGAGCGTGACCGCGGTCGCGGACTCGACCGCCGCGACGAGACCCTCGCTCGTCGAACGGTCTGCACGCTTCGCGTTGCCCTTCGCACCCTTGAGTCGGAGGATCTCCACAGCCTTCTCGATGTCGCCCTCGGCTTCGACGAGGGCGTTCTTCGTGTCGACCATGCCGGTGCCGAGGCGCTCGCGGAGCGCCTTGATGTCGGCGAGGCTCACTTCTGCCATTTGTCCTGGTTCCTTACCTGGGTCGCTTGGGTCACTCGGCGGCGGGTGCGTCGGCCTCGGGCGCGTCGGCCGCAGCCGGCTCCGCCTTCGCCGCGGGCTTGCGCGCCGTGGTCTTCTTCGCGGTCTTCTCGGCGACCGCCTCGGCCTCGATACGGGCCTCGGTCTCCGCGTCGGACTCGACGTGGTGGTGCGGGACGACCGTCGGGTCCGCCGCGGCCTCGTGCTCGGCGACGAGCGCGTCCGCGTCGTTCTCCTCGGTCGGGGTCTCCGCCGCGATGACCTCGGCGACCTGCTCGGCCGCGTTCTCGCCCTGGTCAACGGCCTCGATCTGCTCCGCGACGCTCACCGGGGTGCTCGACGCCTCGAGGAGCTCGCGCTCCCACTCGGCGAGCGGCTCGACGGCGACCGCGGAGACGTTGCCCTCGGCCGCCGGCGCCTGGTGCTTCTGGATGAGGCCCTCGGCCGCGGCGTCCGCGATGATCCGGGTGAGCAGGCCGACGGAGCGGATCGCGTCGTCGTTGCCCGGGATCGGGTACTGGACCTCGTCGGGGTCGCAGTTGGTGTCGAGGATGCCGATGACCGGGATGCCGAGCTTCTTGGCCTCGTCGATCGCGAGGTGCTCCTTCTTCGTGTCGACGACCCAGATCGCGCTCGGGGTGCGCGTGAGGTTCCGGATGCCGCCGAGCGACTTGTGCAGCTTCGTGAGCTCGCGCTTCTTGAGCAGGAGCTCCTTCTTGGTGAAGCCGCTCGTCGTGTCGTCGAAGTCGATCTCCTCGAGTTCCTTCATGCGAGCGAGGCGCTTGGAGATGGTCTGGAAGTTGGTGAGCAGGCCACCGAGCCAGCGCTCGTTGACGTAGGGCTGGCCGACGCGCTGCGCCTGCTCCGCGATGACTTCCTGCGCCTGCTTCTTCGTGCCGACGAAGAGGATCGTGCCGCCGTGGGCGACCGTCTCCTTGACGAAGTCGTACGCCTTGTCGATGAAGGCGAGCGACTGCTGCAGGTCGATGATGTAGATGCCGGAGCGCTCGGTGAAGATGAAGCGCTTCATCTTCGGGTTCCAGCGGCGGGTCTGGTGCCCGAAGTGGACGCCGCTGTCGAGCAGCTGGCGAATGGTGACGACGGCCATGGCCGGACTCCCTCTCTGTGCGGACCGGCAGCGCCGGCCTCGCGTCTCCTCGCAGCACGGCAAGCCGCCCTGCGGTTTCTCAGTTGTGTTCGCCGGACTCGGATCGGTCCGGCTCCTAGCGCCCCGGAGTCCCCCGCCCTGCTCGCCTTCTGGCTTGCGGGACTGACTGGGTTCGGCCGTTCGCGGACGCGCGAAGTCACCTCTTGCGAAGTGCGACGTCAATGGTAGCAGGCGGAGGCCTCGGGCTTCCCTCCACAGCGGCGCGGGACGCCCGGCGATGCACATCGGGCGCGATCGGGAGCACACGAGCGAAGCGACTCGGTCATCGTGTCGGGATGATCCTGCCCAGCCTCGTCGCCGCGCTGCTCGCGTTCATCGCACCCCTGGCCGGCCAGGACGCGTGGAGGTGGCCGGTCGATCCGCCGCGGCGCGTCCTCAAGGCATTCGTCGGCCCGCCGGAGCCGTGGCTGCCCGGGCACCGCGGGATCGACATCGCGGCGCGCGCCGAGGTGCTGCTCGCCCCGGCGGCCGGGATCGTGCGCTTCGCCGGGCGGGTCGTCGACCGCGGGGTGCTCTCCATCGACCACGGGGACGGCATCGTCTCGAGCTACGAGCCGGTCGAGGCGGTCGTCGCCGAGGGCGAGGCGGTCGCCCGCGGGCAGGTCATCGCGTCGATCGATCTCGGGCACTGTGCCGTGCCGTGTGTGCACGTCGGGGTGCGGATCGACGGCGAGTACCGCAACCCGCTGCGTTGGCTCGGTGGCGCCGAATGGCCGGTCCTGCTGCCGACTCGGCGGTGACCCGACCGGCGAAGTGGACGCAGATGGCGCGACGGCCGCCCGAACGGCAGCCGTTCGCGTCCACCTCGGGTCAGGCGCGCGGGTGCGCGAGGCGATAGCCCTCGCGGAGCTTCTCGATGCTGACGTGCGTGTAGAGCTGCGTCGTGCCGAGGCTCGCGTGGCCGAGGAACTCCTGGACGACGCGCAGGTCCGCACCGCCGTCGAGGAGGTGCGTCGCGGCGGCGTGGCGGAAGGCGTGCGGACCCCTCGGGCCCGACGCGTGCTCGTCGCGCAGGAGGCGTTCGATCATCCCGTAGACGGCACGGGTCCCCATCCGAGCGCCGCGAGCGCCGAGGAAGAGCGCGTTCGTCGGGCTGTCGTCCCGGGCGAGCGCGGCCCGCGCGTCGATCCAGCGCGACAGCGCGCGCGCC
>DATMFB010000096.1:0-10887 GCA_035556395.1 Microbacteriaceae bacterium
CTCGACGAACGCCTCCGGATGCGCGGCGAGGTTCGCGGTCCAGGCCGGATGCCGCTCCCCCGCGAAGTTGCTTCCGACGATGAGCATCTCGTCGCCGTCCGGGCAGTACATGAGCTCCGTGCGCCGCGGCTGCCCCGACTGCGCGCCGGTCGTGTGCAACACGAGCGACGGCACGAGCGCGCCCGACAGCGGCGTGCGGCCGCCGTTGAGGATCCGCGTCGCCCGCTCGAGTGTGGGCATGACCCGTGGTCCCATCCGGCGAAACAGCCGGGTGCGCGAGATCGCGGCGACGGGCGGGCGCAGGAAGCGAGGGAGCACGGGCATCAGAAGATGATGACCGGCTTGAGCGTGTCGCCCCTCTCCGACTCCTCGAACGCCGTGTTGATATCGGCGAACGAGTACTGCTTCACGAGCTTGTCGAAGGGGAACGCCCCGCTCTGCCACAGCTCGATGAGCTCCGGGATGAAGAGCTGCGGCACCGAGTCGCCCTCGAGGATGAACGAGACCGTCACGCCTCGGCCGAGCGTCGCCGCGAGGTCGATCTCGCCGATCGTGCCCGGCTTCGCCGCTGCGATCTCGCCGGCGTGACCGGCCGGGGCGAGGGCGTCGACCATCTGCGAGAAGACCTCCGCGTTGCCGGTCGTGTCGAGCGCGAACCGCACGCCTCCGCCGGTGATCTCGCGGATGCGCTCGAGCGCGTCCTCCTCGGCGCCATTGATCGTGTGGGTCGCGCCGAGCTCGCGCGCGAGCTCGAGCCTGCCCGCGTTGATGTCGACGGCGATGATCGTCGAGGCTCGGGCGACGCGCGCGGCGAGGATCGCCGACATGCCGACGGCGCCGGTCCCGAAGACGACGATCGAGTCGCCGGGGCCGGGCTTCAGCACGTTGAGGACCGCGCCCGCGCCCGTCTGCACCCCGCAGCCGAGCGGGCCGAGCAGCTCGAGCGGCACGTCCTCGCGGACCTTGACGACGCTGCGGCGTGCGGCGTTGACGTAGGTGGAGAACGACGACTGTCCGAAGAAGTGGGAGTTGACCGCGTTCCCCGCCTCGTCCGTCAGCGACGTGTCCGTGCCGAATCCGCGTCCGCCGGCGAAGTTCTGCCCGTAGGAGTCGAGGCAGTACGAGGGGTGACCGGAGCGGCAGTTCCGGCAGACCCCGCAGGATGCGACCGTGAGCACGACGTGGTCACCGGGCGCGAGGTCCGTGACGGTCGACCCGACCGCCTCGATGACGCCGGCGCCCTCGTGCCCGAGCACGATCGGGAAGGTGGTCGGGATCCAGCCATCGCGCACGACCGCGTCGGTGTGGCAGACGCCGGTCGCGACGAGCCGCACGCGCACCTCGTCGGCGCGGAGCTCGTCGAGCTCGAGCTCCTTGATCGCGAGCGGCGATCCGACGGCCTCGGCCACGGCGGCGGTGATCTTCATGGCGTGTGCATCCCATCCGGCCCGCTCCCTCGCGGGGCCTCTCGCATGCTATCGCGAGGAGGCGACCCGGCTCAGTGGAACATCATCTTCTCGAAGAGCGTCCTGCCCTCGACCCGGTCCTTCAGGTCGACGAGGTCGATGTCGAGCACCGCATCGGCGTTGAAGTCGTAGTACATCGGGTGGTCGCCGGCGTGGACCAGCTTCGCGAAGCCCTTGTGCGGCACCCGCATGTCGAGCGACTCGATGAGCTTGGGGTCCCGCACCGTCAGCGTGATCGTGCCGCGCTCGGTGCGCCAGCTCCAGTCGAGCGTCGTCGGATACGTCTGCTGTCCCGGTCCGGGCACGTCGTCCGCGGTCTCGAGGCGCAGCGGGATCATGTCGTCCGTGATGAGCTGGTCGCCCTTCGCGAGGTAGAACGTCGGGATGTTCACGACGCCGAGCCCCATGAAGCCCTTCGTCGTCATCCGGACGTAGACGAGCGAGTAGTCGCCGATGTGGGCACGACCCCAGAACCAGTGGTCGAGGAACGAGCCCATGAGCTTGTTGCCCCAGTTGTGGTCGTGATAGGCCGAGCCGGTGAGCTGCTTGGTGACGCCGCCCTCCTCGATCGTCGCCGTCGCCGTGCCGTACGGCACGGGGACGACCCAGGCGAGGTAGGAGGTCTTCGCCTTGTCGAAGTACGAGTAGCCGGCGCCGGGGCGCCAGGACGGCGCCTCGCGCTCGATCACGACGTCCGCCGTGATGCCCTTGGCCTCGATGTGCAGCTCGTAGCGCTCGAGGTCGCCCCTGACGGTGCTGCCCGCGATCCGCACGTCGCACTGCTCGGTGCTCGCACTGAACTCGTCCTCGGGGAACGTCGGCTCGAGGTGGACGCTCGTGCCGTCCGACTGCTGGCGGATGACGAGCAGGGTCGGCGTGACCGGCCCGTCGGGCGCGGTGTGCGGCTTGTTCGAGAACGTGACGACGAGCGTCGAGCCGTCGTCGAACTGGCAGTCGAAGTACCACCACTCGAAGGTCGAGTCGGCGGCCTTCGCCGCGCGATAGCCGTCCTCCCAGACCTCGACGGTCCCCGGCTTCAGGCCGTTGAGCTGCAGCGCCTCGTCCTGCGCCTGGTCCATCGCAGCGCGCACCTCGGGCGTGTCGGGAATGTCGTGGGCGCTCATCGTCGCGTGCTCCTCACAGTCGTGATCGGAAGGAATCTAGCGGGCCTCGAGCAGGGGCGCCACGCTCGCGTAGCCGGCCGGGTCGACGGCGTTCTGCCCGCCGAACGCCCGCGTGGTCCCGGGCCGTCCGGTCCAGGCAGGCCAGCCGGGATCGCCGGCGGATGAGAACGCGACCGCCGCGCCGTGCACCGCGTCGGCGAGCGCCTGCGGGGCGCCGTCCCCGATGACCTCCGCGACGTGCTCGTCGGCGAGACAGTCGAAGAAGAACGGGATGTCGATGCAGTGCTGCGCGAAGCCGCTGATCGGCGACGGCCACTCGAAGCGGTAGAGCCACGTCTCAGCCGACGCGGTCTCGCGGGCGCGCGCGATGCGCAGCACGTTCGCGCGGAACGCCATGTCGGTCGCGTATCGGCCCAGGAGCATGGCGGTGCCCTGGCTGCGGACGCCGGCGTTCGCGCGTAGGTAGTCGCGGCGCAGCCGGGTCCCACGCGCGCCGAGCACCGCGAGCGCGAGGCCGGGCGGCACTCGGTGCAGCGCCTTCGACTCGCCGCGCAGGATCCCGGTGATCTCGTCGTCGGCGCTGCCGATCACGAGCGGGATGTCGGCGCCGGCGCCAGCCTCGAGCGCCTCGACCGTGGGCGTCTCGATGAGCTCGCCGTCGACGGGCGGCGCCGACCAGGTGCCGGTGCCGAGCAGCGCGCGCAGCGCCGCGAGCTTCCCGCCCGCGGTCTCGCTGCCCGCCTTGCCCTGCAGGTCGAGGATCCGCAGCTCGTCGAGCGACGCGAAGCCCTCGCGATCCGGGGTGACGCCGGCATCCGCCGCGAGCCGCCGCGCGATCTCCTGCGCGCGCTCGCGCGAGACGTCGGGCGGCGCGCCGGAGATCGACCACACCCGGCTGAAGAGGCCACGGGCGCTCGGCATGGCGAGGAGCGCGAGGACGGCGCCGCCGCCCGCCGACTGGCCCGCGATCGTGACCCGAGCGGGGTCGCCGCCGAAGGCGCCGATGTTGCGCTGCACCCAGTCGAGCGCGAGCAGCCAGTCGCGCACGCCGCGGTTGGCGGGCGCGCCGTCGATCCAGCCGAAGCCGTCGAAGCCGAGCCGGTAGGAGACGTTGACGGTGACGACCCCGTCGCGGTTGAACGCGCGTCCGTCGTACCAGGGGCTCGCGGGGCTGCCGCCCGTGTAGCCGCCGCCGTGGATGTAGACGACGACGGGCAGTCCGGCGCGCTGGTCACCGGGCGCGGGGGTGAAGACGTCGACGTTGAGCGTCGAGTCGCCGGGTACGAAGGGCTCCGGGACGAACGTCTTGAGCGAGGAGGCGCGGCGCAGCGGCGTGGGACCGTGGCGGTCGGTCGGACGAACGCCGTCCCACGACGCGACCGGCACCGGCGCCTCGAAGCGCAGCGGCCCGACGGGCGCCTCGGCGAACGGGATGCCGAGGAACGCCGCGGACTCGCCGCGCCAGACGCCCCGGATGCCCCCTGAGTCGATCCTCGCCTCGGGCGCCTCCGATTGACTCATGGCGCGAGCCTAGTGGCTCGGTGGCGCGTGGGCGTCGAGCCACGGCAGCAGCTCGGGCAGCGCGCGGAGGGCGACGAGGCCGTGACCCGTGTCGGGGATCACGATGCTCGTGACGTCGGTCCCGAGGCCCTGCTGCTCGGCGACGAACGTCGCCGTGAGCTCTGGCCGCACGAGGGTGTCGGTCGCCCCCTGCGCGACGAAGAGCGGCACGTCGAGCCGCATCCCGCCTGGCGTGTTCTCCCTGAGCAGGCTCGCCCATGGCTCGGTCGTCGCGGGGTCCGTGATGACGAACGCGCCGTCGATGAACGGCTCGCCCAGCTTGTGCAGCTCGGCGTTCTGTCCGAGCAGGCAGAGTTCGGCCATCTGGGGCACGATCTCGACCGCCGCGGGCACCAGGATCGAGTCGAGCTCCACCCCGGATGTCGCGCCGTAGACGTCGACGAAAACGTCGAACGCGTAGGCGGAAATCGTGACGCCGGAGATGTCGTCGATGTCCGCGTCGAGGAGACCTCCGAGGTCGACGGCCGGAGCTGCCACGGCGACCGCCTCGACGTCGAGCTCGGGCGCATAGTCCCCCGCGAGCTGCGCGGCGAAGAGCACCGCCTGGCCGCCCTGCGAGTGGCCCCACAGCGCCACCCGGTCGCTCGCGCCGATGTCGAGGTTCCGCGCGGCGCGGACCGAATCGAGGACGTTCCGGCCCTCGGTCGAGCCGATCAGGTAGGCGCTCTCCCCAGGCAGCCCCATCCCCGAGTAGTCCGTGTAGGCCACCGCGTAGCCGCGCGCGATGAGGTCCGAGAATCCCTCGATGAGGTCGAACGGGTCGATGCCGACGGACGGCGCACAGCGCGGCGCGATGCCAGTCGTCGGGTGGCCCCAGGCGACGACCGTCCGACCGCCTTCGGGAGCCGGCCCCTCGGGCACCGCGACGACGCCGGAGACGAGGATGTCCTGCCCGTTCAGATCCGTCGAGTGATAGACGACGCGATACGCGTCGACGCCGTCCGGCGCGCTCTCGATGGGCTGGCTGCGCAGGATTTCCCCCGGCTGTCCGCTCGGCATGGGCGTCGGATTCCGATAGAACGACGTCTCGAAGATCTCCTCGACGGCGCCGGCGAACACCCTCCGCGGCCATTCGCATGCGGTGAGCGCGCCGATCGCGAGGATGCCGACGAGCGCGGCGCCGATCAGCCGTCGGATTCGGCACCCGCCTTCGTCAGGATGAAGCCCTCGTAGCCCTTCGCCGCGACGTCGGCGATGACGGAGCGGTAGGCGGGGATGCCGCCCGCGTAGGCGATGAACGCCTTCGGCTTGCCCGGCACGTTCGCCCCGAAATACCAGGATCCCGTGGCCCGCGAGTGGACCAGGATCTGCGCGATGCCGTCCACCTGCGCACCCCACTCGGCCTGGGCGGCGGGGTCGGCCTCAACCGTGCGCACGCCCTCCGCCTCGGCGTGCGCGATGAGGTCGGCGAGGAACGGGACGTGCTGCTCGATCGCCTTGACGACGTTCGCCATGATCGAGGGGCTCTGCGGGCCGGAGATCATGAACAGGTTCGGGAAGCCGACGACCTGGAGCCCGAGGTTCGTCGCCGGCCCGGCCGCCCACGCCTCGCGCAGCGCCAGCCCGTCGCGGCCGACGATGTCGATCGCGAGGATCGGTCCCGTCCCGGCGTCGTAGCCGGTCGCGAAGACGATCGCGTCGAGCGCGATCTCCCGCCCGTCCGCGAGTCGGACTCCGCCGGCGGTGAAGCGATCGATCGGCGTCGCGTTGAGGTCGACGGCGTCGACGTTCTCCCGGTTGAACGTCTCGTAGAACTCGGTGTCGATCACGATGCGACGCGCGCCGACCGGGTAGGTCTGGCTCGTCAGCGTTGCCGCCGCCGCGGGGTCGTGCACGATATCCCGCGCCTTGGCCCTGAGCCACTCGGCGAGCAGGTCGTTCGACTCGATGTCGACGAGCAGGTCGTCGTAGGCGCTCAGGATCGCCGAGCCGCCGGCGTCCCACGCCGACTGGAACGCGACCTCGCGCTCCGCCGCGGTCGCGTCCTTCGCCGACGGGCCGAAGGACGGGAAGTGCACGCCGAGCGCGGCGTTGCGGTTGCGCTCCCGGCGTTCCGCGCCCGTCGCGAGGATCTCGCGGTACTCGGCTTCGGAGACCGGGTGGTTGCGCGCGGGCACGACGTAGCTCGGGGTGCGCACGAGCACGGTGAGCCGCTCCGCGATCGCGGCGAGCGGCGGGATGACCTGCACCCCGCTCGAGCCGGTGCCCATCACAGCGATCCGCTTGCCGGCGAGGTCCGGGTCCTGCTCCGGCCAGTCGCCCGCGACGAGCTGGATTCCGTCGAACTCGTCGAGGCCCGCGTAGTCGGGCAGCTGCGGCCTCGAGAGCGCGCCGACGGCGAGGATCAGCCACTTCGCGGTCACCGTCTCGCGGCCGTCGGGACCCTCGACTGTCACGGTCCAGAGCTCGCGCGTCTCGTCCCAGCTCGCCGCTGTGACGGGTGAGCTCAGCCGGATGCCGTCCCGGATCCCGTAGCGATCGACGACATGGTCGAGGTAGCGCAGGATCTCCGGCTGCGAGGGGTAGCGCTCGGACCAGACCCACTCGCGTTCGAGCTCCGGATCGAACTCGTAGGAGTAGTCGAAGGAGTCGAAGTCGCACCGCGCGCCTGGGTAGCGATTCCAGTACCAGGTGCCGCCGATGCCGGCACCGCGCTCGTAGACCCTCGCGCGCAGGCCGTCGGCCTCCGCGCGCTGCAGCATGTGGATGCCGGCGAAGCCCGCCCCGACGATGACGAGGTCGAGATCGGGGGCGCTGTCGTTCGTGGTCACTCGCCGACTCCCGCTCAGGCCGTGTGCTCGACGACGAACCGGCCGACGTCCGCGATCGCCCGGTCGGCCTCCGGCAGCAGTCCCGCGAAGCTCGCGTAGACGTGCGGCATGCCGGGGCGCACCTGCAGGTCGACCTCGACGCCGTCGCTCGCGAGCGCCGCCGCGAACTCGACGGAGTCGTTCAGCAGGATCTCGATCGAGCCGACCTGGATGAGGATCGGCGGCAGGCCCGTGAGGTCAGCGTAGAGCGGACTGACGCCCTCGTCCTCGGGGCTGACGTCCCCGACGTAGCGCTCGGCAGCCGCGAGCAGCGCATCGCGCGTCAGGCTCGGATCGGCCTCCTCGTTATCGTCGTAGGAGTCCGACTCGCAGGTGAGATCGACCCACGGGGAGAAGAGGATCGCGCAGGCGGGCAGCTCGGCGCCCGCGTCGCGGAGTCGGACGAGCGTCGAGGCGACGAGTCCGCCGCCGGCGGAGTCGCCCGCGAGCGCGACGCGCTCGGCCCCCACCTCGGCGATGACGGCCGAGACGACGGCGACCGCGTCATCGAGTCCTGCCGGGTACGGGTGCTCGGGCGCGAGCCGGTAGCCGACGCTGACGCCGCGCGCCCCCGCCGCGTGCACGAGTCCGCCGAAGAACCCCGCATAGCCGCGGGTCGAGCCGGAGACGAACGCCCCGCCGTGCAGATAGACGAGCACCCGGTCGCCCGTCGCGGGCGTGCGCGCCTCGAGCACGGGCACGCCCGCGATCTCCGAGTCCGCGTACTCGACGTGCTCGGGCAGCGGCGCCGCCATCAGCATCGCGTCGAAGTCGGCGCGCAGCGCCTCGACGGGACCCTCGAAATCGAGACCGCTGTTGCGCAGCATCCCGTAGACCGTTTCACGCGCATCCGACACCCGTGGACCTCCTCGTCCTGGACAGATTCACGGCCGCGTCGCCGCTCATCGGCCACGCTAGCGGGTCTATCGTGAGAGGCACCAACTCTTGCAATGGGGCAGGAGGCAAGGAGAGGCAATTCATGTCCGACACACAGGACTTCACCGGGAAGAACGCTGTCATCACCGGGGGCGCCGGCGGCATCGGCACGGCGACCGCGATCGTGCTCGCGAAGCGGGGCGCACGGGTGCTCCTCGTCGATCGGGACGAGAGCGCGCTCGTCAGGGCCGCCGACCGGGTCGCGCGCGAGGCGGACGCCCCGGGCCGCATCCACACGTTCGCCGCGGACGTCACCGACGAGGCGCAGGTCAAGGCCTACGTCGAGTACGCGCGCGACGAGCTCGGCGGCATCGACGCGTTCTTCAACAACGCCGGGATCGAGGGCGCCGTCGCGCACATCACGGAGTACCCGACCGATGTCTTCGACCAGGTCATCGCGGTCAACGTGCGCGGCGTGTTCCTCGGGCTCAAATACGTGTTGCCCGGCATGATCGCGCGCGGGCGGGGCTCCGTCGTGAACACGGCGTCGATCGCCGCCGCGACGGGCCTCTCCGGCTCGGCCGCCTACGGGGCGGCGAAGCACGCGGTCGTCGGCCTGACGAAGATGGCGGTCGCGGACCTCAAGGACTCCGGTGTCCGGGTCAACGCCGTGCTGCCGGGCATGATCGACACGCGCATGCTGCGCGCGCTCGTGACCGAGCTCGTCGGCGACGAGGAGGCGGGTCTCGCCGCGGTCTCGACGTCGGTCCCGCTCGGTCGGGTGGGGTCGCCGTTCGAGGTCGCCGAGGTCGTGACGTTCCTGCTCTCGGATGCCGCGTCGTATGTGACCGGCAGCGAGTACAACGTCGAGGGCGGCGCGCTCGGGGCGCTCTACAACGGCGGCTGAGCCGGTCGCAGCGCCTCCGCCGCGTCGCCTCGGCGGCGCAGCATGGGGAGCACCTCGTCGAACTCGATCTGGCGCAGGCGCCCAGAGGTGATCTCGCCCCAGGTGCGCGGCATCGCGACGGTCGGCCGGGTGCGGCCGCGCAGCGAGTACGGGGTGATCGTCGTCTTCGACGCGTTGTTCTGACTCCAGTCGATGAGCACCTTCCCCCGCCGATCCGCCTTCCG
This sequence comes from Microbacteriaceae bacterium, assembly GCA_035556395.1. Lineage (GTDB taxonomy): Bacteria > Actinomycetota > Actinomycetes > Actinomycetales > Microbacteriaceae > 73-13. The sequence goes on from DATMFB010000096.1 coordinate 8,989, forward strand.
GATCGTCGAGACGACGAGGGCGGGGTGCTCCTCCTCGAGCGCGCGAGCGAGCTCGTGCGCGAACTCGTTCGCCTCGTCCGAGGTGCGCGAGCCGTCGAGGGCGGCATAGACGTGGATGCCCTTCCCGCCGCTCGTGACGGGCACGGTCACGAATCCCTCGGCGCCGAGCCGATCGCGGATGAGCTTCGCGACCTGGACGCACTCGGCGAGTCCGGTGCCCTCCCCCGGATCGAGGTCGAAGACCATCCGGTCCGGATGTCCCGGCGTGCCGTCCGGCGCGAACCGCCACTGCGGCACGTGGAGCTCGAGCGCCGCGACCTGCGCGAACCAGCCGAGCGTCGCCACACCCGTCTCCGCGTCGAGCACCGGATACCAGTTGTCGTGATCCTTGTGGTGCATGATCCGGGTCGGCACCCAGTCGGGCGCGAAGCGCTCGATGTTCTTCTGGAAGAACGGAGGATGAGCCACCCCGTCGACCCAGCGCTTGCGCGTCACGGGGCGGCCGGCCGCGTACGGCAGCAGGTATTCGGCGATGCCGAGGTAGTACTCGAGGACGTCCGCCTTCGTCGTGCCCGTCGCCGGGTACATGACCTTGCCGGGGTTCGTGAGCTCCATGGTGGGCACCGCAGCGGGCCGGGTCAGAACTCCCGGTTGCCGTACGCGGAGATCGGCTCGAACTGGTAGATGAGCCGCTGGTCCGCGACCATCTGCGCGCGGAAGCCGTCGTCGTCGAACTCGCCCTTGCCCATCCAGGTCAGCGGGCCCTCCGGCGTGCCCTTCAGGACCCGGAAGTAGCGCAGGTTGAGCTCGGGCGCGTCGGGGCCGTCGAGGATCGTCACAGTCGTGCGGACGCTCAGGAAGTCGAACACGGGGTCCCAGATGAAGAGCGTCGCGCTGGGATCCTTGCGCAGCCGCCGCGTCCGCACCCGGGTCTGCGTGCCGCTCGACCAGATCTTGCCGTCGATGATCGCGTAGTCGATGCGGACGGGCTTGGGGACGGCGTTCTCGTCGACCGTGATGATCGCGGCCGTGTGGTGGTCCGCGATGAACTGGAGTTCTCCCGGGGTCAGGCTCATCTTCCGAGCGTATCCCTCGGTGCCGTCTCCAGCAGGGCGCGGATGAGCGTCTGCGCGTCGTAGGGCCCCACGTGCCGCCGGCCGTTGACGAAGAACGTCGGGACGGCGGTGATGTCCATCGCCTCGGCATCGAGCATGTCGTCCCGGACACGGGTCGCGACCTCGGCGGAGCTCAGGTCCGCCTCGAACCGCTCGAGATCGAGCCCGAGGTCCGCGGCGCGCTGGATGAGGTGAGACGGGAGCTGGTGGCTCTGGTCTTTGAAGAGGCTGCGTTCGTAGGGGAAGAACTGCCCCTGCAGTGATGCCGCCTCCGAGGCCTCCGCCGCCGCGAGCGCGTTCGGGTGGAATCGGGTGAGCGGCGCGTGCCGCCACACGTAGCGCACCCGGTCGCCGAGCTCGCGCTGCACCTCCTCGGTCGAGCCGGAGGCCTTGAGGCAGAACTCGCACTGGAAGTCGCCGTACTCGACGAGGGTGAGCGGCGCGTTGGGGTCGCCCCAGATGTGGTCCCGAGCGGGATCGACCGGGCGGATCAGGGTCCTCCCGGTCTGCCGCACGGGACGCACCGCGTCGGAGATCCGGAATGCGACGGCCGCGAGCGCGAAGGCGAGGACCGAGGCGACGAGCACGCCGACGCGGGCCTCGTTCTGCGCCGCGGGGTCGTCGATCGCGAGGTCGACGATGAACAGGGAGATGGTGAACCCGATCCCGGACAGCAGCGCGCCGCCGGCGATCCGGTCGGGGGTGAGCCCCGGGCCGAACTCGCCGATCCGCAGGAGCCGCAGGAGGGAGGTCGAGCCGAAGATGCCGATGAACTTCCCGGCGA
>DATMFB010000097.1:0-11355 GCA_035556395.1 Microbacteriaceae bacterium
GCAGGCGAGTCGAAGGGTGCTAGCATTGACCCTCGTCGCTCCCGCGGGAGTGGCTGCGCGCGGGTGGCGGAATGGCAGACGCGCTAGCTTGAGGTGCTAGTGCCCGTAAGGGCGTGGGGGTTCAAGTCCCCCCTCGCGCACAGTAGGAAAATGGCCTCTGACCAGGAGTTTTATACTCCGGGTTGGGGGTCATTTTCGCATCATGTGCTGAGATATGTGCTAAGCCCTCCCGACGAGCGCCGCGAAGTCGTCTGCTGCGGACTTCTGCATCGTCGGGGTGACGTGGCTGTAGATGTTCATGGTGGTCGTGATCGTGGAGTGCCCCAGGCGCTCCTGCACCACCTTCGGGTTCTTCCCGAGTTCCAGCAGCAGGGTCGCGTGCGTGTGCCGCAGCCCTTTCAGGGTGACGCGGGTGAGTCCGTCGATCTTGGCCGTCGACCAGTCGAGGCGGCGGCTCCAGCGGCTCGTGATCGCGTCGGGGACGCGCAGCGCGCCGTCGTCGTCGCCGAACACATAGGCGTCGGCTCGGGCGAGGCTGAGGGCGAGCGCGCCGCGGGTGGCCTTGTGCGAGCGCAGGACTCGCACGGTGTCCTCGTCGATGCTGATGGGTCGGGCGCTCCGGGTCTTGGTGACCTTCGTGCTGCCGGGGTTCTCGGTATCGACGGCCCGCCGGACGCTGACCACCTTCGTTTGGAAGTTGATGTCGCTCCAGCGCAACGCGAGGGCTTCGCTCCGGCGCATCCCGGTGAAGGCGATGGTGTGCCACAGCGGGAACAGGTCGTCCTTCAGCTCGTCCCGGTTCCAGGTGAGGAACGCCTGGAGCTGCGTCGCGGTCCAGGTGATGACCTCGGGCCGCTGCGCACGGACCTCGCTGGACTTCGGCGGCTTGACGGTGCGTCGCTTCTTGGCCGGGTTCGCCACGATCAGGTTCTCGTCCGCTGCGGCGTCGAGGATTGCGGCGAGGATGACGTGGACCTTGTGGATCGTGTTGGCCGACAGCGGCGTGCCGAATCCCACCTTGTCCCTCCGGCCCGACTTCTCCAGCTCCCGGTAGTGGGCGCCGATGCGCGCGGCGGTGAGCTGGTCGAGCCGGATGTCGCCGAGCTTCGGGACGATGTGGTTTCGGATGTTCTTCCGGTAGCCGGCGATGGTGCTGGCCTCCAGTCGGAGGCCGTCGGCCCACAGTTCGGCGTAGCCGCCGAGGGTCGGCACCTTGCCCTGGAACCGCTGGTGCTGCGCCTTCTTCTTCAGCGCGTCCGCGAGCCCGGCCTGCGCGTCCTCCATCGTGCGGAAGCCGCCGCGGGTCACGCGCGTCTCGCCGAGTTCCGGGCGCTCGGGATCTTTCGGGACGTAGAGCTGGTACTTCCATCGCGGCCCCTTCTTCGTGGGGTAGTCGGCGATGGAGCCCGCGTGCCGGGAACGGGAGCGCCGCTGGCGCTTCTCGGGCGGCGTGGCCTCGTCAGGCGTCGGCGCCTCGGTCATGGCTTCTCCCTCCATCGGGCGACCGCCTGGCGGGTCGCCTGATCCTGCGCGGTGCGGTCGGCCTCGGTGGGGTCGAGCGCGATGATGCGGGCCTGGATGAACAGCAGGCGTTCCTTGTACTGCGCGATGCGGGCCTCGTAGTCCTCGACCGTGCTGATGCCCTCGCCGCGCTTGGCGTACATCTCCAGCAGTTCTTTGTCGAGCTGGATGTGTCGGCGGGCGGCCTCGGTCTGCCCGCGCCAGTACCACACGAGGCCCTTGACGGTGAGCGGGGTCCAGTCGCGCAGCCAGGCGTGGACTTCTTCATCGAGGTAGTCGCCCTCGGGCACGCCGGTCGGTGCGGGCGCGTCCTCGGGCGGCGTCAGCAGCGCGGCCGGCGTCGTCTCCAGGACGTAGGCGAGCACGGTCAGGTCGTCCACGTCCACGCGGCGGTCGCCGTTCTCGATCTTGCTGATCGCGGAGTGCGAGATGGTGCGGCCCGCGCGCCGCACGCGGGCGGCGAGTTCGCGCAGGTCCAGGCCGATGCTCTGGCGGGCTTGTTTCAGGTTCGCCGCGACGTGCGAGCCGGTGTTCCCTGGCGGGTTGCCCCGCTGTCTTTGTTCCATATAGGAACCATACAGCGCGATACTTGACACGGCAAGGGGGCGCGCGTACATTCGGTAGACCCCACGCAGCGGCAAGAACGGCAGGTGTCAGATGTGGACGAGCACGGTGACGATCGACCAGCTCCGCGAGTCGCGGAGCCTGGTCATCACGCGCACCGAGGCCGCCGCCGCGCTCGGCGTCGATCCTCGCACGGTGACCGCCGGCATCGAGAGCGGCAGTATCCCCTCGGTCAAGCTCGGCCGTCGCGTGGTGATCCCGCGCGAGAAGTTCCTGCGCCTGTTCGACCCCGACGCGGAGTGACGCGGCCCTCCACGAGCCGCGCCGACGCGCGTACTCTAGGAGGCATGCGGTATACGACCGGGATTGTGGTGGGGGCGTTCTTCGCCGTCACCATCACGATCGCTGTGTTCTACGCGATCGGACAGCCGACCTGGGCCGGGATCGCGCTGGCGGTTCTGGCTGTCGCTGCGGTGGTGCTCATGGTCGTCCGGGTGTTCCGCCGCCCCGCGCCGGTGAGCGAGCCGGTGGTGCAGGCGGGGCAGGTGCAGAGCGACTTCCTGATGGGGGTGACGTACTCCGGGCCGCGGGTCGTCGCGCCCCCGGTGCAGCAGGCGACCGAACTCGTCGTCGATCTTCCTCAGAGCTTCCAGGATCCGGCCGCCGCCACCGAGTCCGCCACGGCTTCTCGCCGCTCGCCCTCGCCGCGCCGCTAGGAGAGGCCGGAGCGGCCCTGCCCGCTCGACCGCTCGGGCGTGCGGTGCGTGGGCGGATACTGGAGTCGGAGGAGGAGCGGATATGTACTTCGCCGGCATCACCCCGGAGGACGCGCCGGACCCTCGGCTGGAGCTGGTCGAGCGGCTGCGGCAGATGCCGGTACCCGTCCTCGGGCTGGTGCCGCAGCCGCACGTCGAGGATTGGGGCGGCTTCGGCGGCCAGGCGTCCGAGCGCGGCGGGATGTTCGAGCAGATGTCCGCGCTCCTGTCCTATACCCTCTGGCGCAACCCCGACGACCGGGCCGATCCGGTCAACCTCGCCGAGCTGGACGAGGCGACCCTCGCCGCGGTGGACGCGACGACGCCCTGGCCCCGCCCCCGGTGGCTCCTGGACATGGTGGAGAGGATGCGCTACCCGATGCTGTGGGAGGCGGTGCGCACGACCTGGACCAGCCCGCACGAGGCCCGACGCCGCACCAGCGTCGAGGCCGAGCTGGTGTGGCACGCGAACTATGTGCTGATGAACCGCTTCGCCGAGCCGGGCCAGCGGGCGCTGCCGCCGTGGGAGCGCACGGACGACGGCCTGGTGGACGAGCGGCACGTCGAGCACGGCATCCCGGTCATCATCGACGGCGACCCTGTCTCGGGCGTCCGCATCGACACCGACCCGAACGTGCTCGCGGTCGGCGCCGACCTCGGGCCGAACGGCGTGCTCACGGCGGTCATCGAGCGCGACCACCTGCCGCTCGTGACGCTGGAGTTCGCACGGCGACCCCTCGACGGCTGAACGGCGCGCCGCATCGTGAGCCGGGCTACAGGCTCGGCCCGAAGTCCCGCTCCGGCCCGGTCCTGCCGTGGTCGGTGGACGGCCGGGGCCGGCCGAACTGAGCGGCGCGTGCCTCGCGTGCGGCCTGGGCGCGCTCGGCGGCCTGCCGCTCGGCCTCGGCTCGGGCGGCGAGTTCGCGGACGTACTGGACGGCGTCGGTGACGGGTAGCGCCTCGATCTGCGCGAGGTCGTGTCGGGCCTGCTCCGCCCGAGCCCGCCACCCGGCAGCGCGAGTGCTGGCCGTGCTCGGGGTCGCCGAGCCGAGCACCTTCAGACGCAGGCCGGTGGACTCCCGCAAGTGCCGCTCCGCGAGCCGGGCCTCCTCGCGGTGGGCCTGCTGCGCCTCCTGCCGCGTCTCGGCCACGCGCGGGTCGGCGTCGGCCTGCGCCCCGGCGACCCTCTCGGCCCACGGCTCCACGGCGCCCGCCCCAGTCGGCAGGCCGCCCCAGCGTCGCCGCACCGCGTCCTCCGTCGCGCGGTGCGTGTTTGCGGCCTCGGTCGCCGCTCGGCCGGTGGCGCGCTTCCTGAGCCGCCCGGCCTGGTCGCGCGCGGTCTGCGCCTCCCACATTCGCTCCCGGCCGGTGAGGTAGGCGGTGCCGTCCGCGGTCGCCTGCTCGATCAGCGGAGCCGCGATCTCGGCGCGCACCTGGACGGCGCGGGCGTCCGCGGCGGTCACAGCCTCCTGCTGCTCGTCGGACTCGGCACGCTGCGTCGCGCGCTGGCGGTCGAGCGCGGCGACGATCTGCTCCCACTTCTCGGCCTGCTGGTCCGCGTGCTCGATCCGCTGGGTCAGGCGGGCGCGCTCGGCGTTCACGAGACGCACCGGCCCATCGGCCGCGAGCCCGGCCACGGCCTCGCGCGCGGCCTGGGTCGCGGCGGTAAGGCCACGGTCGGCGCGGTCCCGCTCGAGCGCGACCACGAACTGCTCCCGCGCGTCGTCCACGTCCGCGGCGACGACATGGAGGCGGTTCGTCTCCTGGCCTCGGGTCATGCCAACGTAGACGCCCGAAGCATCGAGGGCATCGGACAGAATCGTGTGCGAGCCGGGCACCGTCGCACCCTGCACCCCATAGGCGGTGGAGACATAGGCCAGCTGCGTGTGCTCCGCGACGTACTCGGCCGGCAGCCTGACGGTGCGCTGCCGCTTCCGGCCATTCCCCTGTTCCTTCGCCCACACCGTCCCGTCGCTGCCGACGCTCTGCACGGTCCAGGTCTGACGATTCGCCACCTGCACGTCCGAGTCGTTCTGCCGAGTCTGGATCACATCACCCCGGCCAATGCTCAAACCGTCGCGGCCGTTCGTCGTGCGGGCATCGTCGACCAGGCCGGCGCGCACCCGCTCGTCGCGGATGCGCGCGTTCAGCTCACGCGCCTCGTCGTTCGTCGCCGTCGTGATCGCATCCCCGTCGCGCGCGTCACCGGCGATCGCCTCCTGCACCGCCTCCGTGCTCTCGTGCAGCACCACGAGCCCGAGGAAGTGCAGCCGATCGAACAGCAGCGCCGGATGCTCGCCCCGGCGCATCTGCACGGTCAGCTCTGCATAGGCGGGATCGGCGAAGCGATGCACGGTCGTCATGTCGAACGTGCGCGGCGCGAGCTGCGCCGCCATATCGAGCACACCGCCGCGCCCAACCGCGGGGAGCTGCGCCCGGTCCCCGACGAGGGCGAGGGTCGCGCCGTGCTCGTCCGCCACGGTCAGCAGCGCAAGCGCCGTGTCCTGATCCAGCATCCCCGCCTCGTCCACCACGACCCGCTCGCCCCGCACAAGCTGCGCGGCGGCCGAGGGGCCGAGGTAGGTCGCGCCCGTCTCCGGGTCCGTGTCGCCCACGGCCAGGCGGGTCCACACGCCGTCCCTATTCCATCGCCAGCCGTGCTCATGGACGAGCTTCGCCACGCTGTCGGTGCTCACGCCGAGTTCCTGAGCGGCCACGTCCGCGGCCTTCTTCGTCGGCGTCACGATCCGCGTGCGCCGGCCCTGCGCGGCGCCGGCTCCTATCGCGGCGCCGAGCATGGTGGTCTTTCCCGCGCCGGCCGCGCCCTCGACCACCACGAGCGCGTCGGTGCCGGCGACCGCGGCGGCGGCCTGCGCCTGCTCCGGGTCCAAGCCGGCGTCGCGTTCCAGGCGCGTCACGTCCGGCGCCTCCGGTGCGCCACGGGCGGCGCGCGCCTGGATCATGTCGCGCAGTTGCGTCTCAACCGCGACGACGTGCAGCGTCGTCAGGTGCGCCACATAGTCGGGCTGGATCGAGTCCGGCGGGAGCACGGACAGGCAATCCTCGACCGCCAGCCGGGTCGTGATCGCAACCAAGTCGCGCAGCGCCTCGTGCTCTGCGCGCACGCCGGCCTCGGTGATGATGCGGGTGACGTGCTCCTGAACGTCATGCACCGTCCACGTCGATGCACCGGCCGCGCAACGGTCCAGCGCCCGCGATGCGACCTGTTGCACGCCCAGCTCGTCCGTGCCGCGCGCGGGTTGCACGGTAGCGCGCGCCAGGTCCGGGGTGTAGCCGGCGTTTTGTAGCTCGCGCCGCCAGCCGGCCTCCGAGCCGAGCACGCTGGGCTTCTTGTTCGGCCGCTCGTGGTCCCACGCCTTCTTCTGCAACCGTCCGCTGACGACCGGGCCGGGCTCCTGCCCGGGATGCGCCGCGTCCCACTCCGCGCGGAACCGCGCCAGGTTGCGCGCCACCTGCTCGCCGCGCTTGGACATCACCGCGTTCCACGGCACCAGCTCCGCGACCTCCCCGCTCACCGGGTCCAGCGTCAGGCCGTGCGCGTCGAGCACGGCCGCGAGCTGCGGGTGCGCGGCGAGGACGGCGGTGCCGAGGGCGCGGATCGCGCCCTGCTGCCGGAACAGCGCCCCGGTGTCCAGCCCGCGCCAGGCGCCGGCCGCCCATACGCGAGTACCGATCTGGAAGTGGATGTGCCGATGCGGGTCGCCCGCGCGGGAGGTCTTGTGCGAGACGGCGACCGTCTCCAACTGCTCGACCGACACCACCTCCTGCCTGCCACGCGGCCCGACCCGGGTGACGGAGTGCTGTCCGAGCCAGGACCGGATCTCCGCCACCGCGTCCCGCTGCGCAGCATCCAGGGCTTCCGACACCTCCGGGTGCAGCGCGGCGGCGATCGACAACGACTTCGGGACGTTCACGACCATCTCCGCGAACCGAGGGCTGCCACGCCGATCCGGGCCGGACTCTCGGGGCCGGCCCATCGACTCCCCGGTGAGCGGGTTCGTCCAATCGACCCACTGGCGGTACTCGTCCGCCGTCAGCGCCAGCTCGCCGATCACCCGGCCCCGGCCGTCGACCGCCGTGAACTCCGCGAGAGCCGTGCCGCCCTCCAGGTAATACTCATCGGCCAGCGAGCGGTCGGACTCCAGGTAGCGCAGCGCATCCGATCCGGTGCCCCGGAACAGGATCACGCCGCCCTTCATCGCCGACACCTCTGTTTCTTATAGCGCGCATGTCGTATCTACCAAGGTAGTATACGTCCCTTGGGCTGGAGGGGTTGGAGATTGGTGAAGTTGGGAGCGTGAGCGGAGGGATGGGGTCGTAGGGTCGAGAAGGAGAGCAGGGTCGGATGACTGAGAGCGAGGCGGTGATGATCGGGAGACGGCGGGCGAGCATCGTGACAGTGGCGGGGCTGATCGCCGTGCTGGGGTTGAGCGGCTGCGTGTCGATCCCCTTCGGGGCGTGCCCCGCGATCGGCTGGCTCAACACCCTGACGGTCGCGCTCGACGGCGATACCGCGGCCGTGGATCAGGTGCAGCTCTGCACCGAGGCCGGCTGCGCTCCGGCTAGCGACGTGGACATGACGGGACCGCTCGGACTCATCACCGTCGCCGACCACGACGGCGACACCTGGACGTTCTCAGTAGACAGCCTCCCCGACACGTTCACGGTGCGCACGCTCGCCGCGGACGGCACGGCGCTCTCCGATACAGAGGTCACGCCGGAGTGGGTGCGCGTAGGCGGCAGCGCGCAATGCGGTGGACCCCACGAGGCCACCGTCACCGTGCAGCCCTGACCACCGGCCAACCCCGGTCCATGCTTCGATCGGCGCACGTGCCGCTTCGTAGACTCGTGCCATGTCCGATCCCGACCCGCGACCGTCCGCGTGGTCGCGCCTGTGGCGGTGGCTGAAGTATGGGCGCACAACCGGGAGCCGCGGCTGGTCGATGTACCTCCAGGCGCGCGAGCCGCGACCGTGGACCGCGCCGCTGCGGGCATGGCGCGTGCTGGCAGGCCGGCGCGGGATCATCCCCACGCCGCTGCTATACCTCATCGTCGCCGGGATCGGCCTGGTGATCGGCGTCGTGCTGCAAGTCACGGTCGGAGTGTGGTGGTGGCTGCCGCCGCTCGTCCTGCTGATGTTCGCGTGGCTGGTGTTCTTCACGTCGATCTGGTGGCACCCAGGAGCACGAGCGGGGAGCCTGCGCGTCGAGCTGCTGACGGCGGCGAACCCGCGACGCGGATTCGAGGCGCGACGCCGCGAGCAGCGCGAACAGATGCGCGCCTCGGGGCTCCCACTGTTCGAGCTGGAGTCCTGGCCGGGCAGCGTGCGGCTCGCCGGCTGGGGCGGTCCAACCGGGCGGATCACGCACGTCAGCGTCGGCTTCTTCGACGAGCCGGACACGCCGCCGGTCGTCACCACTAGCACCGTCGCGGAGGAAGCCGAGCACGAGGACCGCATGCGCGACAGGCTGCTGGATGAACTCAGCGGCATTGATCTGGAGCAACGCACAGGGCCGTCCCCGTCACCCGAGGCGATCCGTGCCGGCCTGGATCAAGCCCGCGACGAGCTGAGGGGGGTGAACTGGACCCCGACGACGATCTGCATCGACGGCCGGGAACACCCCGGCCACGAACTCCGAGCACCGAGCGCAGCAGCGGCCTACTGCGCTGTCGGCGACCTGTGGGTGACGATCACGGCCACAGCCCACGCCGACTACCGGCTGTGCACGATCACCGACCCGGCGCGCATCCTCGACGCCGCCTGACCGCACCGCCTTGCCGACCCGCGGGCAGCGCCCGCGTGCGGTGACGAGCGGCTAGGAACCGATGTGGAACACGCCGACCTGCGTGGTCCCATCGGAGTCGAACACGGGGATGTCCCAGCCGTTCGGGTACTTCTCCTGCCGCTCCTGCTGCCATTGCAGAGCCTCCTCGGGACTGGAGGGCATGCCGGGGTGATCCGGGCTGTCCGTGTGGAGATCGCTGGCGCGGGCATAGCCAGTGACGAGGCTGCCGTCCGGCGCCTCCCCGACGACAGCGATCAGGTCGGGCATCCCGTCCGGGCCGCCCTCGGCGCCGAACGTCTCGCCGCGCGCGTTCACCCCGAGCTTCGTGGGGATGTGCGTGACGTACTGGAGGGTGACCGTCCCGGTGAACCCGGCCGAGGGTGTCAGGTAGAGCGTCGTCGTCGTGGCGTCCAGCGGGCGATCGCCCCAGGCGGTCGCGGAGCGGGTGCCGATGTCGCTGTCTCGCCAGATGCCGCTCGGGTTGTTGCCGCCGGGGTCGGTGCCCCACGACAGGCTCCCCGGCGTCAAGGCTGTGACGGTCACGCGCAGGTGGGTCGCGGCCTCGGGCCGATCAGCCAGGGGGATCTCGGTCGCGTCGGCGACCGTCAGGGTGGTCGGCTCGCCGAGCACGGCGACGACCGGCACGCCGGGGATCGTGCCCGGCGGTGCGGGGATCGCAGGGCCGAGGTCCGGGATCGGCTGGCCGGACGGCACGGCCGGCTGCTGGACGGCGAACCCGCCGGTCGCGGCGACCGTCGCGGTCGAGGCACCGGCCCCGGCGACCGCACCAGCGAGAACGAGCCCGGTCGCCCACAGCGCCCGCCTGGGGCGGGCGAGGGCTGCGGCGACGTGGCCGACGAGGGCTTCCCGGATCGCGTCCGAGCGAGTGGCGGTGTTCATGATGCTTCTCCTTCAGCGGGTGCGGCCCTCAGCCGGGCGCGCATCCTCGACAGCCGCATCCGGGCGGCCGATTCGGTCAGGCCGAGCGCAGCAGCGGCCTCGGTCACGGTGTAGCCCTCCAGCGCGGTCAGCGCGACCAGGCTGCGGTCGGCCGGCCGCGACGCGGCCAGCGTCTCGCGGACCCGCCGCGTCTGCGCGGTGTCCTGCTCGGCGGCCAGCTCGCCGGGATCAGGAGCGGGCTCGGGCAGAGGCAGCCGGGCCAGCAGCGCCCGGTAGCGGGCGCGGCCCCGCGCGGCGTTGCGGTGGACGTTGCAGGCGGTGACCAGCAGCCAGGGCAGCAGTGAGCCGTCCACGAACCTCACCGCGACGCGCTTGCGCCACAGCTCCAGGAACGTGATCGCCGCCAGATCCTCGACCTCGGCCATCGGGCAGCCGAGTCCGATCAGGTGCCGCTCGACGCGGGCGTGGTGCCGGTCCCAGATCAGGCCGAACGACCGGGCATCGCCGGCCAGCACCGCGGCCCATGTCAGCTCGTCCGTGTCTGCGCCCACATCCCATAATGTCCGGCCGACCCCGAATCCTCACACCCGCCCGGCTGCAAAGACGCCGGGGATGGCGACCGCCGCTCGGAATCGAGTGACTGGATGGGTGAGGTAGCAGTCTGCGAGGAGGTACGAGTGAAGCGCAGGCTACTGCCCCACCGCTTCATTTCCGACAACCCCGCACAACGGACTCGCGAGTACGGCCAACTCTGGGGACAGGAGAACATCCGCATCGGCCGGAGCTTGCGGCCAGTAAGTTAAGAGAACTCATCGGTTCCGGAAGTGGCGGAGGAGGTGGGCTCGCGCACAATCGGGGATGTCATCACGCTCGTGCAAAGCACCACAAAGCTGCCGATGACTACGAGCCGCAGTCCTGGCAGAAACCCGGGCCAGGGTGGATCTCTCTTGGACGCAGTTGCGTGCGCCCCGACGCGCGGGCGCACACGCTCGCCGACGTGCTCCTGGAGAGCCTGTCGTGAACGCGAAGTACGTCGGCGAGCGGTTCGGGCTCGGCCCGCAGAGCACCGCGAACGCGATCGAACCGCTGGTGGCTGAAGGCATCCTCCGCCAGACAGACCCCTCAGCTCAGCGAAACCGCGTCTGGGTCGCCTAAGGTGTCATCGGAGCGCTCGACGCGTTCGCGGAGCGCAGTGGGCGCCGTCAGCGACTCTGAAGTCGGAGCTTCGGCCAGATCGACACATCCGAGCGGCAAGTTTCGGCATGGTCGCAACATCTCGGCGTGGTCTCGAACCGATTGCCGTATGCGTCGCGGTCGCTGGAGGCGAGCCCGATCACGGACTCTCCGGTTCGGGGGCGAGATCGTGCGTGTTGCTATTTGGCGCCGAAGCCCCATGACGGCTGAGGGCAACTCTCGTTGAGCGTCCTCCATTCGGAGTCCGAGAGCGCCTGAATGGAAACGTTGGACTCCCCGTACGCGGTCCAGCGAACTCCGAAGAAGTCGTCGATGTACGTCTGCTCACTCGGGGGTTCTTGTACGTCGTATCCCAAGCCCACCAGGCACTCCCGGGTGGCAAGTTCCGCCTGGTAAGCGGCGCGGATCTCCACTTCCGTCATCGCAAGAATGCGTTGGTCCAGTTCAGCCATGCATGCGGACGCATCGGCGTCGTACAGGTTGTACTGTTCTTGAGGGATTGTTTCGGTTGACGCCTCGACACCGCCATCCCATCGGAGGGTCACATCCCAGCCCTTCTCCGTAATGCAGTCATAGAGGTCGTTTCCGGCCGAGGAGAGGCTGCGGCCCTCCGG
>DATMFB010000098.1:0-2309 GCA_035556395.1 Microbacteriaceae bacterium
AGCCGGCGGAACGGCATGTTCGTGATCCCCGCCATGGGCGCGAGCACCACCGGCGAGTCGAGCGTGATGGGCCCGATTCGCAAGGCGGGCGCGGTGGCCGTCGCGATTGTCACCCTACGATTCTCCCATGGCAGCTCTGACCGGCAGGGAACGGGTGGAACGCGATGCCGAGGCGCGCGGACTCCCGATCGACATCCGAGAGCGGACGCGGGCGAACTCGCTCGAGGAGGCCGCGCAGATCCTGGGCATCACCCCGCGAGACATCGTCAAGACGCTCGTCGTGAAGCGCTCCGACGGGACCTTCCTCTTCGCCCTCGTGCCCGGCGATCGGCAGATCGGCTGGCCGAAGCTGCGCGCGCTCGTCGGGGTCAACAAGCTCCAGCTGCCCGATGCGGCGACGGCCCTCGAGGCGACCGGATATGAGCGCGGCACCATCACGCCGCTCGGCAGCACGACCGCCTGGCCGGTATATGCCGATACGAGCATGACCGGCAGGCGCGTCTCGCTCGGGGCAGGCGAGCACGGGCTCTCGCTCTTCGTCGAGGCCGACGAGCTCATCGCCGCGCTCGACGCGACCTTGGCCGACATCACGGAGCCGGTCGCTCAGCGCTCGGCCGATTGAGCCTGTCGACATCACCCGGGCTCGCCTCAAACGGTCGGAACGCCATACTGCCGGATCGCCGCATCGGCGGTGACGAGCACGCAGTCCTCGACAAGCGCCTGCGCGATGAGCATCCGATCGAAGGGGTCCCGGTGGATCGGCGGAAGTGCGCGAAGCACGTCGCCATGATCCGAGCGGAACTCGAGCTCCTCCAGGCCTTCCTCCGCGATCACGACACCAAGCGGTTCGTCCGGGATGCCGAGCTTGCCGAGCGCTGCCTTGATCTGCAACTCGGCCACCGAGACCGATGACGCGTACACCACATGCTCGGGCCCCTCGAGGAATGCTCGATGGGTATCAGAAAGCCGCGGATTGCGTTCCAGCCACCAGAGCAGGACATGGGAGTCCAGGAGCAGCTTCACTGCGGAAACACCGGGCCGTCGTACCAGTCGGCGAGCTCCTCCTCGCTCATGACGTCCCAGTCGTCCGCGTACCAGACCTTGCCCGCCCACCGGCCGGGCGCTCGCTTCGACCGCTCGGCCACCGGGAGCGGCGCGAGGACCGCGACCGCCTTCCCACCCCGCGCGAGCGTGATCGTCTCCCCCGCCTCGACGCGCGCGATGAGCTTCGAGAGGTGGGTCTTCGCCTCATGGATGTTGACAGCCGAACTCATGCGGGCAGCGTAGCAGCGCTTAGTCCAGTGGACTAGCTATACCGTCGGGCTCGCGGCTCGCTCCGTCTTGACGTTCTCGAGCACCTCGAGGAAGGTGGCCGACTCCTGCGCGCCCGAGACGCCGTACTTCATGTCGAAGACGAAGAACGGCACGCCCTGCACGCCGATATCGCGTGCCGCCGAGATGTCCTCCTGCACGGCCGCCGCGAACTCCCCGGACTCGAGAGCCGCGCGGACGGCGTTCTCCTCGAGCCCGACCTCGCCGGCGATCCGGACGAGGTCGTCGATGCGCCCGACATGCTCGCCGCGCTCGAAGTACGCCTGCATGAGGCGCTCCTTCATCTCGACCTGCTTGCCGTGCGCCTTCGCGAAGTGCAGCAGCTCGTGCGCCTTGAGCGTGCGGGTCGGCTGGTTCGCGTCGTAGTCGTAGTGCAGCCCCAGCGTCTCGGCGATCCCGGTGACCCGATCGAGCATCGCCCCGATCTGCTCCGGCGGGAAGCCACGGCTCGCGAGGTAGTCGCGATGCGTGCCCTGGTAGTCCTCGGGTGTGTCGGGCGCCAGCTCGTACGAGTGATAGACGACCTCCAGCTCGCCGTCGAACTCGGCGGCGGCAGCCTCGAACCGCCGCTTGCCGATGAAGCACCAGGGGCACGCGACGTCGGACCAGATGTCGACCTTGATCGGTTCGCTCATGCTCTCGACAACCCCCATCGCGCCATCGGCATTCCGCCCGTTTCGGCGGGAGTAGGCTCGCAAAGTGAGTGAGGAGGTGCGAGAGGACGCCGCGCCCGCACCCCACCGCACCTTCGTCGACCTGACGCCGCTCAAGGCCTCGCCCGCCTTCGCCCGCCTCTGGGCCGGCCAGTCGATCTCCGGCATCGGCGCCTGGCTGACGATGACGGCGGTCATGCTCCTCATCTTCGACATCACGCAGTCGACGCTGCTCGTCGCGCTCGTCGGCCCCATCTCCCTCGTCCCGATGATCGTGGCCGGGCTCTGGGGCGGCATGCTCGTCGACGCGTTCGACCGCCGCAC
>DATMFB010000099.1:0-1621 GCA_035556395.1 Microbacteriaceae bacterium
CGCGATCTGCGGCGTGAGCGAGGACGTCGCCCACGTGTCCAGGATGTCGACCTCGCCGCCGAAGCCGTCGGGCAGACCGCGCTGCGACTCCTCGTAACCGGGGGGCACGTCGGAGGAGGGGTCGACGGGCAGCTGCTCGGCAAGCGGCGTGAGCACCTCTCCGGTGCGCTCGCCGTCCGCGCCGAGCGCGTACCAGACGGGGATCGGCACGCCGAAGAAGCGCTGGCGCGAGACGAGCCAGTCGCCCGTGAGGCCGCCGACCCAATTCTCGTAGCGGACCCGCATGTAGTCGGGGTGGAAGTCGATCTCGCGGCCGCGGCCGACGAGCGCCTCCCGGAGCCCCTCGTCCCGCGCGCCGTTGATGAGATACCACTGCAGCGTCGAGACGATCTCAAGCGGCTTGTCGCCCTTCTCGAAGAACTTCACCGGGTGCGTGATCGGCTTCGGGTCGCCGATGAGATCGCCGGATGCGCGCAGCAGCTCGACGATGCGCTGGCGGGCGGAGAACACCGTCTTCCCGGCGAGCTCCGCATACGCGGCCCGGCCGGCGTCCGTGAAGACGTCGAGCGCCCCGGGTTCGGCGATGAAGCGGCCGTCCTTGCCGACGACCGCGCGAGCCGGGAGATCGAGTTCTCGCCACCACACGACGTCGGTCACGTCGCCCCAGGTCGAGACCATCGCGATGCCGGTGCCCTTGTCCTGCTGGGCGAGGTGATGCGCGCGGATGGGGATCTCGGCGCCGAAGAGCGGCGTCGTGACGGTCGTGCCGAAGAGGTCCTGGTAGCGCGGGTCGTCGGGGTGCGCGACGAGCGCGACGTCGGCGGGGATGAGCTCGGGGCGGGTCGTGTCGACCTCGATGACGCCGCCGTCGGGGCGGTGGAACGTGATCCGGTGGTAGGCGCCCGGCTGGTCCTTGTCCTCGATCTCGGCCTGGGCGACGGCGCTGCGGAACGTCACGTCCCACACGGTCGGCGCGTCCGCCTGGTAGGCCTCACGGCGTTCGAGGTTCTTCAGGAACGCCCGCTGGGAGACGCGTTGCGCGTGGTCGCCGATCGTCCGGTAGGTGAGCGACCAGTCGACGGAGAGGCCGAGGCGGCGCCAGAGTTCCTCGAACTTGACCTCGTCCTCCTCGGTGAGGCGCTCGCAGAGCTCGATGAAGTTGCGCCGGCTCACGGGCACCTGGTCGGCCATCTTGCCGCTCGAGCCCTCGCCGCCCTCGAGCGGGGGCGTGAAGTCGGGGTCGTAGGGCAGCGTGGGGTCGACGCGCACGCCGTAGTAGTTCTGGACGCGCCGCTCGGTCGGCAGGCCGTTGTCGTCCCAGCCCATCGGGTAGAAGAGCTGCTTGCCGCGCATCCGGTTGAAGCGCGCGGCGAGGTCCATGTGCGTGTACGAGAACACGTGGCCGATGTGGAGCGAGCCCGATGCGGTCGGCGGTGGGGTGTCGATCGCGTAGATCGCGTCCTTGCCCGCGGCGAGCGCGGCAGCCCGATCGAACCGGTACGTCCCGTCCTGCTCCCATGCCGCAGCCCAGGTGTCCTCCAGGCCTTCGAGGGCGGGCTTCTCGGGGATCTCGCGCGGCATGGAACGGCTCCGGTTCGGTATGAGCGGCACCGTGTCCTCG